>JAPHTQ010000082.1 GCA_026196275.1 Gammaproteobacteria bacterium
CGACAACGTACAGATGACCGTATCGCTTATCGCGCCGATCGCGATGGATGAGGGTCTGCGCTTCGCGATCCGCGAAGGTGGTCGTACCGTTGGTGCCGGTGTTGTTTCCAAGATCATCGAGTAAGTAACAGCTAAGAGAAATAAAGGATACGTGAGGCGGGCTAGTTCCCGCCTCACGTTATCGCGTTTATTAGGCCAGTAGCTCAATTGGCAGAGCAGCGGTCTCCAAAACCGCAGGTTGGGGGTTCGATTCCCTCCTGGCCTGCCATTTTATTTGCTGTCAACAGCAAGGAAAAATTTAAGCGGCATGGCGGACAAGATTAAGTTACTGATAGCGGCGCTTGTTGTGGCGGGCGCATTTTTTGCGTTCTATGCCATGAGTGAGATGGCGCTGGTGTTCCGTGTACTTGGCTTGCTGGTCGCGGTTGGGGTTGCGGGTTTTATCGCAAGCAGAGCGACGATCGGAAAAGAGGCAGTAGCTTATACAAGGGGTGCTGTTGTCGAAGTCCGCAAGGTTGTCTGGCCCACTCGAAAGGAGACGGTGCAAACAACCATAATGGTAATGGCGATGGTTGTTGTCGTCGGTATTATCCTGTGGGTGTTTGACTGGATCCTTGCTTGGGGGGTTCAGCTGTTGACGGGTCAAGGGAGCTAATTGCGATGGCGCTACGTTGGTACGTGGTTCATGCCTACTCGGGTTTCGAGAATCAGGTAAAGCGCTCGCTGGAAGAGCGCATCAAGCGCAGCGGCATGGATGATATGTTTGGCGAGATCCTGGTTCCGACCGAGGAAGTCGTCGAGATGCGTGAAGGTCAGAAGCGTAAAAGTGACCGCAAGTTCTTTCCCGGTTATGTCCTGGTTCAGATGGAGATGAACGATGAGACCTGGCATCTGGTTAAAGATGTGCCACGGGTCATGGGTTTTATAGGCGGGACCTCGGATCGCCCGGCACCGATCTCCGAAAAGGAGGCGATGTTGATCCTGGATCGTGTTCAGGAAGGCGCCGAGAAGCCGCGTCCCAAGGTATTGTTCGAGCCCGGTGAGGTTGTGCGCATTACCGAAGGACCGTTTAATGACTTTAATGGTGTGGTGGAAGAGGTCGACTACGAGAAGAGTCGCCTGCGCGTTGCGGTACTGATCTTTGGTCGCTCCACCCCCGTCGATCTGGAATTCGGTCAGGTCGAAAAAGGGTAAGTACTTCGGCACCGCGGGCAGCTCCGGAGCCTGTGGTGTTTTGTCGTTTCCGGAAAAAGGGGAGCCGAAAGGCGTTCGCACCCACAAGAGGTAATCTATTATGGCTAAGAAGATTCAAGCTTATATCAAGCTGCAGGTTGCGGCCGGTCAGGCCAACCCCAGTCCACCGGTCGGTCCCGCGCTGGGTCAGCACGGTGTTAACATTATGGAGTTCTGCAAGGCGTTTAACGCCTCGACCCAGAGTGTTGAGCCCGGTCTGCCGATCCCGGTTGTGATCACCGTTTACAGCGATCGCAGCTTTACCTTCATCACCAAGACACCCCCTGCGGCCATCCTGCTGAAGAAGGCTGCCGGTATCAAGTCTGGTTCAGGTGTGCCGAATATGAACAAGGTGGGTAAGGTTAACCGCGCCCAGCTCGAGGAAATTGCAACGACCAAAATGCCCGACCTGACTGCTGCTGATATGGATGCCGCTGTGCGCACCATCGCGGGAACCGCCCGCAGCATGGGTATTGACGTGGAGGGGGTATAAGTCATGGCCAAATTATCCAAGCGTGCAAAGGCGTTCAGCGAAAAGATCGAATCCGGCAAACTTTACCCCGTTGATGAGGCGCTGGATCTGCTCAAGCAGATGCCGGCTGCCAAGTTTGTCGAGTCTGTGGACGTCAGCGTCAACCTGGGTGTCGACCCGCGCAAATCCGACCAGGTGGTGCGTGGCGCGACCGTACTGCCTAATGGCACCGGCAAGACCGTACGAGTTGCCGTTTTTGCCCAAGGCGCCAATGCCGATGCCGCCAAAGAGGCGGGTGCCGATATTATCGGTATGGACGAACTGGCCGATGAGATCAAGAAAGGCAATATGGACTTTGATGTGGTGATCGCCAGCCCCGATGCGATGCGTGTCGTCGGCCAACTGGGTCAGATCCTCGGCCCCCGCGGTCTGATGCCGAATCCCAAAGTCGGTACCGTTACCCCGGATGTGGCTACCGCGGTGAAGAATGCCAAGGCCGGTCAGGTGCGCTACCGCACTGACAAGGCCGGTATTATCCACTGCTCTATCGGCAAGGTTGATTTTGAGATTAATGCATTGCAGGAAAACCTGCAGGCCCTGCTGGCAGATCTGCAAAAAGCCAAACCCAGCAGTGCCAAGGGCGTATACATGAAGAAGCTTACCGTCTCCAGCACCATGGGGCCGGGCGTTGCGGTTGATGTGACCAGCCTGAGCTTCTGATTGAAAAGAATTATCCGACGGGCAGTAATGCCTGTCGGGTACGGCCAACCGGCATTATGCCGGTGACGTCGAAGACCGCAGGTGCCTTGCAAGAGGCTTAATTGTCGCAAGACTGCCGGCGCAGACGGTGTTCCCTGATAGGAGTGATCCTGAGGGCCACCGTTGGGTGGGACTGCTTTCCAAGCTGATCCCAAAACGAAGGTGGTGCAGTAAACGGTTTGTCCGTCTACCGCACAAAACGCAAGAGGTGATTTCGCGTGGCTCTCAATCTTGAACAGAAGAAGTCCATCGTAGCCGAAGTCGCCGAAGTCGCAGCAAGTGCTTATTCCGCCATTGGTGCGGAATATAACGGTCTGACTGCTGCACAGATGACCGAACTGCGTGCCAAGGCACGTGAGAGCGGTGTGTATCTGCGCGTAGTAAAAAATACCCTTGCTCGTCGTGCCGTCGAAGGTACTGAATTCGAATGCATGCAAGAGGGTATGGTCGGTCCGCTGGTACTGGCGTTTTCCATGGAAGACCCCGGTGCAGCCGCAAGAGTGGTTAAAGACTTCGCCAAGGCGAATGACGCTCTGACTGTGAAACTGGTCTCTATCAGTGGACAGTTGCTCGGTGCAGGTGAACTTGAACGCCTTGCCAGCCTGCCGACCAAGGACCAGGCGATCAGCATGCTGATGGCTCTGATGAAGGCACCGGTCGAAAAACTGACCCGTACCATCAACGAAGTGCCTGGCAAACTGGTTCGTACAGTGGCTGCGATTCGCGATCAGAAGCAGAGTGCCGCATAACGGTGCTTGTTGCGATTTTGGTGTACTAAATTTAGCTATTAGGAGTAATGAACAATGGCCGTATCTAAAGACGATATCCTCGAATCAATTGCCAGCATGTCCGTAATGGAAGTTGTTGAGTTGATCGAAGCAATGGAAGAGAAGTTCGGCGTTTCTGCCGCCGCCGCCGTAGCTGCTGCCCCGGCTGCTGCTGCCGGGGCCGGTGAAGCTGCCGCTGAGCAAACCGAGTTCGACGTTGTTATGACCAGCTTCGGCGAGAACAAGGTTTCCGTCATCAAGGCTGTTCGCGCCGTTACCGGTCTTGGCCTGAAAGAAGCCAAGGACATGGTTGAAGGCGCGCCTGCTACCGTTAAGGAAGGTGCCAGCAAGGATGAAGCTGAAGAGATCAAAAAGCAGCTTGAAGAAGCTGGTGCCAGCGTAGAGCTGAAGTAACAGCGGGTATCTATGCCCACTCCAGTCAGGCATGGCCTGACAGGCGGGCGGGATGCCCGCCACGACAACGTCATGGATGACGTGGGTGTGCGAAGAAAAATGGCTGGTGACCTTTGCTGTCACCGGCCTTTTTCCGCTGGATAAGCCCACATCTGTATCCAAGTACCAGCTGTGGATTGTATTGGAAGGATTCATACAACCGCAGATGGCTGGAAAGTATTGATAAGCTGAGGAACTCTGATGGCCTACTCATTCACTGAGAAAAAACGTATCCGTAAGGATTTCGGCAAGCGCCCCAGTATTCTTGATGTTCCCTATCTTTTGTCTATGCAGATCGACTCCTACCGCAATTTTCTGCAGGTAGGTGCATCGCAAGGCAGCCGGGAAGAGTCAGGACTGCACGCCGCCTTCAAGTCGGTATTTCCGATTGTCAGCTATTCCGGTAATGCCGCGTTAGAGTACGTTGGCTATCGCCTCGGCACCCCCGTTTTCGATGTTAAAGAGTGCCAGTTGCGTGGCATGACCTATGCAGCGCCGCTGCGTGTCAAACTGCGCCTGGTTATCTACGACAAGGACTCCGCCACCCATTCTGTGAAGGACGTGCGTGAGCAGGAAGTCTACATGGGCGAGATGCCACTGATGACCGAGAACGGTACCTTTGTTATCAACGGTACCGAGCGCGTTATTGTATCCCAGTTGCACCGCTCACCCGGTGTCTTCTTCGAGCATGATAAAGGCAAGACCCACTCATCAGGAAAGCTGCTGTTCAGCGCCCGGGTGATCCCCTATCGTGGCTCCTGGCTCGATTTTGAGTTCGATCCCAAGGATGCGCTGTTCGTGCGCATCGACCGTCGTCGCAAATTGCCTGCGACGGTCCTGTTGCGCGCCCTGGGTTACGACACTCAGCAGATCCTCGATATCTTCTTCGAGAAAGACAATTACAAGCTCTCCGGTGAAACCGTTTCACTGAAACTCATCCCTGAGCGGCTGCGTGGCGAGACTGCTATCGCTGATATTGTGGTCGGCGGTGAGGTGCTGGTAGAAGAAGGCCGGCGCATTACAGCGCGCCATATCCGTGCTTTGGAAAAGGCCGGTGTAAAGAGCCTCAAGCTGCCGCTTGAGGCACTTCACGGGCGCATCCTGGCCCACGATATCGTGGACGAGGAGAGCGGCGAAATCATCGCTCACGCCAATGATGAGCTGACCGAAGAGCTGCTGGCGAAGCTGCAGGCCAACGGCGTGACCGAGCTTGAAACCATCTTCACCAATGATCTCGATCACGGCCCCTACATCTCCGATACGCTGCGTATCGACAGCACCAACAGTGAGCTTGAAGCGCTGGTTGAGATCTATCGCATGATGCGTCCGGGCGAGCCGCCGACCAAGGAGGCCGCCGAGAACCTGTTTGGCAACCTGTTCTTCAGTGAAGAGCGCTATGATCTCTCCGCTGTCGGTCGGATGAAGTTCAACCGCCGGGTGGGCCGCAAGGAGGTTACCGGTAACGGTACACTTTCCAATGAGGACATCACCGATGTGATGAAGGTGCTGATCGATATCCGCAATGGTAACGGCACCGTTGACGATATCGACCACCTGGGCAACCGCCGTGTGCGCTCTGTTGGCGAAATGGCCGAGAACCAGTTCCGCGTCGGTCTGGTTCGTGTTGAGCGTGCAGTGAAAGAGCGTCTCTCTCTTGCCGAGTCCGAAAACCTGATGCCGCAGGAGCTGATCAACGCCAAGCCGGTCTCTGCCGCGATCAAGGAGTTCTTCGGTAGCTCCCAGCTGTCGCAGTTCATGGACCAGAACAACCCGTTGTCCGAGGTGACCCACAAGCGTCGCATCTCGGCACTGGGCCCGGGTGGTCTGACCCGTGAGCGTGCCGGCTTCGAGGTGCGCGATGTACACCCGACCCACTACGGTCGCGTCTGTCCGATCGAAACCCCTGAGGGACCGAACATCGGCCTGATCAACTCCTTGGCGGTCTACGCCCGTGCCAACCCGTACGGCTTCCTGGAAAGCCCCTATCGCAAGGTTGTCGATGGCCAGATCACCGATGAGATCCTCTACCTCTCGGCGATCGATGAGAGTGAGTATGTGATCGCCCAGGCCAACGTGCTGGTCAATGAAAAGGGACAGCTGCTGGATGACCTGGTCTCCTGCCGCCATCAGAACGAGTTTACCCTCTCACCGCGTGACAAGGTCGATTTTGTTGATGTCTCCGCCAAGCAGATCGTCTCTGTCGCGGCATCGCTGATCCCGTTTCTCGAGCACGACGATGCCAACCGTGCCTTGATGGGTTCCAACATGCAGCGCCAGGCGGTTCCCACTCTGCGTGCGGACAAACCGCTGGTCGGCACCGGCATGGAGCGCACCGTGGCGATGGACTCCGGCGTCTGCGTCGCTGCCCGTCGCGGCGGTGTAGTCGACTCCGTGGATGCCGCGCGCATCGTAGTGCGGGTCAATGATGATGAGACCGAGGCGGGTGAATCCGGTGTCGACATCTACAATCTGATCAAATACACCCGTTCCAACCAGAACACCTGTATTAACCAGCGCCCGCTGGTCAGCCCCGGCGACATCATTGCCCGTGGCGATGCACTGGCCGACGGCTCCTCCACCGATATGGGTGAGTTGGCGCTGGGGCAGAACATGCTGGTCGCGTTCATGCCCTGGAACGGTTACAACTTCGAGGACTCAATCCTTATCTCCGAGCGGGTGGTGCAGGAAGACCGGTTCACCACCATCCACATCGAGGAGCTGACCTGTGTGGCTCGCGATACCAAGCTCGGTTCGGAGGAGATCTCCGCGGATATCCCCAACGTGGGTGAGAGCGCGCTGGCCAAGCTGGATGAGTCCGGCATCGTGCACATCGGTGCCGAGGTCAAGCCGGGCGACATCCTGGTGGGCAAGGTTACGCCGAAGGGCGAGACTCAGCTGACCCCCGAGGAGAAGCTGCTGCGTGCCATCTTCGGCGAGAAGGCTTCCGATGTGAAGGACACCTCGCTGCGCGTGCCCTCCGGCATGAACGGTACCGTGATCGGTGTTCAGATCTTCACCCGGGACGGGCTGGAGAAGGATGCACGTGCCAAGCAGATCGAGGACGATGAGCTGAACAATGTGCGCAAGGATCTCAAGGATCAGCAGCGCATTATGGAGAAGGATGCCTTCAGCCGTGTCGAGAAGATGCTGCTGGGCAAGGTTGCCGCCGGCGGGCCGAACAAGCTCAAGTCCGGTGACAAGATCACCAAGGGCTATCTGGCCGATCTTGAGCAGGACAAGTGGTTCGAGATCCGCTTGAAGAATGACGAGGCCAATGCCCAGCTGGAGGCGATCGCCGATCAGATCCAGAATCAGCGTAAGGATTTCGACGAGCAATATGAGTCCAAGCGCAAGAAACTGACCCAGGGCGATGATCTGGCGCCGGGCGTACTGAAGATGGTCAAGGTCTATATGGCCGTGAAGCGTCGCATCCAGCCCGGTGACAAAATGGCCGGCCGCCACGGCAACAAGGGTGTTATCTCCATGATCGTTCCGGTTGAGGACATGCCCTATTCCGCGGACGGGACCCCGGTCGATATCGTACTCAATCCGCTCGGCGTACCGTCGCGGATGAACGTCGGTCAGGTGCTGGAAACCCACTTGGGCTGGGCCGCCAAGGGACTGGGCAAGAAGATCAATGCCATGGTTCAGGCCAAGGCCAAGGTTGATGAGCTGCGCAAGTTCCTCGACGAGATCTACAATGCCAGCGGCAAAGCCGAGGATATCGCCAGCCTGACCGACGAAGAGGTGATCAGCCTGGCGCATAACCTTCGCAGCGGCGTACCGATGGCCACGCCGGTATTCGACGGCATCGATGAGGGTGAACTCAAACAGATGTTGCGTCTTGCGGGTCTGCCCGAATCAGGCCAGACCCCGCTTATTGACGGCCGTACCGGTGAGGAGTTCGAGCGTCCGGTTACCGTCGGCTACATGTACATGCTCAAGCTCAACCACCTGGTTGATGACAAGATGCACGCCCGCTCCACCGGTCCCTACAGTCTGGTTACCCAGCAGCCGCTTGGTGGTAAGGCGCAGTTTGGTGGTCAGCGCTTTGGTGAGATGGAGGTCTGGGCACTGGAGGCTTACGGCGCCTCCTATACGCTGCAAGAGATGCTCACCGTCAAGTCCGATGACGTCAACGGCCGTACCAAGATGTACAAGAATATTGTCGACGGCGACCATCGCATGGAGGCCGGGATGCCGGAATCCTTCAATGTACTGTTGAAGGAGATCCGCGCACTGGGTATCGACATCGAACTGGAGCAAGACTAAGTCCGCGCGTTGAACACGTGGCGGTTTAACAGCGGACAACTGAGGAGATATTTACGGTGAAAGACCTGCTCAAAATGTTGAAGCAACAAGGTCCGGTCGAGGACTTCGATGCGATTCGTATCGGCCTGGCCTCGCCCGACAAGATCCGTTCCTGGTCCTACGGTGAGGTGAAGAAGCCGGAGACCATCAACTACCGTACCTTCAAGCCGGAGCGCGATGGCCTCTTCTGTGCCAAGATCTTCGGCCCGGTGAAGGACTACGAGTGCCTGTGCGGCAAATACAAGCGGCTCAAGCACCGCGGCGTGATCTGTGAGAAGTGCGGCGTCGAGGTGACTTTGGCCAAGGTGCGCCGTGATCGCATGGGTCACATCGACCTGGCTAGTCCGGTGGCGCACATCTGGTTTCTCAAGAGTCTGCCCTCGCGCATGGGTCTCTTGCTGGACATGACCCTGCGTGATATCGAGCGCGTACTCTACTTCGAGGCCTTCGTGGTGATCGAACCGGGTATGACCCAGCTCGAACGCGGCCAGCTGCTCTCCGATGAGACCTACCTCGATGCGATCGAGGAGTATGGCGATGAGTTCGAGGCCAAGATGGGTGCCGAGGCGATCCTCGATATGCTGCAATCGATGGATCTGCCGGCCGAGGCGGAGAAGCTGCGCAGTGAAATCCCGGAGACCAACTCCGAGACCAAGCTCAAGAAACTGACCAAGCGGCTGAAGCTGATCGAGGCGTTTCTCGAGTCGGGCAACAAGCCCGAGTGGATGATCATGACCGTGCTGCCGGTGCTACCGCCGGAGCTGCGTCCGCTGGTACCGCTCGAAGGGGGACGTTTTGCCACCTCCGATCTGAACGATCTTTACCGCCGGGTGATCAACCGTAACAACCGCCTCAAGCGACTGCTCGATCTCAATGCGCCGGACATCATTGTGCGCAACGAAAAGCGTATGCTGCAGGAGTCGGTCGATGCCCTGATGGACAACGGCCGTCGCGGCCGCGCCATTACCGGTTCGAACAAACGTCCGCTCAAGTCTCTGGCCGATATGATCAAGGGCAAGCAGGGCCGCTTCCGCCAGAACCTGCTGGGCAAGCGCGTCGACTACTCCGGCCGTTCCGTTATCGTGGTCGGTCCGACCCTGATGCTGCACCAGTGCGGCCTGCCGAAGAAGATGGCGCTGGAGCTGTTCAAGCCGTTCATCTTCTCCAAGCTGGAGCGCCGCGGCCTTGCCACCACCATCAAGGCGGCCAAGAAGCTGGTTGAGCGTGAAGGGCCGGAGGTGTGGGATATCCTCGAAGAGGTGATCCGCGAGCATCCGGTGATGCTCAACCGTGCACCGACCCTGCACCGCTTGGGTATCCAGGCGTTCGAGCCGGTGCTGATCGAGGGCAAGGCCATTCAGCTGCATCCGCTTGTCTGTGCCGCCTTCAACGCCGACTTCGACGGTGACCAGATGGCGGTCCACGTACCACTGTCACTGGAGGCCCAGCTCGAGGCGCGTGCGTTGATGATGTCGACCAATAACATCCTCTCTCCCGCCAACGGTGAGCCGATCATCGTCCCCTCCCAGGACGTGGTGCTGGGTCTGTACTATATGACCCGCGAGGCAGTGAACGCCAAGGGCGAAGGCATGGCCTTTGCCGACACCAAAGAGCTGCGCCGCGCCTATGAGTCGGGTTATGTCTCCGTCCACGCACGGATCAAAGTACGTCTGCGCGAGGTACTGATCGATGAGAGCGGCGAGCGTAACGAGGTGACCAGCCTCAAGGAGACCACTGCCGGCCGTGCCATGCTGTTTGACATCGTCCCCGACGGCCTGCCCTTCGAGCTGGTTGATCGTCCGATGGTCAAGAAGGCCATCTCCGGCCTGATCAACGCCTGCTACCGCCGCCTTGGATTGAAGGATACCGTGGTCTTTGCCGACCAGCTGATGTATACCGGTTTCCGCAATGCCACCCGTTCCGGCGTCTCCTTCGGTGCGGACGATATGGTCATTCCCGAAGAGAAGGCCGAGATCCTTGCCCGCGCCGATGGTGAGGTAAAGGAGATCGAGAACCAGTATATCTCCGGTCTCGTGACCAACGGTGAGCGTTACAACAAGGTAGTCGATATCTGGTCCCATACCAATGACCAGGTCGCCAAGGCGATGATGGACAAGTTGGGTAAGGAGAAGGTGACTGACAAAGACGGCAATACCGTCAAGCAGGACTCCTTCAACTCCGTATTCATGATGGCCGATTCCGGGGCGCGGGGTTCTGCTGCCCAGATCCGGCAGCTCGCCGGGATGCGTGGCCTGATGGCCAAGCCGGACGGCTCGATCATCGAGACGCCGATCACCGCGAACTTCCGTGAAGGTCTGTCGGTGTTGCAGTACTTTATCTCCACCCACGGTGCACGTAAGGGTCTGGCCGATACCGCGTTGAAGACCGCCAACTCCGGTTACCTCACCCGCCGTCTGGTGGATGTGGCCCAGGACCTGGTGGTAACCGAGGAGGATTGCGGTACCACCCAGGGTATGCCGCTGCACAGTCTGATCGAAGGAGGAGACGTGGTGGAGCCGCTGAGCGAGCGGGTACTCGGCCGTGTCACTGCCGAGGATGTGCTGGTGCCCGGCACTGATGAGGTGGCGATCCCCTGCGGTACCCTGCTGGATGAGAAGATGGTGCAACAGCTCGAAGAGCTCTCCATCGACCACCTGTTGGTACGCTCTGCGATCACCTGCGAAACCCGTTACGGTGTCTGCGCCAAATGCTACGGTCGTGACCTGGCCCGTGGCCACAGGGTCAACGTGGGTGAATCGGTGGGGGTTATTGCGGCCCAGTCCATTGGTGAGCCCGGTACCCAGCTGACCATGCGGACCTTCCACATCGGTGGCGCGGCATCCCGTTCTGCGGCGGTGAACAACATCCAGAACAAGATCGACGGCACCGCGCGGCTGCACAACATCAAACTGGTACAGCATGCCGACGGCCACCATGTTGCGGTGTCCCGCTCCGGTGAGCTGACCATTATCGATGAGAACGGGCGTGAACGTGAGCGTTACAAGGTGCCCTACGGCGCCAAGCTCGATGTCAGTGACGGCAGCAGTGTCAAGGCTGGCGACATCCTCGCCACCTGGGATCCGCATACCCACCCGGTGGTCACCGAGATCGCCGGTTTCATTATGCTCTCCGACTTTGAGGAGGGGGTTACCGTGAGCAAGCAGACCGACGAGGTAACCGGTCTCTCCTCACTGGTGGTGATTGATCCGAAACAGCGCGGCTCCGGAGGCAAGGACAAGCGGCCGATGGTCAAGCTGGTTGACTCCAAGGGCAACGATCTGAATATCCCGGGGACCGAGATCCCGGCCACCTACTTCCTGCCCGGTGGCGCTATCGTCAACCTGACCGACGGTGCCGAGGTGAGTGTGGGTGAGGTTCTGGCGCGTATTCCGCAGGAGTCCTCCAAGACCCGCGACATCACCGGCGGTCTGCCCCGGGTTGCCGATCTGTTCGAGGCACGCAAACCGAAGGAGCCTTCCGTACTGGCCGAGATCAGCGGCACCATCGGCTTTGGTAAGGAGACCAAGGGCAAGCAGCGTGTGGTGATCACCCCCACCGATGGCAGCGATCCACACGAGGAGCTTATCCCCAAGTGGCGCCACGTTACCGTGTTCGAAGGTGAACATGTGGAGAAGGGTGAGGTTATCGTCGACGGCGAGCCCAACCCGCACGATATCCTGCGTTTGCAGGGTGCCGAGGCGCTGGCACAGTATATCGTCAACGAGGTTCAGGACGTTTACCGCCTGCAGGGCGTTAAGATCAACGACAAGCATATCGAGGTTATCGTGCGGCAAATGCTGCGCAAGGCCGAGATCAAACTGCCGGGCGACAGCAAGTTCCTCACCGGCGAGCAGCTGGAGGTGGCACGCATTCTCGACAGAAACGAGGAGATCACGAAGGAGAACCAGATTGGCGCTACCTATGAGCGCATGCTGCTGGGTATCACCAAGGCCTCCTTGGCTACCGAGTCGTTTATCTCCGCCGCCTCCTTCCAGGAGACCACCCGTGTCCTTACCGATGCGGCCGTCACCGGGAAGAAAGATGATCTGCGCGGTCTGAAAGAGAACGTCATTGTGGGTCGACTGATACCCTCGGGCACCGGTCTGGCCTACCACAATGAGCGTCGTCGATACAGCCAAGGCTTTGAGGTCACCGTTGAGGAGACCTTTGCCGAGGCCCCTGGTGTAGCGGAAGGAGAGGCTGGAGAGTAACCGGCCGCGATAGGGGATCACACCCGCCCTTGACATGGGGCGCGTGTGGCCCTAGAATTCCGCTTCTTTTCCCCGCAGGCCGGTGAACTACCGGCCTGTGTTTATTTCTGTGCTGGAGCAATTAGGAATATGGCAACGATTAACCAGCTGGTAAGAAAGCCGCGCAAGCGCAAACTGGACAAGAGCAATGTCCCGGCCCTTGAGGCCTGCCCGCAAAAACGTGGTGTCTGCACCCGCGTATACACCACGACACCGAAGAAGCCGAACTCGGCGATGCGTAAGGTTGCCCGCGTGCGCCTGACCAATGGCTATGAAGTCACCTCCTATATCGGCGGTGAAGGCCACAACCTGCAGGAGCACTCCGTGGTTCTTATTCGTGGTGGTCGTGTCAAGGACTTGCCGGGTGTTCGCTATCACACCGTTCGTGGTGCCCTGGATACCTCCGGCGTTAATGACCGTCGTCAGGCCCGTTCCAAGTACGGCGCCAAACGGCCCAAGTCATAACAGAGCTTAGAGAGTAAGTACGATGGCCAGAAGAAGAGTTGCAGCCAAGCGTGAAATTTTACCGGATCCAAAGTTCGGAAACCGCACGCTTTCCAAATTTATGAACATTATCATGCTGGACGGCAAGAAGTCCGTAGCCGAGAAGATCGTCTACGGCGCGCTGGACCAGGTGGGTGAGAAGTCCAAGAACGATCCCCTCGAGGCGTTCGAGAAGGCACTGGCCAATATCCGCCCCATGGTTGAGGTGAAATCCCGCCGTGTCGGTGGTGCGACCTACCAGGTGCCGGTTGAGGTTCGTGGTGAGCGCGGTATGGCTCTGGCCATGCGCTGGCTGGTTGACGCAGCACGCAAGCGTGGTGAGAAATCCATGGGTATGCGCCTGGCCGGCGAAATCATGGATGCCGTTGAGAGCCGTGGCTCTGCAGTCAAGAAGCGTGAAGATAGTCACCGTATGGCAGAGGCCAACAAAGCTTTCGCGCACTACCGCTGGTAATCTGGGGACGAGGGACGAGTTGTAGTGGCACGCAAGACACCGATCGAGCGCTACCGGAATATCGGTATTATGGCGCACATTGATGCGGGCAAAACCACTACGACTGAACGTATCCTCTTCTACACCGGTGTTTCGCACAAGATCGGCGAAGTACATGATGGCGCCGCGACCATGGACTGGATGGAACAGGAGCAGGAGCGGGGGATTACCATTACCTCCGCAGCCACCACCTGTTTCTGGAGCGGGATGGATAAACAGTATCCGGAGCATCGGGTTAACATTATCGATACCCCCGGCCACGTGGACTTCACCATCGAGGTGGAACGCTCCCTCAGGGTTCTGGACGGCGCTTGCGCCGTCTTCTGCGCTGTAGGCGGTGTGGAGCCACAGTCCGAGACGGTCTGGCGCCAGGCGAACAAATATCATGTTCCGCGCATGGCCTTTGTCAACAAGATGGACCGTTCCGGCGCAGATTTTCTGCGTGTGGTCGAACAACTGAAGACCCGGCTTGGCGCCAATCCGGTGCCGGTACAACTCAATATCGGCGCCGAGGATGAGTTCAAGGGGATTGTTGACCTGATTCGGATGCAGGCCATCTACTGGAACGAGGATGACATGGGTGTCACCTATCGTCAGGAGCCGGTCCCAGACGAACTGCAGGCCAAGGCCGAACAGATGCGCGCCGAGATGGTTGAGGCGGCCGCCGAGGCGAATGAGACGCTGATGGAGAAGTACCTGGAGTCAGGTGAGCTCTCCAACGATGAGATCAAGCAGGGCCTGCGCCAGCGCACCCTGGCCAATGAGATCGTGCCGGTACTGTGTGGCACCGCATTCAAGAACAAGGGCGTGCAGGCGGTGCTCGATGCGGTGGTTGAGTTTATGCCCTCGCCGGTTGATGTTCCTGCGATTCAGGGGCATCTGGACGATGCCGATGAGACGGTTGCCGAGCGCCACGCGGATGACAGCGAGCCTTTTGCGGCACTGGCATTCAAGATTGCCACCGACCCGTTTGTCGGTACCCTGACCTTTTTCCGGGTCTACTCCGGGGTGATTAATTCCGGCGACACGGTGTTAAACCCGGTCAAGGGCAAGAAAGAGCGGATCGGACGCATCCTGCAGATGCATGCCAACAGCCGCGAAGAGCTTAAAGAGGTTCGTGCCGGTGACATCGCCGCTGCTGTTGGCCTGAAAGACGTCACTACCGGGGAAACCCTGTGTGACCTCAAGGATGTGATCATCCTTGAGCGGATGGAGTTTCCAGAGCCGGTTATCTCGGTCGCGATTGAGCCGCGGACCCAGGCCGATCAGGAGAAGATGGGCGTGGCCCTGGGCAAGCTGGCACAGGAAGATCCCTCGTTCCGGGTACGTACCGACGAGGAGTCCGGACAGATCATTATCTCCGGAATGGGTGAGCTGCACCTGGATATCATCGTCGACCGCCTTAAGCGCGAGTTTAAAGTCGATGCCAATGTCGGTGCGCCGCAGGTCTCCTACCGAGAGACCATCCGCAAGAGCGTTGAGGCGGAAGGCAAGTTTGTACGCCAGTCCGGCGGACGCGGTCAGTACGGTCATGTGTGGCTGCGCATCGAGCCACTGGAAGAGGGCGCTGGCTACGAGTTCGTTAATGAGATCGCCGGTGGCGCGGTCCCCCGGGAATATATCCCGGCGGTCGATAAAGGGATTCAGGAGCAAATGGAAAACGGCGTTTATGGCGGTTTTCCCATGGTGGACGTCAAGGTTACTCTCTATGACGGCTCCTACCATGATGTTGATTCCAACGAAATGGCGTTTAAGATCGCCGGCTCGATGGGTTTCAGGCAAGGTGCCCTACAGGCCAGCCCCGTGCTGCTTGAACCGATCATGAAGATCGAGGTGGTGACACCTGAGGAGTATATGGGCGATGTGATGGGCGATTTGAATCGTCGCCGCGGTATCGTGCAGGGTATGGATGACAGTGTCTCCGGCAAGGTCATCAGGGCCGAAGTTCCGCTGGCCGAAATGTTCGGTTATGCGACCGACTTGCGGTCGGCAACCCAGGGTAGGGCAACCTACTCCATGGAGTTCGCCAAGTACGCGGAGGCGCCTGGCAGCGTCGCCGATGCGGTGATCAAGAAAGTTTCTTGACAGTTTTCAGCATAATTTAAGATTACGAGGTAATTGTCGTGTCCAAGGAAAAATTTGAACGTACGAAGCCGCACGTAAACGTAGGCACCATCGGTCACGTAGACCATGGCAAGACCACGCTGACCGCGGCCCTGACCA
>JAPHTQ010000070.1 GCA_026196275.1 Gammaproteobacteria bacterium
CCCCTCGGGAATGTCACGAACCGGCTCCTGCCTTGGGGCAGCGGTGGAAACCTTCGGCGCTTTGCCTTTCGCCAGCATGATCTCCGCCTTCCAGGGTCCGGGACTGAGGAAGCATCCCGGAGTGGGTCTTAACGACCTGTTCGTAACGTAGCGGGCTGGTTACCGCTTTCCCTGGTCAACCCAGCTTGCTCTCACAAGCTCCGCCCTTTAGGGCGGGGTAGTTGACTCGATACTCCAGGGTAAAAGCATGTTAAATATGGATACCCGCACTGGGCAAAAGTTCCGCTCGCCGCCCCTTGCCCGGCCCCGTGAGGATAAAGCCGTATCCCGCAAAAAGAAAGGGCTCCCGAAGGAGCCCTTTCATCACTAACGGTCAGTTGAGAGGCGTGGAAGCTTAGCGGCTCAGATAGGCCGTATCAGAGGCTTCGATAACGCCCAGAGACCAGGCACCGCGGGTGCGGGCATGGTTAATGGCGGCGTCAATGGCAGCGGAAGAGGCATCGCGCTCGATATCGAACTCCTGGCCCGGGTAGATCAGGTCAGCGTCCTCAATCTTGCTGCGGTTGGCCTTGTAGATCAACGGCCACTGGTAAGGGTTGCCGTAGATAGAGCCCTTGGCGGAAATGGCCCAGAGGCTGTCACCGGGTGCAACGGTGTAGCTGTCCATTGTGCTGGCGACAGAGGTTGCAGCAGCGTCAGCCAGGCGTTGTTCTTCCAACGCTTTTTGCCTGAGGGCATTCTCGGCCTGACGTTTGGCCTTCTCAGCCAGCTGGATAGCGGTACCGGTATCACCTTCAGCCAGCGCCTTCTCGGCCTGCGCAATCAGATCGTCGGTGTCACGCCAGGCAGCACCGGCAGCCTTGGCTTCGGCATTGGCAGCCTTGGCATCAGCAATCGCTGCCTTGGCCATGGCGACCGCATCCTGAACCGGCTTTTCTTCCTGGGGGGTGCTGGCACAACCTACCGCAACACCCAACACCAGTGCGATAAGCGCCGTAAACTTGATACCTTTAAACAGTTTCATGGAAAGACTCCGCCATTGTCGTTTCTTGGTTAATTACCGAAAAGCCCGTGTAAAAAGCTTTACCCACGGTAGCACCAGGCCTAAAAATCTGTCAAGAACAATAAGTGTGACTTATTTTCCAAGAATATCACGCTATTAGCCTGGCGCCAGCAGGCTGGTGTATCCCGCTACAAATATTGGCACATTCAGCCAGTCGCAAAGCGCTCAGCCTCAAGGCGCGTCCCTGCCGGGGTAGCCACTCTACCTCAAGGGGGGCGCCTGAGCGCTTTGTGGCGGGGTACACTAGTGAGCGGCAGCCGCCACCGCCTCATCACGCGCCTTGATCGCCAGCGCCTTGGCTACCGTTGCCGCCATTCTGGCCGCCTCATACTCCCCCTGCTCCAGGGTTCGGGTGGCCAACTCCATGGAGTCCTCGGCGCTGCGCAGTTTTTGCGGTGCATATTGCTCGGCCTTGACCTCTCGGGCCGCCTTGATCGCCTGGCGCGCATCACTCATCTCCTGCACCGGCGGCATCACCGTACACGCCCCAAGAACAAACAGAGAGAGCAGCGATAACAGTAGCCATCGGCTGTTTTGCTGAAAACGGGATCCAGACTGGATAGCGGTGACTACAGACACAAAAAACAGCCCTTAAATAGAGTATATCGGCAAGCTATCACCGGCCCTATAGGCTGTCAAGACAAGAGCCGGTATAATAGCCGCACATCCAACCTTGACCAAATCGAAAAAATTATGTCCACAACCATCTACCACAATCCTCGTTGCAGCAAATCCCGTCAGACGCTCGAATTGATCACCCAGCGCAATATCGAAGCGGAGGTGATCGAGTACATCAACACACCACCCAGCCGGGAACAGTTGGTTGCTATACTCAACATGCTTGGGCTGGAGCCGCGTCAGCTGATACGCACCGGGGAAGCCGAATATACAGAGCTGGGACTGGACGATGAAACGCTCAGCCACGATCAGCTCATCGACGCGATGCTGGCCACCCCCAAACTCATCGAGCGCCCGATCGTGATCAATAACGGCAAGGCCACTATCGGCCGGCCACCGGAAAAGGTATTGGATATCCTCTGATGTGCGAAATTCTTGTTCTCTATTACAGCCGCCATGGTTCTACCGCGGAGATGGCCCGACTCATCACCCGCGGCATCGGCGAGGTAGCAGGGATGGAAGCGCGCCTGCGCACCGTCCCGGAAATTTCCACCGTCTGCGAGGCTACCGAAGAGGCGATCCCTGCGCAGGGCGCCCCCTACGTCGAACCGGAAGACTTGAAGGAGTGCGCCGCTTTGGCCCTCGGCAGTCCCACCCGTTTTGGCAACATGGCCGCACCGCTGAAATATTTCCTCGACAATACCAGTCCGCAGTGGCTCTCCGGCAGTCTGATTGGCAAGCCGGCGGCAGTATTCACCTCCACCTCCAGCCTGCACGGCGGCCAGGAGAGCACCCTGTTGTCGATGATGTTGCCACTGCTGCATCATGGCATGTTAATCACCGGCCTCCCCTACAGCGAGACCGACCTGATGCATACCCGCAGCGGTGGTACCCCTTATGGCGCCAGCCACTTTGCCGGCCCGGAGAACAACCTGCCACTGAGCGAGGAGGAGCACCGTCTCTGTATCGCCCTGGGCAAACGGTTGGCGATGGCGGCACAGGCACTGCAAGGCGCCGGGGTGTGAGCAAAACCCAACTGACCTACCGGCTTGGCGCAGGCAGTTATTTCGCCCTGATAGCCCTGCTGCTGGCCTGGTACAGCTGGCTCTCGCCGCCCGAGGTGCTGCCGGTCTCGGTGGTACTGTTCCTGATGCTGGTACCGCTGCTGTTTCCTCTGCGCGGCATCCTCTACGGCCGGCCCTACACCTTCGCCTGGGCCAGCTTCCTCTCACTGTTCTACTTCACCCACGGTGTGGTGGAGGCCTACAGCAACCCCGGGGACCGTCTGCTGGCCCTGCTTGAGGTAGTGCTTAGCGTCGGCTTCTACACCGGCAGCATGCTCTACGCCCGCTACCGTGGCCGTGAACTGAAATCACAAACCGGGGAGGAGTTACGTTAACGCCTATTGAATCAACTCGCGGACGAAAGGGATGGTGAGCTTGCGCTGAGCCGCCAGGGAGATCTCATCCAGCCGCTCCAGTAAGGCGAACAGTGCGTGCATGTCGCGTGGTGCGCGGCTCATCAGGTAGGCGGCCACCTCGGGCGGCATCTCCATGCCGCGGTTGGCGGCGCGCAGACGTAGTGCCGCGCTTTTCTCTTCATCGCCGGGCGGCTGCAGCTGGTAGACAGGCCCCCAGCCAAAACGGGAGAGCAAATCGACCAGCCCCAGTCCCAGGCTGGCGGGTGGTGCATCAGCCGCGGCGATCAAGCGGTTTCCCCCATCGCGCAGCCGGTTGTAGAGGTGGAACAGCGCCTGCTCCCATTCCTGATCGCCGGCAATCGCCTGCAGATCATCAACACAGACCAGCGACATCTGCTCCATCCCCTCCAACATCTGCGGCAGCAGCCCTTCGGGCTCGGCCAGCGGCAGATAAATGGCTGTACCTCCCTGCTCGCTCACGGCGTGGCAGGCGGCCTGCAGCAGGTGGCTCTTGCCGCTGCCCACACCGCCCCACAGATAGACAAACGGCTCCCGCCCCTGTTGCAGAGTGTGGCAGACCGGCGCATTTTGGCCGGGAAAGAAATTGGCAAAGGTAGCTCCGTCCCTGAGGCCGATGCGCAGCGGCAGCTGCGACGGGATATGCGGACTCATGCCGGGGGTTCCCCCCCTTCGGCATACATCCGGCTACCGACGTAGCGTTCATGGGTATAACGCAGCAGCACCATCACCACCGCTGCCACCGGCAGCGCCAGCAGGATACCGAAAAAGCCGAACAGCTGACCACCGGCCAGTACGGCGAAGATCACCGCCACCGGGTGCATACCGATTTTATCCCCCACCAGCAGCGGGGTCAGCAACATTCCCTCGGTCATCTGTCCGACACCGAACACCAGCGCCACAAAAAGCAACGGCAACAACTCCTGAAACTGCATCAGTGCAGCCACACCGGCCATCACCACACCGACGATGGTGCCTAGATAGGGCACGAAACTGACCAGTCCGGCCAGCATGCCGATCAGCAGTGCCAGCTCCAGGCCCACGATCGACAACCCCACTGAGTAGATCACCCCCAGCGCCAGCATCACCGTCAACTGCCCGCGCAGGAATGCTCCCAGCACCTCGTCCGAGGCCTTGGCCAGACGCACCACGGCAGGCTCATAGCGGCGCGGAATCAACTCATGGACCCGCTCAATCAGAGTGTCCCAGTCGCGCAACAGATAGAAGGTTACGACAGGGATCATAACCAGATTGACCCCCCAGGCCAGTATCGTCATACCGGAGCTCGATAGCAGATTGAACACCCCCCTGGCTGCACCGCCCCACTGCTCGCGCACCATCGATTTCAGCGAGGCCAAGTCAAAGCTTGACGCCTCCAGGCCAAGATAGTCGGCGAGTATCGGCAGGATCTTGTGCTGCAGGATATCCAGGTAGCCAGGAAGCTTGTTGCCCAGCAAGAGAAACTGCCGCTCCAGCATGGGTAGCAGTATCAGCAGCAACACCAGAACTATCAGGGAAAGGGTGATAAATACCGTTATTACCGAGAGGGTGCGCGAGAGTTTGAAGTCCTCAAGCCGATCCACCAGCGGATCGCCGATATAGGCGAATACGGCAGCGATTAAAAACGGCGTAAGCACCGGCGAGAGCAGATAGAGCAGTGCCCCGCCAAAGGCGAATCCTGCCAGCAAAAACCATTTTTGCGATTCAGTCACTCTATCCCCTCCCTTGAGCGGCAACGACGCGCCCGCCAACTCCAGCGCAACACATAATCCAACCCGCTCCAGACCGTGGAGACCGCCACCAGTATAATCATCAATGGCAGTGACCATTCAGGTAGCACACTCCACAAGGCCGAAGTGATCACCATCAGTCCCAGCACGATCTGCAACAGAGTATTGGCCTTGCTGATCAGTGTCGGCTCCATAGTCAATTCACCACACAACCGGCGATAGGCCAGCGCACCGCTGACGATAACCACATCACGCAGAATAACCAGCCCAACCAGCCAGCCGGGCAGCAGTCCGTTCCAGCCCAGCACAAGGTAGACCCCGACCAGGAGAAACTTGTCACCGAGTGGGTCGAGCAACGCGCCGAGCTGGCTGCGCCAGTCGAAGCGGCGCGCCAGATAGCCATCCAGACTATCACTCAGGCCGGCCACGACGAACAACATGAGCACCAGCAGATACTCCCCCCGTGCCAGCAACACCATGATCGGCACCACCAGCATGATGCGCAGCACACTGATGAGATTGGGAATATGGCGAGGCTTCACGGAACCAGTCGATAGATCGTGGCAGGGGGCTGTGTCACAACCGAATCCGCCTGCTCCGTAACAGGCTCGGCAACAGGCTCCGTCGCCTGCCCCCCTCTAACCGCGCCTGGCGGTACGGGAACCTCTTCGGCAACCGGTATTTTCTCCCTGACAGGAACCACTTCAAGGAGATCGCCGAGGGCGAGCATCTGCAGGATCGCGGCACTGCCGCCGCGGATCTGCAGGTTGAAGCGGACCGCCTCATGCGTCACCCTCTCGGCCCGCACGGCGCTGACGCCGTGCACACCGGAGAGGTAATCCGCCACCTGCCGGTATTGTTTGAGGTCAGCGATCCCCAGCACCTCCAACCGCATATTGCCACTGCCGCTGACAAGCGTGCTGGAGAAGCGCTCCAGCAGGTGCTCAGCAGTCTGCCCAATCCCTTCTTCAATCAATTCGGCAACCTCAGCGGCCTGCTGCCGCCAGCGCAGGCGCTCTTCCCCGTAAAGCAGGATCCAGCGCGCCTCCCAGCGGGATGAGGTGACTTTATCAAGGCGTCCGATCAGGATGGCCTGGGGCGCATAACGTACGGAGGCCTCCTCGATGGTCTCCACAAACCCGCCCCAGATATCGGCAGGACGCACCCGGGACTGATCAGCCAGATCCAGCAGTGGCAATTTTACCGGCAGGGCACGGCGTGCGGCCTCCTGTTCGATGCGCTCATGTACAAAGCCACCGTCATTAGCCCCCAGCAGCAGCCGCTTGTTGCCCTGCTCCACCCCAAGCCAGATCAAGGTGGAGGGACGCATTGCCCCCCACACAGTGAAACCCTGGCGCTGCAGCAGCTCATCGATACTCTTCGGGTCGAAACGCACCGAAAGCAGCAGCCGCTCTTTGGCCGCACGCCCCTCCTGCTGGCCAGCCGCGCTTTGCGGTTCACTGCGGTAACGGTACTGCTGGACATAACGCGAAGCCGAGCGCATGGCCGTGGCGAGCGTCTCATCCTCGTGCACACGGCGCGTGCCGGCCACCTTCACCAGCACCTCGGCCATCGCCTGCTCCATCCCCGTGGTACGTGCCTGGCCCCCCTGGTCAGGGACCTCGACTTCGGCGTGATACAGCTGTCGGGGCTCAATGGCCTGGAGCGGGCTGGCCAGAATCAGTAAAAACAGAGGGATAAGTGTCAGGTATCTCATGTCAGCGCAAGCTATGTCAGGGTTGATTCCAAGTCAAGAAAAGCCGGTATTGCCCGCTATCATAACAAGACGCGGCGCGCGCGCGCTGGTAGAATATCGCGTTTTCAGGGATTCGCCGGTCAAAATCCTTGCCTGCGACAAGCATTTTTGACCCGCGACCCCCTCATCATCGCCCTTGCGGCAACCGCAGAACCATTGGGGAGAGAACCTCTGTGAGCGACAAGCAGCAAAACGCCGGGAACAGCCTGAGCTACCGCGATGCCGGGGTGGATATCGATGCCGGAAACAGTCTGGTGGAGCGTATCAAACCGCATGCCAAACGCACCCTGCGCCCGGAGGTGCTGGGCGGCCTGGGCGGCTTCGGCGCCCTGTTCGAGCTGCCGCTGGATCGCTACCAGCAGCCGGTGCTGGTCTCCGGCACCGACGGCGTCGGCACCAAGCTCAAACTGGCGATGGACCTGAACAAGCACGACACCATCGGCATCGATCTGGTGGCGATGTGTGTCAACGACCTGATCGTCGGCGGCGCCGAGCCACTGTTCTTCCTCGACTACTACGCCACCGGCCACCTCAATGTCGACGCTGCCGCCGACGTGGTCAAGGGGATCGCCGATGGCTGCGAGCTCTCGGGCTGCGCCCTGACCGGCGGCGAGACCGCAGAGATGCCCGGCATGTACCAGGGCGACGACTACGATCTCGCCGGCTTCTGTGTCGGCGTGGTGGAGAAGAGCAAGATCATCGACGGCAGTAAGGTTGAGGCGGGGGATGCGATCATCGGCATCGCCTCCTCCGGCCCCCACTCCAACGGCTACTCGCTGATCCGCAAGGTGCTGGAGGTCAGCGGCGCCTCCCTCAGCGACGACTTCCACGGCCATCCGCTGGGCGAGGTGCTGCTGGCACCAACCCGCATCTACGTCAAACCGCTGCTGTCGCTCATTGAGCAGGTGGACGTTCATTCGCTGTGCCACATCACCGGCGGCGGCCTGCCGGAGAACCTGCCGCGGGTGCTGCCCGCAGGCTGCCGTGCGGTGATCGACGGCAAGGCCTGGCAGCGTCCGGCGATCTTCGACTGGCTGCAGCAGCAGGGTAACATCGCCGATGCCGAGATGTACCGCACCTTCAACTGCGGCATCGGCATGGTCGTGGTGGTCCCTGCCGACCAGGCACAGGGCGCCATCGCACAGCTCAACGCCGCCGGTGAGCAGGCGGTAGTGATCGGCAGCATCGAGAAACACGACGGCGGCGAGCAGGTTCTTATCCGCTAATGGTCAAAACGAAGCTCCCGATCGTTGTCCTCATCTCGGGCAGCGGCAGCAACCTGCAATCGATTATCGACGCCTCGCAGCATGACCTGCCGGTGGAGATCCGCGCAGTGATCAGCAACAGGGCCGACGCCTACGGCCTGACTCGCGCCCGCGAAGCAGGCATCGACACCGCCGTGCTGGATCACCGCGACTACCCTGACCGGGAGAGCTACGATGCGGCCCTGCGCGAGCTTATCGACCGCTATCAGCCCGGTCTACTGATCCTGGCCGGCTTCATGCGTATCCTCAGCGACGACTTCGTGCGCCACTATGAGGGTCGGATGATGAACATCCACCCCTCACTGCTGCCCAGGTACCGAGGCCTCAACACCCACGCCCGCGCCATCGAGGCCGGCGACAAGGAGGCAGGCTGCACCGTGCACTTCGTCACTCCCGAGCTCGATGCCGGCCCGCCCATCATCCAGGCGCGCGTGCCGATC
Organism: Gammaproteobacteria bacterium; assembly: GCA_026196275.1. GTDB lineage: Bacteria > Pseudomonadota > Gammaproteobacteria > Thiohalomonadales > Thiohalomonadaceae > JAPHTQ01. The sequence continues at coordinate 8,311 of JAPHTQ010000070.1, forward strand.
CTCGACGGCGACACCCCCGAAACCCTCGCCGCTCGTGTTCTGGAACAGGAGCACCGGATCTACCCGGAAGCGATCCGCCTGTTTGTTGAAGGGAAACTCGGTTAAAAATTCAAAGTTCAAAGTTCAAAGTTCAAAGTTCAAAGTTCAAAGTTCAAAGTTCAAAGTTCAAAGAGGCGCATTCATGCATGATCGCCTCTTGATACGCACTCTGCGCCCAATGACGCGGAACCGTTCTTGAAACTCGAAACTTTTTAACTTCTCTGTGCTTCCAGCGCTTCCCAGCGCTCGAACGCCTCGGCCATCTCCGTCTCCAGCCGCTCCAATTTATCCTTCGTCTCGGCGATAACGGCACCGTCCTGCTGGTAGAACTCCGGGGCGGCCATTTCGCTGTGCAGCACCTCCAGCGCCGTCTCCAGCGCCTCGATGCGCTTGGGCAGGGCATCCAGCTCGCGCTGGTCCTTGTAGCTCAATTTGGCCGGCCTGGCCTGTTCCTTTTGTGCCGTTTTCGCCGTCACAGCCGACCTGGTCTTACCGCTACTCTGCCCCGGATCGGCCACACGGCACTGACGCAGCCAGTCATCGTAACCACCCACGTACTCATTGAGCTGCCCCTCACCCTCAAAGGCGATGGTGGCGGTGACCACGTTGTTGATGAAGGCCCGATCGTGGCTCACCAGCAGCAGGGTCCCCTGGAACTCCAGCAGCAACTCCTCGAGCAGCTCCAGCGTCTCAACATCAAGATCATTGGTCGGTTCGTCCATCACCAGCAGGTTAGCCGGTTTGGTGAACAGCTTGGCCAGCAACAGGCGGTTACGCTCGCCGCCGGAGAGTGAGCGCACCGGACTGCGTGCCCGCTCGGGCGAGAAGAGGAAGTCCTGCAGGTAACCCATCACGTGCTTCTCCTTCCCGTTGATGGTGACCTTGTCACTGCCCTCGGCGACGTTGTCCAGCACCGTCGCCGCCTCATCCAGCTGCGCCCGATACTGATCGAAGTAGGCGATCTCCAGATTGGTGCCCAGCTTCACCTTGCCCTGCTGCGGCTGAAGTTTGCCCAGCAACACCTGCAGCAGGGTGGTCTTGCCCGAACCGTTGGGGCCGAGGATACCGATGCGATCACCGCGCATGATGCGGGTGGAAAAGTCGTGAAACAGCGTCCGCCCGTCATAGCTCATACCGATGTTATCGGCCTCAATTACCACCTTGCCGGAACGCTCCCCTTCGGTGACCTCCACCTTTACCCGACCGCTGCGCTCACGTCGCTCACTGCGCTCCTCGCGCAGCGCCTTGAGTGCCCGCACCCGCCCCTCGTTGCGGGTGCGGCGTGCCTTGATCCCCTGGCGGATCCACGCCTCTTCCTGGGCCAGTTTCTTGTCAAACAGGGCATTTTGCTGTGCCTCGGCCTCCAGTGCCTCACTCTTGCGCCTGAGGTAGGTCTCGTAGTCGCCGGGCCAGGAGGTAAGCTGGCCGCGATCCAGCTCGATGATGCGAGTGGCCAGCTTCTGCAGGAACATCCGGTCGTGGGTGATAAACAGCAGAGTCCCGTTCCAGCCAAGCAGAAACTCCTCCAGCCAGTTAATCGCCTCCACATCCAGGTGGTTGGTCGGCTCATCCAGCAGCAGCAACTCCGGCTCCCGCACCAGCTGACGTGCCAGCAACACCCGGCGCTTGAGGCCGCCGGAGAGCTCAGCAAAGTCTCTCTCGCCCGGCAGTCCCAGGCGTGAGATCACCGCCTCGACCCGCTGGTTCAGCTGCCAGCCATTACAGGCCTCCAGGTCGTGCTGAATGCGCTCGAGTTTACTTAGCAACTTCTCATCGCCGGATGCCAGCTGCTGGCTGACATGGTGGTACTCGGCCAGCAGTGCCCCCTGTTCTCCCAACCCATCGGCTACTACATCGAACACATCGCCGTGGATCTCATGGGGCACCTCCTGGGTAAGACGCGCCACCCGAAGCCCCTGGCGGGCAACGATCTCCCCGCTATCGGCACTGAGTTCACCATTAAGCAACTTCATCAAGGTCGATTTGCCGGTGCCGTTGCGGCCAACCAGGCAGAGGCGCTCACCTGGGTCGATCTGCAGATCGACCCCATCAAGCAGCGGCGGGCCGCCGAAGGAGAGTGTCACGTTACGCAGCGTCAGTAACGCCATGGAATGTCCTCAAGTAGATCGTTGTGGGAGGGGTATTGTACAGGCAAAAAGCGGTTTTCTCGCCAAGGCGTCGGGGCGGCCAAGACTATTCATTGCTGCGGGAAAGTATTTTGATCGAAAAAAAGGCCGCGTCTGTCGACGCGGCCTTTTGTATGGTGGGTCGTGCAGGAGTCGAACCTGCGACCAACTGATTAAAAGTCAGCTGCTCTACCGACTGAGCTAACGACCCGAAAGAGCGGCATATCCTACCCGATACGCCGAAAATCTCAAGACCCTGACAGTACTTTTTTGCAATTTTTTTGCCTTGGTGCTTCAGGATCGGTTCTGCTACACCTTATCCAACTGGCGCAAGCCGTTGGGCAACAGTTTCATGTCGCACAGGCCGGCGACCAGTGCCTTGGCGAAGCTCGCCTCCTCCTCGTAGACCAGCTTGTAGTACTGCACCTTCATGGTCAGTGCGCTGCCGAGGATAATGGACACCAGGGTGATGATGGAGCCTATCGCCAGGGTGGAGACCCCGGTGATCCCCTGACCGATAGTGCAACCCATCGCCAGCACACCGCCAAAGCCCATCATGATGGCACCGATGAAGTGGTTGAAGAAGTCACGCGTCGAGCTGAACCACTCGATACGAAAGCCCTTGCTGATGATCGCCCAGAGGAACGAGCCGATGATGATCCCGAATACGGCGATCACACCGAAGCTCAAGTCCGCCCGATCGAAGCCCTTGGCGGTATAGCCCACACTCTGTCCCATCGGGTTGATGAAGGTAAAGGACTGCGGGCTCATGCTGGTCATATCCGGCTTGGCGGCATCCCAGTTCGCGCGCGCATCCTCGGCCATGTCCCAACTGGAGGCGACCGGATCGAGAAATTCACGGGTACTAACGGTCACCTTGTCACCCCAATCCTCATACTGCAGCATGATGTTGGAGCTGACATACCAGGCTGCCAGCACGGCGGCGCCGACGACGAGGCCGCCGAGAACATTGTCAAAGCTGCCGCGGAATTCGGCCGACTTGAAGACAAAGAACATCAGCACTGCCGCCAGCGCCACGCCGATCCACAAACGGGCAGAACCGGCAGACTCCCCGGCGAGCACACTACCGAGATCCTGCGGACCACCCATGTCGATGGCCAACGGACGGATCCAGTCCAGAAACAGCAGGGACATCAGGGTCTGGTCACTGCCCGGCAACGGGTTAACCATAAAGTAGGCGATAACACCGATGATCAGAAACACCATCAGTGACTTGATGTTGCCGCCGCCGATACGGATCAGGGTCTTGTTACCGCAGCCGGAGGCGAGGGTCATGCCAATACCGAAAACCAGACCGCCGAGCAGGTTCTCGGCCCAGATCAGCTGTCCCATCCGATAGGGCGGAAAGGCGTTGTCGGGGTCGGCCAGGCTGGAGGCCTCCAGCACGCTCACACCCAGCAACGCCACGGCAATAGCAAAGAACCAGGCACGCATGCGGCCCCAGTCGCCCATGTTGACCGCATCGGATACCGCGCCCATGGTGCAGAAGTTGGTCTTGTTGACCACCGCCCCCATCACCACCGCAATGACAAAGGTCGACCACAACAGCGCGGAGTTCGCTTCAGAAAAACTCTCGAATACCATCTCTCCAAACCTCTCGGATTGTTTAGTTTTATATACTGTGACGCAGGCAGGGGCGCACACAGGTTACATAGAGTATCGCAACCCGGTAAATCTTGCTATTCGGGTTTTCCCTGATAGTGGGTCGGGTCCGGCAGGCCCGCCCTGGCAAAGCCCTCCGCGCGCAGACGACAGGAGTCACAACGTCCACAGGCCAAACCGTGCTCATCCGGATTGTAACAGGAGACGGTCAGGCCGTAGTCGACCCCCAGACGGGTACCGGTACGGATGATCTCGGCCTTGGTCAGGTCGATAAGCGGGGCGTGAATGCTGAAGGCACGCCCCTCGACCCCCTCCCTGGTGGCCAGATTGGCGGTCTGCTCGAAGGCACGGATGAACGCCGGGCGACAATCAGGGTAGCCGGAGTAGTCCACCGCATTGACGCCGATGAAGATATCATGGGCCCCCAGCACCTCGGCCCAGGCCAATGCCAGGGAGAGAAACACCGTATTGCGCGCCGGCACATAGGTCACCGGGATCCCCTCGCCGCCTGAATCAGGCACCTCAATGGCATCATCGGTCAGGGCCGAGCCACCGAACTGGCGCAGGTCCAGGGTAAAGGTGCGATGCTCTATCGCACCGAGGCTATCAGCCACCGCATCGGAAGCGGTCAGCTCGCAGCGGTGGCGCTGGCCGTAATCGAAACTCAGCGCATAGCACTCGAAACCCTGCTCACGGGCCATCGCCAGCGTCGTCGCCGAATCGAGCCCGCCCGAGACCAGCACCACCGCACGTTTGGAAGACATAGATAGATCCTGCTTGCAAAAACTAAAAACCCATTTTAACGCAAAGGCGCAAAGACGCAGAGGACGCAAAGGGAACTGAAGGCTGAAATATATGAGCCAGCATCACTAACAGCGGCTCATAGGTTAGTCTTTAAGCGGATTAACTCCCTCTCCCGGAGGGATAGGGGGGCCCTTCGTTTATCGACTTGAACCTTAAGAACTAACCCATGAACAGCGGCTAGTAATCGTATCTTTCTGAATAGCAACAACAAGCCATATAGACCTTTGCGCCCTTTACGTCTTAGCGCCTTTGCGTTGAGATCTTTTGCCTGTCACCGACCGGGCTCGTCGCCCCAGAGGAGTTTGTGCAGTTGCAGCTGGAAGCGGACGTCGAGGCGGTCTTCGAGGATCCAGTCCGCCAGCACACGCGGTTCGATGCGGCCGAACACCGGGGAGAAAAGCACGCTGCAGCGGGCAGTCAGGTCGTACTTCTCCACCACCGCACAGGCCCATTCGTAGTCGTTACGATCACCGATCACCAGTTTGACCTGGTCGTGCGGCGTCAGGTGAGCGATGTTCTCGTAGCGGTTCTTGCCCGCCTCCCCGGAGATCGGGGTCTTTATATCCATCACCCGACTGACACGGGGGTCGACATAGGCGATATCGAGCGCACCGCTGGTCTCCAGCGAGACACTAAGGCCTGTGTCGCACAGTTGCGTCAGTAACGCCAGACAGCCCTTCTGCGCCAGCGGCTCGCCGCCGGTGACACAGACGTGGCGAACATTGTAGTGAGCCACCTCGGCCACAACCGCCTCGATGCGCCACCACTCTCCACCACTGAAGGCATACTCGGTATCGCAGTAGTCGCAGCGCAGCGGACAGCCGGTCAGACGCACAAAGACCGTGGGCCAACCGACCGCGTCGGCCTCCCCCTGCAGGGAGAGAAAAATTTCGCTAATACGAAGCCGTCCGGCCTCATTGCCGGTGTCTGCCGTCACGCTCCCCCCCCCCTCAGCCTGACTTCTTGCGGATCTGCTTGAGCAGACTGCGGGCCTGGCCCGCCTCGGTGGAGCCGGGATGCTGCTCGATCAGCTGCTCAAGGATCGCTGTTGCCTCGCTGTATTGTTTCAGCTCGTAATGGCTGTAGCCGATCTTGAGCATCGCCTCGGCCCGTTTGGGGCTCTTGGGGTGGTTCGCGATCAGCGCCTGGTAGTCGATGATCGCCTGCTTGAAATCACGCTGCGCATAACCGGCCTCTCCCAGCCAGTACTGGGCGATATGGGCGTAGCGGCCCTCCGGATACTCCTTAAGGAAACGGCGAAAGGCGGTCGTGGCCTGGGCATACTGCAGCTGGCGCAATAGATCGAAGGCCTCCTGATAGGCTTCGCGCTCCTGCTGCAGGCGCTGCGCATCGACCGGCGGCGGTGCATCATCCGGCTTCTGCGTATCGGCAGGGGCAGCGGGGGCAGCGCTTCCCTCACGTTCAAAGCGCGACAGACGACGGTCGATGTCGAGGTAGAGTTCGCGCTGACGGCTCCTCAGCCCCTCGATGGTGTGCTGCTGCTCATCGACCTGTCCGCGCAGCTGCTGCACCTCAGCCTGCAACGCATCGATGCGCTGCGACATATCCAGCAGGGAGCGGCTGTTAACCAGCTGCTCCACACGCTGCAGGCGTTGCTCCACACTCTCCTGCGCCTGCAGGGGCGTAACCGCTGTAGCGGCCAACAGGCTCACCATCAGGCAGACTTTCACTTTGTGCATATCAATATCCCGAATAAAGCAGCTCTACCCGGCGGTTCAGTCGCCAGGCCTCTTCATCATGGCCGAGCGCTACCGGCCGCTCTTCGCCGAAGCTGATCACCTGGATCTGCACCTGGCCCACCCCTTGCAGATTGAGCAGCCGTTCAATCGCTTTGGCCCGGCGCTCACCCAGTGCCAGATTGTATTCGCGTGAACCGCGCTCGTCGGCATGCCCCTCCAGCACCACGCTCATCTCGGGATTCTGGCTCAGCAGCCGGGCATGGGCCGAGAGCGCCTCCTGATCCGTAACGGAGAGCTCACTGCTGTTGAAATCGAAATAGAAGACGCGCTGGGAGAGCACGCTCTGGGGATCGCTCAACACCTCGCTGATCGGTCGCCCATCGAAGGTGCCGCTGCCCACCCTGGCCACCCCGGTCTCCACCCCGTCACGCGGCTCAACAGCCGCACCGTCGGCACCGACACTGCGCTCATCGACCGGCACATCGGCACCGTCACGAACCGCGCCGCCGGTACACCCCTGCAGCACCATCAGCGCTGCCGCCATAATGCCAAGACCTGCATGAATTCGTCTCATAGCCATCTCCTTGATGGTGTGCTAGTTAAAGGGCGACCAGGCGGGCTCACGGACATTACCCGCACGGGTGCCCAGTCGTTGCTGTGCGCGGCCATCCACCGAGACCGCCTCGAGAATGCCGCGGTTGTTCCGTTCCGTGGCATAGATAATCATGCTGCCGTTGGGGGCAAAGCTGGGCGACTCATCCAACCGGTTATCGGTGAGTATTCGCACATTGCCGCTTTCCATCTCCTGCACCGCGATACGGAAACGATTGTTGTTGCCGTTGACCATCACCAGTCGGCTGCCATCCGGCGAGAAACTGGCCCGGGCATTATAGTCACCTTCAAAGGTGAGACGCTGTGGGCGGCCATCGGGACGATCGCCGGCGAGTTTGAGCCGGTAGATCTGCGGCCGACCGCCACGGTCAGAGGTAAACACCAGCGACCGGCCATCCGGCGCCCAGGCCGGTTCGGTATCGATACTGCGGCTGAAGGTCAGCCGGCTCAGCGCGCGACTGGCCACATCGAGCAGGTAGATCTCGGGGTTACCGTCACGCGAGAGGGTCATCGCCAGACGGCGCCCGTCCGGCGACCAGCTCGGGGCGCTGTTCAACCCGTTAAAACTGGCCAGTTTCTCCCGCTTGCCGCTGGAGACATCCTGCACGTAGAGCTCGGAGCGCCCCCCCTCGAAGGAGACATAGGCCAGGCGGTTGCCATCAGGGGCCCAGGCCGGTGACATCAAAGGCTGACGGGAGCTGAGGATAATCTGCTCATTGAAGCCATCCGCATCGGCCACCGCGAGCCGATGACTCAGCTGGCCCTCATGCTGCCCCACCGTGATATAGGCCACATGGGTGTTGAAGGCGCCGCGTTGACCCGTGATCTTTTCATAGACGATATCACTGATCTGGTGGGCCACCCGGCGCAGACGCTGCGCCGTGGTGGGAATGCTGTAACCGGCCACCTGCTCGCCGCGCACCACATCGAAAAGCTGAAACTGCACCTGCAGCGCCTCGCCCCGGGCAGCAACCTTGCCGACCACCAGGTGTTCGATCCCCGCCCGACGCCAGGTGTCGAAGTCGATCGCGCGGCCCTCATGGGGCTGTGCCGGCATCTCCTGCGTGGCCATCGGGGCAAAGTGGCCGCTGCGGGCCAGATCAGCAGAGACGATCTGCCCCACCCGGTCCTCACTCAGCCCCTCGTCGGCGAAGGGAACCACGGCGATCGGCATGGCCCCCTCACGCCCGCCGGTGATCTCGATAGTCAGACGTGCCTCGGCCACAGCGGCCAGCAGCAGCAGGGGGATAAACAGAATATTCGCGATTTTTTTCATAGCATCAAGGCTCAAATATGAATTCAATTTCCCGCTCAAACAGCTCCGGTTCGGGCGGCGCCGGCAGCGGTGAGGCCTTGCGCACCGCCGACTCTACCGAGCGCTGGAAGGGCACATCGCCATCACACTCGATGAGGCGTACATTGACCACCTCTCCGCCGGGGATCTGGTGGATCAGTACTCGACAGTAACTGCCCTGGCTGCCGCTCTGGCGCAGCCAGTTGCGCTGTACCTTGTTGGTGATATCCGCCACATATTGCTTCTGCGCGGTGTCAAGTTGCGCCTGGCGACGCTGCTGCGCCTCCGCGGCCAGGCGCGCCTCCTCGGCCGCCATGGCCGCCTTCAGGCGCGCCTCGGCTTCGGCTTTACGGCGGACCTCTTCGGCCTTGCGCTCCGCCTCAGCCTTTTTCCGGGCCTCTTCGGCCTTACGCTCCGCCTCGGCCTTTTTCCGGGCCGCCTCGGCTTTGCGTTCGGCCTCGATCTTACGTTGCTTTTCCAGCTCAGCCAAACGGGCCTGTTCCGCCTCCTGCTGCTTTTTCAGTTCCGCCTGGCGCTGTTGCTCGGCGATCTTGCGTCTGGCCGCCTCTTCGGCCTGGCGCCTCTTCTGCGCCTCGGCCTTTTTGCGTGCCTCCTCGGCACGCTGTTTCGCCTCCGCCGCCTTGCGCCGCTCCTCGGCGATACGCCGCTTCTCCTCCGCCTCTGCCGCCTGACGGCGGCGCAGGGGCTCCATCACCTGCTCCTCACTCACCGCACTGGCCTGGATCACTGGCTTAAACGTGGCCGTAGCCGGCCTCTCCTTGCGATCGATGAGGCCGAATCCGAGCACGGCAAACAACAGAAGATGCACAACGATGGCGCCGGCGAAGGCGATCCAGCGTTCACGTTCAACGCCCATCGGTCTCCTCGGGGGTCTCCGTCATCAGACCGACACTGGGCACCCCCGCCCCCTGAATTAACGCCATCAACTCCACCACCTTGCCGTAGGCTACATGGCGGTCGCCCTTGACGTAGACCGGCATTCCCTCCCGCCGGCTCAGTACCCCGCCAAGCTGCTCCAGCAGGGCATCGGCACCCAGCGGCGCCTTGGGATCCTCCCCAAGACTGAGGTAATAATCACCGGCAGCATCCACCGTTACCACCAGCGGCTCGCTGTCGTCCTGGGGGATCGGCTGCGAGTCGGCCTGCGGCAAGTCCACCTTCACCCCCTGACTGAGCATCGGTGCGGTGATCATGAAGATCACCAGCAGCACCAGCATGACATCGATGTAGGGGACCACATTGATCTCCCCCATCAGGCGCCGGCGTTTGCGGTTAGAAGCCATCTGTCTAGCTAGTAGCCTGGCGCTGCAGCAGGGTAGAAAATTCCTCCTTGAAGGTCTCATAGCGGTTATCCAGCCGCTCCACCTCGTTGGAGAAACGGTTATAGGCGATTACCGCCGGGATCGCGGCAAACAGCCCCATCGCGGTGGCGATCAGCGCCTCGGCAATGCCGGGGGCGACCATCGACAGAGTGGCGTGCTGAGCGCTGCCCAGGGCGCGAAAGGAGTTCATGATCCCCCACACCGTACCGAACAGACCGACATAGGGACTGGTGGAGCCGACTGTGGCAAGAAAGGCTAAACTCGCCTCCAGCCGATCCAACTCCCGGCTCAGCGAGACCCGCATCGCCCGCTGCGCCCCCTCCACAATATCCATTGAGCTGAGGCCATCCTGCTTGCGTAGCCGGGCATATTCGCCAAAGCCCGCCTCGAACAGACTGGCCATACCGGTAAGCCCATCACGACGCTTGTTCACCTGTTTGTAGAGTTCGACCAGATCGATCCCGGACCAGAAGCGGTTCTCGAAGGTCTCCGCCCCCTCGCGCGCCTGCTTGAGCTGGCGGTATTTCTGAATGATCAGGGTCCAGGAGTAGATCGAGGCTGCCAGCAACAACAACATCACCAGTTGCACCAGCAGACTGGCATTGGCAAACAGGCTCCAGATGGACATCTCCGTCGTCATCAGTTTGCGCGAGAAACCCCGCCGTTCAGGGCGGGGAGGGATAGCACCCGCCGTCAGGCGGCCCTGGTTCTCGCTTCCTCCATTTCGGTTGTCGCTATCTTCGGTTGAACGGAATAACCATAGCCGTCGGCACGCTGGGGCAGTTGGCAATGGCGGTGGCTGATCCCTTGAATGACGCCTGCTGGCGTTTGGATATTGAAACTGCCGCTGGCGCGGACTGCAACTCGACCGGTGTACATACCGACTTTCTTTCCGCTTGGCACCATGGCCCGGACGTGATCGCCGGTCTGAAATCCCTGCACCTGTTTCTTGCGCATCAGGTAACCACGGGGAAACCCGTGGCGTGTCAACCGGGTGCGTTGGTAACTGCCTCGCCCCGCCGCCTTGATGGAGAGCACCGGACGTTCCCAGCCCTCGACACTATCCACTTTGCCGACACAGGCCGCGTCCAGGGCGTGGCCCTTGGGGATCCCCAGACGCTGGCGGTTCCACTTCGTCCGCCCACCAGTGCCGGTTTCCACTGGCAACCCGGTCCTCTTGAGGGCAGTCAATAGTGCCCAGCGCGTGCTGTTGACCGCGGCGGCATC
>JAPHTQ010000030.1 GCA_026196275.1 Gammaproteobacteria bacterium
CCGTTAAGATGGTAGAGCGACTGGCCGTCGCGGGTGACGGTGCGCTTGATCGCGATCTCATTATAGTTGGCGTACTGGCCTCCCAAGGTGCCGTCGCTGTTGTCAAAGGTCAGCTCGATCGAGGCCTGGCCCACCGGCTTGCGCGAGTTGGAGCCGTTGAAGATAACATCGGTCATCGAGTCACCGCGCAGATGTTTGGCGGAACTCTCGCCCATCACCCAGCGTACCGCGTCGATGGTGTTGGACTTGCCGCAGCCATTGGGGCCGACGATGCCGGTCAGATTGGTGGGCAGCGGCAGGGTGGTCGGGTCAACAAAGGACTTGAAACCGGCGAGTTTGATCTTGCTCAGTCGCATTTTATTATGTTTTCACTTCTTCCAGTTATACTTCGTCTTGTGACGCTTTTCGGCTACAATCCCGAACCGACAAAACTACCATGAAAGACCGTATTATGCCTAGCCAACCGAGTAAGGATCTGGAAACCTTCGACAATCCCATGCCGGAGCGTGACTACACCATCCATATCGACATCCCCGAGTTCACCTGTCTCTGCCCCAAGACCGGCCAGCCGGACTTTGCCACCATCGCCATCGACTATGTACCGGACAAACAGTGCATCGAACTCAAGGCGCTGAAGATGTACATGTGGTCCTACCGCGACGAGGGGGCCTTCCACGAGAAGGTCACCAACACCATGCTGGATGACTTCGTCGCCGCCTGTAATCCCCGTTTCATGCGTGTGACCGGCAAGTTCAACGTGCGCGGCGGCATCTACACCACCGTGGTGGCCGAGCACCGTGCCGCCGACTGGACCCCGCCACAGCCGGTAACTTTGCCGTAGCAAGTTCAAAGTTCAAGGTTCGTAGGTTGTGCCGGATAGCACGGGCACGCCCCCCTTTCCTTTCATCTGTCAGCCAGCTCCAGCGTCACCCACTCCCCCAGCGCCTCGCGGATAGCGGAGACGCTCGGGTACTCCGCCTGCCAGGGATCGGCAAAACCGCCATGACAGGTTAGCCGCATCACCTGCGGCTGACCTTCTGCATGGAGTTTGTGGTGGATGAGAAGGGCGATCTGGGGCGCCATATCGCCGTCATCACTAAGTTGCAGGGCGGCATAGCGCAGCGGCCCGCTGCGGCGCACCACCTCCTCCTCATCCACGCTCAGGTCGGTGACGAAAAACTCCCCAGGCTCAATACGCAGGGTGCCGTCGCTGACAGCGTTGACCTCGAAATTACAGTGCGGATGGTAGCGCTTGAGGCGCACCTTCTCCCTGACCTTGCCATACTGCAGGAATACCCGGGCGTGGCCGGCCGGCACGACCAGCGGCTTGTTCAGGGTAAGGGTACTGCCCACGGTAACCCGCGAGCGGCTCGACTCCTCATCCCGCACCGGGGTCTGCTGGCAACCAGCCAGCAATATCCCGAGCAGGACAACTGTCGCCAATTTCGGCATCATGCGTTTTACCTCTTATCTCAATCATGTCGTACAAGTCTATGGTAAAAACGACCGTTATTGGTATTGATCTCGGCACCTCCGGCTGCCGCGCCGTTGCCATCGATGCGGCGGGGAGGCTGGTGGCCGAAGGCGCTGTCCCATTGCCGCCTTCGCAGCAGGAGGGCGTGGCAGTGCAGCAGTCTCCGCAGCACTGGTGGCAGGCCATTGAGCAGCTCATGCCGCCATTGCTCGAACAACTTGATCCCGGCAGTGTAACGGCCATCGCCGTGGACGGCACCTCGGGCAGCGTGCTACTGGCTGATGCCGAAGGGAACCCCCTCACTCCGGCGCTGATGTACAACGACAATCGCGCGCGCTCCCAGGCAGAGCAGATCGGCCAGCTTGCCCCGCGTGACAGTGCCGCCCACGGCACCGGCTCGGGCCTGGCCAAACTGCTGTGGCTGCTGGAGCACCATACCTTGCCTGTCGGCGGGCGAGTACATACCCAGGCCGACTGGATCAGCGGCCGGTTGAGTGAACGATACGGCTACTGTGATGCCAACAACGCCCTCAAGCTCGGCTATGACCCGATCGCCCACCGCTGGCCGGAATGGATGCATTCGCTCCCCTTGGCCGAGGGGCTGCTGCCCCGGGTCGTGGCGCCGGGAGCGCCCATAGGCCCGCTGAGTGCCGAACTGGCAGACCGCTGGGGACTTTCGCCGCAGGTCATGGTCTGCAGCGGCGCCACCGACAGCACCGCCGCCTTTATCGCCTCGGGTGCCGGTGCACCGGGCGAGGCGGTCACCTCGCTCGGTTCCACCCTGGTACTCAAGGTGATTGCCGAACGACCGGTGTTCGCCCCTGAATACGGCGTCTACAGTCAGCCGCTGGGAGAGTACTGGCTGGTCGGCGGCAGCTCCAACTCGGGTGGCGCGGTGCTGCGCCACTACTTCTCCGATGAAAAGATGGCCGTGCTCACGCCACAGTTGCAACCGGATCAGCCAACCGGGCTCGACTACTACCCGTTGCTCACTCCCGGCGAGCGCTTCCCGTTTAACGATCCGGACCTGCCGCCGCGACTCACACCACGACCCGAGGACGACCTTCAGTTCCTTCAGGGGCTGCTGGAGGGGATCGCGGCGATCGAAAAGGCCGGCTATGATCGCCTGGCGGCACTCGGTGCCCCCTATCCGGTCGCGGTACGCAGCAATGGCGGCGGGGCGAAGAACCGGGCCTGGACGGCAATACGTGGTCGTATGCTGGGGGTGTCGATGCACCAGGCCGACGCCGAGGAGGCCTGTTACGGCACGGCGCTGCTGGCAAAACGCTGTCGGCAGCTTTGCGGTTAAGCGGCCTCTCCCGTTCTGTTAAGATGTCCGCCACCAAAACAACAGGAATCGAGTGATGTTGGGACAAACGTTCATTGGTGCCGCAGGCTTGCTGAAAGGCGCGCGGCTGCTGCGGCAGCCAGGCCTGCGCCGCTTCGTGATCATACCGGTGGCAGTCAACGTACTGCTCTTCACCGTTTCGCTGTGGGTATTGGCGGCACAGTTCTCGCCACTGGTCGATACATGGATCGGCTACCTTCCCGCCTGGCTGGAGTGGCTGGAGTGGCTATTCTGGCTGTTCTTCGCCATTACCGCGCTTCTGCTGGTGTTCTATCTCTTCGCCATCCTGGCGAACCTGATCGCCGCCCCCTTCAATGGCCTGCTGGCCGAGGCGGTGGAGCAGCATCTTACCGGACAGCCCCTGCCCGGCGGAGGCAGCCTCCTCTCGGCGCTCAGGGAGACCCCCGTGGCCGTACTGGATGAACTGCGCAAGCTGGGCTATTTTGTGCTGCGGGCGATCCCCCTGCTGATCCTCTTCTGGATCCCTGTAGTGAATCTGGCAGCACCGTTTCTGTGGGTGCTGTTCAGCGCCTGGATGATGGCGGTGGAGTATTGTGACTACCCAATGGGCAACCACGGGATGCGCTTCACTGATCAACGCCGCCGACTGCGTCAGAACAAACTACTCAGTTTCGGTTTCGGCGGGGCGACACTGTTCGCCACCATGATCCCGCTGGTCAATTTTCTGGTCATGCCCGCTGCCGTCGCCGGCGCCACCGCGCTCTGGATCGATCAGCTCAAGCAGGCCGATGGGGCTTTACAGCACGATTAGGTGAAATTCACCATCGGACAGAACACACCGGTTCAGTCCCACTCGAAGTCATGCTGGAAAACACGCAGGCAGGCATCCACGACCTGCGGGGCATAGCTGCTCGCCCTGCCCCGCTCTATCTCTTTGAGCGCGACCTCAAGTCCCAGACCTGGACGATAGGGACGGTGAGAGGTGATCGCCTCGACCACATCGGCCACGGCAAGAATAAGTGCCTCCTCCACAATTTCATCCCCCTTGAGACCGAAGGGATAACCGCTACCGTCGAGACGTTCATGGTGCTGCAGAGCCATCTGCGCAATGGGCCAGGGGAAATCGATACCCTTGAGCACGTCGTAGCCTGCCTCCGGATGCGCCTTGATCACGCCAAATTCACTATCACTCAGCCGCCCGGGACGGTTGAGGATCTCCGCCGGCACCGAAATCTTGCCAATATCGTGCACCATGCTACCGAGACGTATCCCCTCGACACGCTGCTCCTCCATGCCCATCTCCCGGGCAATCGCCACGGAGAGCGCAGCGACACGATTCTGGTGCCCGGCGGTATAAGGGTCACGTTTCTCCAGCGCGATAGAGAACGCTTCAACGGTGTGCAGCATGGCATCTTTAAGCTGTAACACACTCTGCTCGTGGGCCTGCGTTGTTCGGTGTGACTGCACCCCGAAACCGAGATCCGAGACCAGTTCATCGAGCAACGTCAGCTCCTCCTGCTGCATCTCAAGGGGCATGCGGGAGAAGATACCGATCACGCCAAACACCTGTTCATGATAGCCAACAGGCAGCAGGAAAACGGTTTCGATGTCGATGTCGGTCATCGCCGGCTCCAGTCCGTAATCGACAGAGGAGCTATCATGACGACTAATAATAATGCCCTTGTTTTCCCGGTAGGCGATGACCATTGGGTGCTGCTGCTCGCCGAGCGGCACCTGTTGCCAGCGCCACTGCAAGATTTTCCCCTTCAGTGGACCATCAGAGGCGATACAGTTTAACGCTGTACCATCCTCCTGCGGTGTGGCGATCCAGACCGCAGGGTAGTCGCCCTCCCGGGTGAGGACATGACAAATACTCTCCAGTAGCGAACTCTCATTGTGAGCGTGCACCAGCACACGGTTACCCTCACTCAAGGTTTTCAGCACGCGATTAAGGGCAACCAGTTTCTGCTCGGCCTGGTGCTCCGCCGTCACCTCACGGCCGTAGATGTTGATATAACCGGCCTCGCTCACCGCTCGTATCAGAAATGAGAACCAGCGATCATTGAAGTTACAGGTAAAGTTTCCACCATTTTGCTCCGCCTGGCGGATCTGCCGCCACAAGAGATCGGGCAGCGGGACGCCCGGCTGCAGCGCCTGGCCCTCACTCATTACCTCGCTCGCCTGGTTGGCGTAGAGCAAAATGCCGTCGGGGGTGATACGCAACACCGGACTGGGATCCTCCTCGGTGAAGCGGGCCAGGTTGCGAATAGTGTCGTCACTGCGGCGCTGCTCGGTAACATCACTGAACAGCGTCACAAACTGATTATCGGCATTTCTGTAGGCCACCACATCGAAGTAGCGCTCCAACACCTTGGCATAACGGGTGAAGCGCCGGGGCTCACCGCTGAGAACAACCTCGATATAGGCATCGATCCACTGTTGTTTGAGCCCGGGCAGCACCTCGCGGGCGGTGTGGCCGATCACTGACTCGGCCTTCAGCCCGGTGAGCCGCTCAAAGGCCGGATTGACCTCGAGAAAACGGTAGTCGACCGGTTGTCCCTGCTCATCCCTCACCAGTTCATGCAGCGCCATGCCGTCATCCATCATCTCGAACAGACCGCGATAGCGCCGCTCGCTCTCGATGAGTTCTTGTTCGGCGCGCTTGCGCAGAGTGATGTCGGTGATAAACCCCTCCACCCAAAGCTCCTTCCCTGCTTCATCCGGCACCCCTACGCCCCGCTCCCAGACCCAGCGTATCGAGCCGTCCTTGTGACGAATGCGGTAGGCGAGGCTAAACTGCTGCCTCTCGGACAGTGCCTGCTGTATCTCCGTCCAGACCCGCGACCGCTCCTCGGGGAGGATGATCTCGTTGTAGCTGATCACCGCATTGCCGACGAAATCCTCACTGATATAACCGGTCACCGCCTCCGCACCGGCACTGATAAAGACCATCTCCCAGTCAGGCGTGTTATGGCAGCGATAGGCCATCCCCGGCAGGTTGGTAAACAGGGTGTTCAGACTGCGCTCGCGCTCACGTACCCGGTTTTCCGCCGTGATCCGTTGACTCACATCGGTCAGTGCGCCGACCAGCCCCAGCGTGGTTCCATCACTACTCAACCTGGGTGAAATGCGCGCCTCAATCCAGCGGAAACCACCGTCCTTGTGGCGCATACGGCTGAGAATGACCGTACTCTTCCGCGACTCAATGGCCTCATGCATCTTCGCCACAACCCGCTCCCTGTCCTCCTCATCAACCAGCGCCATCCAGCGATCGGCATCACCTATCATTTCACTACCGGAGTAGCCGAGCAGACGCTCTGCCTCCGGCGCCACATAGCTGGCTTTGAGTTCCGGTAGATCGAGTATAAAAACCACATCAGGAATGGCGGTAACGATGTGCTGCAGCAGTTGCTGACTCTCTCTCAGCACCCACCTCTCCCGTTCCAGTTCATCGATCTTTTGCTTGAGCTTGCTGATCAGTGCGGAGTGGTGCTGCCGCGCGATCTCGGCATTCCCGCTCGGCGCATCACTGGGGCGTGAAAAGTAATAACCCTCGCTCGCTGCAATAGCGTCGTGCAACTGGTGCTGAAAGGATTGGGGATCGGTATCCTTGTGGATAAAGCCGGAGGCTCCAACAGAACGGGCCAGCTCCTCATCTTTCGGATCCAGAAAGGTAGCCGAGTAAAACACCACGGGAACATCATCCAACCGGCGATCTTCCCTGACGGCCTGGCATAGCGAGTAACCATCCATCCGCGGCATCAGCACATCAGAGATAATCAGATCCGGATGCTCGCGACGGGCAAGTATCAGCGCCTCCTCACCGTCAGCAGCCAGATCAATATCGTACCCCTCTGCAGCCAGCCCTGCGGCAATGGCCGTTCGTGCAATGTCATTATCCTCTGCCAGCAGGATCTTCATCAGTTTACTCCATAAAACTGCTCTGCCAGACACAAGCCAATGCGCTACCGGGGTTTGTCCCCTGGCAATCGTCAATGTCGTGTTTAGGGGGGGGCGAAATAATATTTACATTCGGTGTTGACAACATTATTTCGACCAAGTCCCCTTACTATCGATAAAGATAGACCATAAGGGCATGGATTGTAGATCGCGCTTCAGCCCGATTCCCCTGATACGGCACCGCATTGCCGTAGGTGCTATTGGCTCCTCGGCAACTGCACCTGTGTTGTTCGACCTCCTGCACCCATGCAGGCGAAGTCCCTCCTGATATGGATTGACCGTCAAGGATGTATAGCTATTTGGACGCTTGATTTAGACCGGCAGCCGTAGTGCCTGCGCTATCCGCGCTGTTTCAAGTAGGTAGCAAGCCGACTTACCCCCTCCTGCAGCTGCTCCATCGAGGTAGTGTAGGCAAAACGCAAATGTCGCTCGGGCAGATGGCTGCCGAAATCGATGCCGGGGGTGATCGCCACACCGGCCTGCTCCAGCAGTTCGGCGGCAAAGCTGAAGCTGTCATTGCTGAAACGGCTGCAATCGGCGTAGAGGTAGAAGGCCCCCTGCGGAGTGACGGGGATCTCAAAGCCAAGCTCCCGCAGCGCCGGCAGCAGGTAGTCCCGGCGCTGACGGAAGGCCTCCTTGCGCTGCTCGAGGATCGCCAAACTCTCGGGGCTGAAGGCCGCCAGCGCCGCGTGCTGCGCCAGGGTCGGCGCGGCGATGAAGAGGTTCTGCGCCAGCTTCTCCACCTCGCGCCGATAGGCCTCGGGCACCACCAGCCAGCCCAGGCGCCAGCCGGTCATGCAAAAGTATTTGGAGAAGCTGTTGATCACAAACAGCTCATCGCTCAGCGCCAGTGCGCTGGGCGGCTGCTGCTCATAGATCAGACCGTGGTAGATCTCGTCCACCAGCAGTGCGCCGCCCCGCTCCGAGGCCAGCTTGGCCATTGCCGCCAGCTCATCGGTCGGGATCAGGGTGCCGGTGGGGTTGGACGGGGTGGCCACCATCGCCGCCCGGGTCGCATCGCTCCAGTGCTGAGCCAGCAGCCTGGAGGTCAACTGATAGCCGGTGGTTGCATCCACCGGGATCCCCGTTGCCCGTCCCTCGATAAAACGCACGAAGTGGCGGTTGCACGGGTAACCGGGATCGGCCAGCAACACCTCACTGTCGCGATCCAGCAACACCCCCAGCGCCAGTAACAGCGCACCCGAGGCACCGGGGGTGACTACGATGCGCCCCGCTGAGACCTCGACACCGTAATGTTCGCGGTAATAACCGGCGATCGCCTCACGCAGTGCAGGCAGCCCCAGCGCCGGGGTGTAGTGGGTACGCCCCTCGGCCAGCGCCTGTTGTGCTGCGTCGAGCACCGGCTGGGGCGTGGTGAAGTCGGGCTCGCCGATCTCCATGTGCACGATGGAGCGGCCGGCGGCCTCCAGTTCGCGCGCCCGCGCCAGCAGCTCCATCACATGGAACGGCTCGATCTCGCCCATGCGCCGGGCGAGGGGTCTGAGCGAATCAGCCGCCATGCAGTCGCTTGACCAGTGCCAGGTCAAGATAGCTGGCGCCGCCGGCGTCACCGCTCAGCACACTGAAGGGGTACTCCGGCTCGCCCCAGTGATCCAGCACGATCTCGGCATCGCTGAAGTCATCATCCCGGGTGTAGCCGTTGACCGCGATAATGGTCTTCAAACCCGCATCGAGAGAGGCGCGAATACCGTTGTGGGAATCCTCAAAGGCGATGCACTCCTTCGGCCCTAGGCGCATCCTCTGCATGGCATAGGTGTAGATATCAGGGGCCGGCTTTTTCGCCGGCACCACATCGCCCGCGGCGATCACCTCGAACCAGTCCATCGCATCGGGGGCCATCGCGTTCTCCAGCAGGGCGCTGACGTTCTCCGGGGTGGTGGTGGTGGCCACCGCCAGACGCATCCCCGCCTCGCGCGCTTCGCTGATTAGCCGCTTGACTCCAGGGCGCAGCGGGATCGCCCCGCTTGAGAGCATCTCCACATAGTGGCGGGTTTTGGCCTGGTGCAGGCCGGCGATAAAGCTGTCCAGCTCTGCAGGAGGTGCAAAGCCCGTATTGAAACTATCCAGATAGTAGCGGATGCGCTCCTTGCCGCCGGTCACTGCCAGTAGCTTACCGTAAAGCTCCTCGCTCCACTCCCAGTCGAGTCCCGCCTCGGCAAAGGCGCGGTTGAAGGCGACACGGTGACCGTCACGCTCGGTATCCGCCAGGGTACCGTCAACATCGAATAACAGTGCTTTCAGTGTGCTCATTGTTCTATTCTAACCACTTGAAAAGCGCAGTAGATTACCGGACTCTGTCACGAAATGCACCTGAAGCTGGAGTGCAAAGTTGCGCCCTCCGTCCACATCTGGTATAGATGCGCGCTTATTTTTACTACGCTTCGCAGGAGAACCAAGCGTATGCCGACCAAGAAAACAGCGGCGCCGAAAAAGGCTGCCAGCAAAAAGACCGTCAAGAAGGCCGCACCGAAAAAGGCCACCAGCGCGAAGAAGGCGCCGGTAAAAAAAGCGGCATCCCGCAAGGAACCGCACATCAAGGCCCTGGAAGGGGCCGGCCACTTCGAACCCTATGTAGAAAAAAAGGGTGAGGAGTACATGAACCCGCGGATGCGGGAGCACTTCCGTCAAATCCTGTCCAACTGGAAAAAGGAGCTGATGGAAGAGGTCGACCGCACCGTACACCATATGCAGGATGAGGCGGCCAACTTCCCGGACCCCAATGACCGGGCCAGTCAGGAATCTGACTTCACCATGGAACTGCGCACCCGTGATCGCGAGCGCAAGCTGCTGAAGAAGATCAACGAGGCGCTGGACCTGCTGGATGAGAATGAATACGGCTTCTGTGAGAGCTGTGGCGTCGAGATCGGCATCCGCCGCCTGGAGGCCCGTCCCACCGCGACCCTCTGCATCGACTGCAAAACCCTCGACGAGATCCGCGAGAAGCAGCGAGGCTGAGCCTCAGCATATCTGCAAGGGGATAAGGGAGCCACGGCTCCCTTCCTTATCAGGCAGCGGCCTGCCGACACGCCCCCTGCTCCACCCGCAGCCGGTTCGCTGCCGCAAACGCCACGATATGGTTGTAGAGTTGCGGTGCATCGTGCGCGAGTTCGGGCGACACATAAAGACACCGCTCACCGTCGATCACCACCGGAAGCACCCTCGCATCGTAGCGCAGGCGCCGGTCACCGCCGAAACGGGCCACACTGGCACTGATGCGTTCGATCCAGTCACTGGGACGAAAACGCTCCCCATCCTCACCCACTCCGTGGATGACCAAGCACGACTTTTTCTCGTCCATCCTCTCACCTCGCCAAATCTATATTAGATATTTCTAATATATGCATTCCTGAGAAGAATGCAAGGTCTTTTGTAATGGATGAAAATACCCGCCGCTTCTTTGTATAGTGTGTAGCATCGCCAAATCCGCAAAAGAGTGAATGGGGAACCGATGCAAGCCACCGATGCAATGAAACAACGCCAAAGCACCCGCGCCTTTCTCGACAAGCCCGTGTCGAAAGAAAACGTCAGCGCCATTCTGGAGGCTGCCCGATGGGCCCCATCGGGGGTTAACACCCAGCCCTGGCGGGTGGCGGTGGTAAGCGGCCAGAGCAAGTACCAACTGGCCGAGGCGATCATCGCCGCCCGCAGCGAAGGCCACCCCCCCACACCCGACTACCACTACTATCCGCAGGAGTGGTTCGAGCCCTATAAGAGCCGCCGCAGGGCGACCGGGTTGGCCCTCTACGGTGCGCTGGGAATTGGCCGCGAAGACAAGGATAAACAGCTGGAGGCGTGGAATAACAACTACCGCTTCTTCGGCGCGCCGGTGGGACTGTTGCTGTTTCTCGATCGGCGCATGGGTCAGGGCAGCTGGATCGATCTCGGTATGTTCATCCAGAACATCCTGCTCGCCGCCGAGGAGCAAGGGCTGGCCACCTGCCCCCAGGCCTCTCTGGCCGATCACCCCGATATCGTGCGACAGCACCTCGGCATCGGGGAAAACTGGGCGCTGGCCTGTGGCATTGCCCTGGGCTATCGCGACACCGCCGCCGCGGTCAACGGCTACCGCACTCCGCGCGAACCGCTAGAGGCCTTTACCAGCTGGCATGAGTGAGCGGCCCCAGCCCTATCGCGGACGCTTCGCCCCCTCACCGACCGGGCCGCTCCACTTCGGCTCACTGGTGGCGGCAGTGGGCAGCTACCTCGACGCCCGCCAGCAGAACGGGGAGTGGCTGGTACGGATGGAAGACCTCGACCCGCCACGCGAGGTCGCCGGCGCCGGCACCCTGATCCTCAAGACTCTGGAGCGCTTCGGTTTCGAATGGGATGGACCGGTCTGGTTTCAGAGCCGGCGCCATGAGCGCTACATCGAGGTGCTGGAGACACTGCAGCACAATGGCCTGACCTATCGCTGTGGCTGCTCACGCAAGCAGATCGCCGAGCAGGGCCGGCGCATGGGGCTGCCCTATGGCGTCTACCCGGGAACCTGCCGCTGCGCCCCGGCCAGTGTGCAGCAAAAACACGCAATCCGTCTGCTCAGCGAAGGGCAGCAGGTTGAATTTTCGGATCGGTTGCAGGGAATCATCCGCCAGGACGTGGAGCGGGAGGTTGGCGACTTCGTCCTGCGCCGGGCCGATGGGCTATTCGCCTACCAGCTGGCGGTGGCGGTGGATGACGCCGAGCAGCGGATCACCGATGTGGTACGCGGCAGCGACCTGCTCGACTCCACCCCGCGACAGATCGCCCTGCAGCGGCTGCTCGGCTACCCCACCCCTGACTACCTGCACCTGCCGGTGGCACTGAATGAACAGGGACAGAAGCTGAGTAAACAAACCTTAGCCCCGGCGCTGCAAGATGATGATCCGCTGCCTGCCCTGTGGCAGGCACTGCACTTTCTGGGACAGAACCCGCCAGCTGAACTGCTTGAGGGGGAGCTCGAGAGCTTCTGGCGCTGGGCGATCAGCCACTGGCAAGCCACGGCGCTACCCCGTAAACTGGGTATCCCCTGTTCCGGGGTATCCTAGGAGAGGAGAGGCGGTTGATTAACGCGCAGCCACAAAGCGGGAAGAAGAGTATGAGCGAAAACAGCGATCCGTTTCTCAAGCACTACCGGGGTTATTTCAAAAACCTGCTCAAGTGGGAGGAGCTCGATGCCCTGTGGCAGAGACTGCGCATCGATCATGACAAGGAGTGGTATGTCTACGCCGTCGGCGAAACCCCGCCGCAACAGCCTGTCGACAGCGAGCAGCTTGCCCGCTTTATCGAGGAGATCGATACCCTGCTTCGTAACGAGCACGACGAGGACTACTGCGGCATCGTCTATGTGGACGAAGTCGACCAGCCCGGCTTTATCAAGATCTATGACCCCAACAACCTCGGCAGCTCCTGCGGTTCCGGTTCCGCCCCGCCGCCTCTGCCCGGCTGGATACTCTCCCAGCTTCCGCCCAGCGACCTCAACGTCGCCTTCCCGCCACCGGCCAACCGCCGCCGCTGGTGGCAACGGGTGTTTGGTAATTGACATCCTCCCCGCCCTAAAGGACGAGGATTCCTACTGTGGTTAGATGCAGGCACCTAACTCACTTCGGTGGGTTCCTGCTGCTGGCGACCTTACTGCGCCACTCACTTCACAGGCTAACCGGGCATCGTCCTGCCCTTCACTGCTCAAAAGCACTTCGCCGCGGCGAAGCACATTGATCGCGCCGACCACATCGGCGTTTTCCTCGAAGCCGCACTCAATGCACCGGAACTGCGCTTGCGTCCGGCGATTCTCTGCCGAG
>JAPHTQ010000045.1 GCA_026196275.1 Gammaproteobacteria bacterium
CGACAACGTACAGATGACCGTATCGCTTATCGCGCCGATCGCGATGGATGAGGGTCTGCGCTTCGCGATCCGCGAAGGTGGTCGTACCGTTGGTGCCGGCGTTGTTTCCAAGATCATCGAGTAAAGACATGGCAAATCAAAAAATCCGTATTCGTCTCAAGGCCTTCGATCATCGTCTGATCGATCAATCCGCCCGTGAGATCGTAGAAACTGCCAAGCGTACCGGTGCCCAGGTTAAGGGCCCGATTCCGCTTCCGACTAAAAAGGAACGCTTTACCGTTCTGACCTCGCCGCATGTCAACAAGGATGCGCGTGACCAGTACGAGCTGCGTACCCACAAGCGTTTGATGGATATTGTCGATCCTACCGACAAGACGGTAGATGCACTGATGAAACTGGACCTGGCCGCAGGGGTCGACGTTCAGATCAAATTGCAGTAAGATATCCGTCCTTTTTCATGGTCGCCGCCCCGGTCTTCTACCGGGGCGGCTGAGTTTCAGCATCGGTCAATCGTAATCGGTGCCGAGAATTGAGGTATAACAATGGCTATTGGTGTTATTGGTCGCAAACGCGGCATGACCCGCATCTTCACTGAAGATGGCGTTTCTGTGCCGGTGACCGTAGTGGAAGTTGAGCCTAACCGCATCAGCCAGGTAAAAACCCTGGAGAGCGACGGCTATAACGCACTGCAGGTTACCGTCGGTTCCCGTCGTGCCAGCCGAGTCAGCAAGCCCATGGCAGGTCATTTTGCCAAGGCGAGCGTCGAGGCTGGTCGTACCCTGTGTGAGTTCCGTCTTAATGACGGCGAAGGCGAAGGTCTTGAACTCGGTTCCGAGATCAAGGTGGACATCTTCGAAAATGGTCAGATGGTAGATGTGTCCGGTAACACAATCGGTAAAGGTTTTGCCGGTGTGGTCAAGCGTCACAACTTCCGTACTCAGGACGCCACTCACGGCAACTCATTGTCCCACCGTGCTCCGGGTTCCATCGGTCAGAACCAGACCCCCGGTCGTGTCTTCAAAGGCAAGAAAATGGCCGGCCACATGGGCAATGTCAAGCGTACTGCACAAAACCTGGAAGTCGTTCGCGTCGATGCCGAGCGCAATCTGCTCCTGATCAAGGGCGCAGTTCCCGGTTCCAAGGGTAACGATGTTGTCGTTATGCCGGCAGTCAAGGCCAAAAAATAAGGGGTATGACCATGGAATTTAAGCTTACAACCGCCTCTGGTCGTGCGTCCAAGAACAGCGTTGAGCTGTCCGATCAGAATTTCGGCCGCGAGTTCAACGAAGCGCTGGTACACCAGGTAGTCACCGCCTATATGGCTGGCGCCCGCGCCGGCACCAAGGCTCAGAAGAGTCGCTCTGAGGTCAGCGGTGGCGGGGCAAAACCCTGGCGTCAGAAAGGCACCGGCCGCGCCCGTGCCGGTACCATTCGCAGCCCGCTGTGGCGTAGTGGCGGCAGGACCTTTGCGGCGTCACCGCGCGACTATTCGCAGAAGGTCAACAAGAAGATGTACCGCGGTGCTCTGCAGGCCATTCTTTCCGAGCTGGTTCGCCAGGAGCGCCTGATGGTGGTCGACAAGTTTACTGTCGATGCGCCCAAGACCAAGCAGCTTAACGAGAAGCTCAAGAGCATGGGTGTTAGTAACGCCCTGATTGTTTCCCACGAGGTGGATGACAATCTGTACCTGTCTGCGCGTAACCTGCCGCATGTCGGCGTGGTTGCGGCGCGGCGGGTCGATCCGGTAAGTCTGGTGGGCTTTGAAAAAGTCATCATGACGGTTTCTGCGGTTAAAGAGTTGGAGGAGATGCTGGGATGAAAGAAGAACGCCTGATGAAGGTTCTGATGGCCCCGCACATCTCTGAAAAGAGCACCAATGCTGCGGAACAGAACAACCAGATCGTTTTCAAGGTTGCCACCGATGCGACCAAACCTGAGATCAAGCAGGCCGTTGAGCTGCTGTTTGATGTCAAGGTGGACCGTGTTCAAGTGAGCAACGTCAAGGGTAAAACCAAGCGTTTCGGTGCCAAGATGGGGCGCCGTAGTGATTGGAAAAAGGCTTACGTCACACTGCAGGAAGGTCAGGAGATCGACTTCCTCGGTGCTGCTGAATAAATGAAGGAAACGTCCGATGCCAGTAGCAAAACTTAAACCGACGTCTCCAGGCCGCCGCTTTGTTGTTAAAGTGGTGAACCCTGAGCTGCACAAGGGCGAGCCCTATGCCCCGCTTCTTGAGAAAAAGAGCAAGAACGGTGGCCGCAACAATCAGGGCCGTATCAGCACCCGTCACAAGGGTGGTGGTCACAAGCAGCACTATCGTGTGATCGATTTCAAGCGGGACAAAGATGGCGTCCCGGGTGTGGTCGAGCGTCTGGAGTATGATCCGAACCGAACCGCCAATATCGCCCTGGTGAAGTATGCCGACGGTGAGCGTCGTTACATCATTGCACCAAAGCATGTGGTTGCAGGTAGCGAAATCCTTGCCGGCTCCGAGGCCCCGATCAAGCCGGGCAATAGCCTCAAGCTGATGAATATCCCGGTCGGTTCCACGATTCACTGTATCGAACTGAAGCCGGGTAAAGGGGCGCAGCTGGCACGCAGTGCCGGTGCCTCGGTTCAGCTGGTTGCCCGCGAAGGTCGCTACGCCACATTGCGCCTGCGTTCCGGTGAGATGCGCAAGGTGCTTGCCGAGTGCAAGGCAACTATCGGTGAGGTAGGCAACAGTGAGCACAGCCTTCGTAAGCTGGGTAAGGCTGGCGCCTCGCGCTGGCGTGGTGTTCGTCCTACCGTTCGTGGTGTTGCCATGAACCCGGTTGATCACCCGCACGGTGGTGGTGAAGGCCGTACCTCCGGTGGCCGTCATCCGGTAACCCCTTGGGGTGTTCCGACCAAGGGACACAAGACTCGTAAGAACAAGCGTACCGACGGCATGATTCTCCGTCGCCGCAAGCAGAAGTAAGTGAGGGCAAGATAGATGCCACGCTCAATCAAGAAAGGCCCATTTATTGACCATCATCTGGCGAAGAAGGTCGAGGTTGCTGCTGCAGCCAATGACCGTCGTCCGATTAAGACCTGGTCACGTCGCTCGATGATTATGCCGGAGATGGTTGGTCTGACCATTGCGGTACACAACGGTCGTCAACATGTCCCCGTGCTGATCAATGAAAATATGGTCGGCCATAAGTTGGGTGAGTTCGCTCCCACCCGTACTTACAAGGGTCACGTTGCCGACAAGAAGTCACGGTAAGGAGCAAGTGTGATGGAAACCAGAGCAAAATTGACATACGCACGTATTTCTCCTCAGAAGTGCCGCTTGGTAGCGGACCAGATCCGTGGCTTGCCGGTCGAGAAGGCGCTGCAGATTCTGGCATTCAGCCCGAAAAAAGGTGCAGAACTGGTCAAGAAGGTTCTCGAATCCGCCATTGCCAATGCAGAGCATAATGATGGTGCGGATATCGACGAACTGAAGGTTGCCACAATCTTTATCGACCAGGGTCCGACCCTGAAGCGCATGCGTGCCCGTGCCAAGGGCCGCGGCAATCGCATTCTCAAACGTACCAGTCACATTACTGTGACTGTTGCGGATAAGTAATAGAGAGGCCGTAATGGGACATAAAGTTCATCCAACGGGAATTCGTCTTGGTATTACCAAAGACTGGACCTCCAAGTGGTATGCCGATTCAAAAGATTTCGGCAATTTCCTTCACACCGATCTGAAGGTGCGTGAGTACCTGCAAAAGCGACTGGCCAGTGCATCTATCAGTCGCATTCAGATCGAACGCCCGGCCCGCAATGCCCGTATTACTATCAGCACCGCACGTCCGGGTCTGGTTATCGGCAAGAAGGGCGAGGATATCGAGCGTCTGCGCGGTGATGTTTCCGAGATGATGGGTATTCCGGTACACATCAACATCGAGGAAGTTCGCAAGCCGGAGCTGGATGCTACCCTGGTCGCTCAGGGGATCGCCCAGCAGCTTGAGAAGCGCATCATGTTCCGTCGCGCCATGAAGCGTGCCGTGACTAATTCCATGCGCCTTGGTGCCCAGGGTGTGAAGATTAATGTCGCCGGTCGACTCAACGGTGCCGAGATCGCCCGTAGTGAGTGGTATCGCGAAGGTCGTGTGCCGCTGCACACCCTGCGTGCCGACATCGACTACGGCTTTGCTGAAGCGAAGACCACCTATGGCATCATTGGTGTAAAGGTCTGGATCTTCAAAGGCGAAGTCTTTGATCGTGGTGAGGCGTCGACCACAGCCGAAGCTGAAAAGCCGGCTGCGAAGTAACGGAGTAAGTATCAATGCTTCAGCCAAAACGTACCAAATTCCGTAAAGTGCAAAAAGGCCGCAACCGCGGATTTGCCCAGGTCGGCAACAAGGTCAGCTTCGGTGAGTATGGCCTCAAATCTGTAGAGCGTGGTCGGATTACCTCGCGCCAGATTGAAGCCGCCCGTCGTGCCATGACCCGCCATATCAAACGCGGTGGCAAGATC
>JAPHTQ010000063.1 GCA_026196275.1 Gammaproteobacteria bacterium
GTTCTCTGACAGATCCATGATAAATGAGCGATCGATTTTCAGGTAGTCGATGTCAAACTGGTGCAGATAGGAGAGGGCAGAGAAGCCGGTGCCAAAGTCGTCGATGGAGACTTCGATACCGAAGTTTATATAATCCAGCAGCCTCTGTTTGATTTTTGGTGATTTGCTTAGCAGCGATCCCTCGGTGATTTCGACCGTAATGCTGTCGCCCGGCAGGCCGGTTTGAGAAAGATATTGTGGCCAGTCGTCGTAAATATCCTTTTCGAATTGAATAGGGGATTTGTTGACGCTGATCTGGATCAGTCGGTTGTGGCGCTGCCGGCATTGCTCGATGAAGGAGATGGCCTGGCGGAATACCCAGTGACCGATCTGATGGAGCAGGCCTGAGTCCTCGGCAACGGGGATGAAAATTTCCGGGCTTATTTGCCCCATCTCGGGATGGTGCCAACGCAGCAGTGCCTCTGCCTTGACGATCTTTCCGCTGGGCAGGTCGATAATCGGCTGGTAATAGACCTCAAGTTGCCGCCGCGCGAGGGCCTGGCGCAGGTCGGCAGTGAGTCGCTGTTTCTCATGGGTCTGTTCCTGCATCGAGAGGGTGTAATAGCTGAAGCGGCAGCGCCCCTCGGCCTTGGCGGCATACATGGCCTGATCGGCCTGCTTGAGCAGCCCCTGAATATCGACGGCATCGTCGGGGAAGAGGGTGATACCGATGCTGGCCGAGACAAATCCCGTCTCCTCATTGCCCAGCTCGTAGGGTTCCGACAACACCTCGATCAACGTTTGAGCAATGCGTTCCAGATTGGAGAGTGTGCCGAAGTCCGGCAGGATGATGGTGAATTCATCGCCGCCCAGGCGGGCGATGGTGTCGGTCTCTCTCACCGCACTGCAGATCCTGCGTGCCGCCAGCACGAGCAGCGCATCCCCCTTTGCGTGACCGAAGTTGTCATTGACCTCCTTGAAGCGGTCCAGATCGATGAACAGTACGGCCAGTCGCTGGTTTGTGCGGTGTGCCTTTTTCAGCTCATGGTCCAGACGCTCGTGCATCAGGTGGCGGTTGGGGAGACCGGTTAAGAGATCAAAATTGGCCTGCCGCCAGATCAGCTCCTCGTTCTTCTTGCGCTCGGTGATGTCGGAAAAGACCGAGACATACTGGGTGATATTGCCCTGATCATCACGCAGGGCATTGATCGTCAGCCACTTGGCGTAGATGACGCCATCCTTGCGCCGATCCCACATCTCACCCTCCCAGTGATCGGTGCGATTCAGGCTATCCCACAGCTTGCGGAAATAGGCCTTGCCATGTCGTCCCGAGGAGAAGATGCTCGGATCCTTGCCGAGCAGTTCATCCAGGGTGTAACCGGTGATCTGCGTGACGGCGGGGTTGATGGAGATGATCCGATTCTGGGCATCGGTTACGAGCACTGCCTGGTCGATGGTTTCAAAGAGACGGGAGGCAAGTTCCAGGCGCTGCTCCTGTTGGATCTTTGCCGAGATATCCTCAACGAAGACGAAAAAGCGTCCACCCTGGATTTTGGAGAATGTTGCGGTGACCTCGACCGGATAGACCGTCCCATCACTCCGACGGTGCAGGCTGCGAAAACGTGCATCGCCGATTCGGATGACTTCGGCGATGCGCGCGGCAGTCGTCTCCGGCCCTCCCTGTGCGTTGAGCTCAGGGAGGGACATCCCTACAAGTTCATCGCGGCTGTAGCCGGAGAGTGCGACATAGGTATCATTGACGTCGATCAATCTGCCGTCGGCGTCAGTCACCAGGAAGCCAAGGGTGGAGGTATTGATGGCGGTTTGATAGATCTCATGGCTCTCCTTGAGACGGGCCTCCAGTTTCTTCCGTTCGGTGATGTCGCGTACGATGCTGAAGAAGACCGCCTCGCCGCAGATCTCGACATAGCGTGCATTGAGCTCGACGGGCATGATACCGCCGTCTTTGTAGTAGTGGGCGGTCTCGAATGTCGCCTGCCCTTCGCGGTGGATCTGTGCCAGTCGCTCGGCGACCCGCGTCGCATACTCGGGCGGGTCCAGCTCTGTCACCGGCATGCCCAACAGTTCGTCCTTGCTGTAGCCGAGTCGCTGATGGAAGGCGCGATTGCAGTCGATAATGATGCCGTGCCGGTCGACTACCATGACGCCGTCGGTCATGGTTTCGAAGAGGGCATTTTGCAGCTCACTGTGCGAGTTGAGGCGAACATGTGTTGTGCGGTGATGCATCTGCTGCGTACCTTCAGACAAACATGACTATTGGAAGAGTGTATATAATAAGGGTGCCGGTCAAAACCCTTTTGTAAGTCAGTGGGTTGGGTAACCCTGCACGACGGCGCTTTAGTGGGTGGCGGCTTCCACCAACAGCGTGAGCATCGCCTCGTCTCCCTGCCTGGCGGCCAGGGCCAGGGCGGTGTTGCCTTCGCCATCGGTCTGGCCGGGTGGCACGCCGGCCGCGAGCAGTTTTTTCGCCACTGCGATGCGGCCTTTCTTCACCGACCAGATGAGGGCGGTATTGCCGCCGCTGTCGCGGATATCGGGATCGGCGCCGTTCGCCAACAACACGGCAACGCATTCGGCATGGCCTTCGCGGGCGGCCCAGATGAGGGCTGTCCAGCCGAGACTCTGATCGGCCAGATCGATGCTGGCACCGTGCTCGATCAGAAGCTGAATGATCGCCGGATGGTTGTTACCGGCGGCGAACATCACTGCGCTGTAGAGGCCCTGGTCCTGATCGTCAGGGTCGGCGCCATGCTCCAGCAACAGTTTGGTAACCTCATAGTGGCCCTCGGCAGCGGCCTTGAGCAGTGGAGTGAAGAGGCAGTGATCACGGGCGTGGATGTCGGCGCCGTCTTCGATGAGCTCTTTGGCCTTTTCGAGGTTGCCGGCCTCGGCGGCGAGGATGAGCAGGGTTTGGCCCTTTTCGTTGCGTTGGTTGGGGTCGCTACAACCGAACAGGGTGAGGGTGATGAGAAGGGGCAGCAGCCAGTGGCGTATGTTGCTAGACAGTTGAAGTGAGATGGGATTCATATCTTCCCCTCATCTTAACCTTCTCCCCCTATGGGAGAAGGGACTGTTGAGTGGGAGCTGTGTTTGGGCATTGTTCTAGTGTAGTGTTTCATACTGATTGACGTTTTCAGCGTGACGAGAAGCCGTTAGCTGCAAGGCGCGTTGCGCAGGGAATGGCGCGCCCTTTCCAAGCAA
>JAPHTQ010000009.1 GCA_026196275.1 Gammaproteobacteria bacterium
CGCTGCGTACCGTCGCCGGTGAGGTGCGCGCCATCGAGTCGGGTGAGCAGGAGAGCCTGCAGCGGGACTACCCCAGCGAGATCCGCCGCCTCACCGACAACATCAACACCCTGCTCCACCACGAGCGGGCACAGCAGTCGCGCTACAAGAATGCGCTGGCGGATCTCGCCCACAGCATGAAGACCCCACTGGCGGTATTGCGGGGCCTGAACGAAAGTGAGCGCTCACCCCTTATCGATGAGCAGGTGGCACGCATGGACGATATTGTGCAGTACCAACTGCAGCGCGCCGCCACCGCCGGCCGCTCTGCACTGGCCGTCCCCGTCGCCGTGACGCCGCTGGTGGAGCGACTGCTGGCCACCCTGGAGAAGGTCCACCGTGACAAGGCGATAAAGGTGGAGAGTCAGCTCGATGCCGATGCCCACTTCCGTGGCGACGAGGGCGACCTGATGGAGCTCTTCGGCAACCTGCTGGATAACGCCTGGAAGTGGGCCACTGGCGGGATCTGGCTCAAGGTTGAAAACGGCGAACAGACGCTGCTGATCACCGTCGAGGACGACGGCCCCGGCATCGCGGCGGAACAGGCACAGCCGGTACTGGCCCGCGGCGTGCGCCTGGATGAGGCCGCCCCCGGCCACGGCATCGGCCTGCCGATGGTGCTCGATATCATCGAGGCCTACGAGGGGCAGCTCGCCATCGAGCGCTCCGCCCACGGCGGCGCCTGCCTCCGCATCACCCTGCCGGGCTAGTGAATACCCATAACCGGCACCGACAACTCCGGCCACCGCCTGGCACGGTACGGCGATATCTGGTTCACCGCGGAGTGGGCCGCAGGCAAAACGCCACCAGGATGACTACCCTTTAGCAAAGGGCCGGAACCGCCCGGGAGGTCACCATGCCAACGCCACATCGCCTGTCCCTGCTGCTTGCCTTACTGGCCACACCGCTACATACCGCCTTGCCACGCCACCGGGGTTACCACAACAAAAACCCGCTGCGCTACACGTTCTACCACTACCGCTGCGGCCGGACGGCACAACGCGAAAAGCTGTGGGGGAAATAGCCCGTGGAGGCCGGGACACTGATTTATGCCCTGGGCATGGGCGGTGCGTTTCTGCTGTTCCTGGCCGCCCTGCGCCACTACGCACAACGCTCGCCCTTTCCGCCCGAGTCGTGGCTGGTGATCAGCGGTGTGGCCTACGCCCTGCTGCAGCAGAACCTGTTTCCCGGCCTGCCGGCGGCGGTGCTCTCCGCCGACACGGTGCTGATCCTGCTGCTTCCCATCCTTATTTTTGCCAGCGGCCGCAGCCTGCCCGCCGGAACACTGCGCCGCGAGTGGCGCGCCATCAGCCTGTTCGCCCTGCCCGGTGTGGTATTGAGCATGCTCATCATCGGTCTGCCGCTGGCCGGGGTAATGGGGCTGCCCTGGAGCCACGGCCTGATGTTCGGTGCCGCCGTGGCAGCTACCGATCCCTCCGCGGTCGGCGTGATCTTCCGTCGTTTCGGCCTGCCGGAACGGCTTGAGACCCTCATCGAGGGGGAGTCGCTGTTCAACGACGGTATCGCCATCGTGCTCTTCGGCGCCACCACCGCCCTGGCCCTGGGCGAGGCGATGGTGGGGGTCGGTGACCTGACCCTGCGGCTGCTCTGGTCGCTGGCCGCGGCGATCCCGCTCGGCCTGCTGCTGGGCTGGGCAATGGGCAAACTGGTCGCCGTCTGGCACGAACAGAACCGCTTCAGCGGCCTGAGCCTGACGCTGATCCTCTGCTACGGCAGTTTTCTCCTGGCGGAGCACCTGCTGCACCTGTCGGGAGTGATCACCGTGCTTTGCGCCGCGCTCGCCTTTCGCCACAGCCGCTGCGGTCATCCGCCCGCCGCGCATGCACACGACAGCTTCGAGGCCTTCTGGGACTACCTCAACACCCTGGCCGCGGGGGTGTTGTTCTTCGCCCTGGGTTCCGCGGTCGGCCACCACGCCTTTTTCATCAACTGGGTGGTGCCGCTGGTGGTGATCCTGCTGCTACTCTCGCGCGCGGTGCTGGTCTATGGCGGTAGCTGGTTACTCAACCGAACCGGCTCTCCTGTGCCGCCGGACTGGCAGCCGGTGCTGCTGCTCGGCGGCCTGCGCGGCGCAGTCTCGGCGGCACTGGTGCTGCTGATCCCGCCGGACTACCCCCACCGCATCGAGTTGTTATGCCTGGTCTTTGTCCTCATTATGTTTACCCTGCTGGTCCATCCGCCACTGCTGCAGCGCAGGTTACGCCGGGCAACGCTGAATGATGGACTATAGTTTCTGAAGAGTGCGGAAATAGTGGCGATGGGTGATGACATGAACAACGATGACGGGCAGTGGCGCAAGGCGCTGACGCCGGAGCAGTACCACGTCTGCCGCGAAAAGGGCACCGAACCCCCCTTCTCCGGCAAGTACCTCAGCAACAAGGAGCCGGGGATCTACACCTGCGCCTGCTGCGGCGCCGAGCTGTTCGACGCGAAGACCAAGTTCGACTCCGGCACCGGCTGGCCCAGCTTCTGGGACGTGCTCGACCCGACGAAGGTCAACCTGATCACCGACCACTCCCACGGCATGACCCGCATCGAGGTCACCTGCGCCAACTGCGGCGCCCACCTCGGCCATCTCTTCCCCGACGGGCCGGAGCCGACCGGGCAGCGCTACTGCATCAACTCGCTGTCGCTGGAGTTTGAGGAGCAAGAAGGGGGCTGAAAATTCGCCGGCCAGCCATCGAACACTCCTGTCACAGCGGTTGTTTCGGTTATCCTCTGCGCGGGGGAGTGCCTTTCTTTCAACCGCCCCCCCATCCATCTTCATCCCCCGACATACAGACGACCGTACGGAACAAGGCAACAGGATAAACACACACCATGCAACCACCGCTGCAACAGGTCATCGAGCAGGCAGGGCGCTTCATCCTCGGCAAGGAGCACCCGATCAAGCTGTCGCTGGCGTGCCTGCTGGCACGGGGCCATCTTCTGATCGAGGATCTGCCCGGGGTGGGCAAGACCACCCTCTCCCATGTGCTGGCCGGTACCCTTGGGCTGGAGTACAACCGCATCCAGTTCACCTCCGATCTGCTGCCTGCCGACATCCTCGGCGGCACGGTCTATGAGCGCGACAGTGGCGCCTTCACCTTTCACCCGGGACCGATCTTCTCGCAGCTGATCCTGGCCGACGAGATCAACCGCGCCACCCCCAAGACCCAGAGCGCCATGCTTGAGGCGATGGAGGAGCAGCAGATCACCATCGAGGGAAAGAGCTATCCGCTGCCCAGCCCCTTCTTTGTCATCGCCACCCAGAATCCGACCTACCAGATCGGCACCTTTCCACTACCCGAGTCGCAGCTCGACCGTTTCCTGATGGTGATCACGTTGGGCTATCCGGCGCACGATGCGGAGCGGGCGCTGCTGATGGGGCGTGAGCGGCGCGACATGCTGCAGGAGATCAAGCCGGTGATCCGGCCCGAGGAGCTGCTTGCCCTGCAGCGGCAGGTCAGGGAGGTACACGCCTCGGAGTCGCTGATTGACTACATCCAGGCGCTGCTCGCCTTCTCGCGCCACTCCCCCTGGTACCTCACCGGCCTCTCGCCCCGCGCCGGCCTGTCGCTGCTGAGCGCTTCGCGCGCCTGGGCTCTGCTGGCCGGGCGCGACCACGTGATGCCCGAGGATGTGCAGGCGATCCTGCCCTATGTGGTCGCGCACCGGCTGCAACCGGCAGACGACACCACCGTGCACAGCGCCGAGGCGCTGGTGAAACCCTTCGCCGAGGTGCCAATACCTTGAATGGAGTTTTGCACCGCAGAGGCGCGGAACCCGTGTCTCCGTGGTGAGTGATCAATATGGCAATCACTGCAATAACAAACTGGCGCGATGAGATGCTCGCCTTCTGGCGGCACCTTTTCCGGCGCGACCGCCCGGAGTCGGGACCCGTCACCCTGGGGCGGCGGCGAGTCTATATCATTCCCACCCGCAGCGGGATCATCTTTGCCGTGATCCTGCTGGCGATGCTCATTGGCGCCATCAACTACCAGAACAGCCTCGCCTTTGCCCTCACCTTTCTGCTCGCCAGTCTCGCCCTGGTGTCGATGATCCACGCCGTGCGTAATCTCTATGGCCTGCGCCTCACCCGCGGCCACCCGCAGCCGGTGTTCGCGGGTGATACCGCGCGCTTTGCGCTGAGCCTGGAGAACCGCAATGGTCCTGCCCGCTTTGCCCTCAGGCTGATGCTCGACGGCCAGCAGCCGATCACCCTAGATCTGACGCAGAATGGCGGGCAGTGGATTGAACTGTGTCGCCACGCACCACGCCGCGGTTATCTCTCTGCCGGTCGTATCACCCTCTATAGCCGTTATCCTCTCGGCCTTTTCCATGCCTGGAGTAACCTCAACCTTGCCATGAGCTGCCTGGTCTACCCCCGCCCGGATCAGGAGCGGGGGCTGCCACCGCAGATGCTGCAGGAGCGGGGAAGCGCCGGCGATCAGGGCCGCGGCAGCGACGATTTCGCCTCGCTGCGCCCCTATCATGTCGGCGATTCGCTGCGCCATATCCACTGGAAGGCACTGGCCCGCGAGCAGGGACTGATGACCAAGCAGTTCGGCGGGGGCATCACCGAGGAGTTGTGGTTGCACTGGGAGCAGTTGGGTAATCTTGGCCAGGAGGCGCGGCTCTCCCGCCTGACCCGCTGGGTGCTGGAGGCGGACGAACTGGGGCTGGCCTATGGGCTGTCGCTGCCGGATCTGGCGATCCCGCCGGGCCGGGGGGAACGTCACCGCCGGCGCTGTCTTGAGGCACTCGCCCTGTTTGGTCTGGTCGACGGGGAGGCGCCGCATGGGCCGCAATGAGTTAGCGCTCACTCCGCCTGGCCACGGCAGATTGTGGCTGCTCGGCGCGCTGTTCCTGGTCACTCTGCCGCACCTCCTGCGCATGCCCCCGTGGCTCTCCATCAGCTGCCTGCTGATCTTTGGCTGGCGGTTATTGCACGAGGTTCGCGGCTACGACCTGCCCGGACGCTGGTTGCGTTACCTGATCGTTTTTATCGGCATCGCCGCGGTTGGTGCGGCGTACCGCACCCTGCTCGGGCCCGATGCCGGGGTGGCGCTGCTGACGGTGATGCTCTGTCTCAAGCTGCTGGAGCTGCGTACCCTGCGCGATGCGATGATCGCGCTGTTCATCGGTTACTTCATGGTGGTGGGCGGTTTTCTCTTCAGCCAGTCGATCGCTATGGGCGGCTACCTCTTTCTGGTGGTACTGGCACTGACCGCAACACTGATCGCCCTTAACCACCCCGCCGGCAGGCTCGCCGACTACCGCCTCTATCTCTCCACCGGTGGCAAGCTGCTACTGCAGTCACTGCCGCTGATGCTGCTGATGTTCCTGCTCTTTCCCCGCCTCTCCAACCCGTTGTGGAGTGTTCCCGAACAGGGCCCCAGCGCCCGCACCGGCCTGTCCGACACGATCGAGATGGGCTCGATCAGCAATCTGGTGCAGTCGCAGGCGGTCGCCTTTCGCGTCGACTTTGACGGCAATGTTCCGGCGGCCGATGCCCTCTACTGGCGCGGGCCGGTGCTGTGGCACACCGACGGCCGACGCTGGGAGCGGATGCAGATGCCTATCCAGCGTGAACCGCCTGCCTTCGAGGTGCTGGGGGAGGAGGTTGCCTACACCGTCACCCTGGAACCGCACCGCCGCCGCTGGATCTTCGCCCTCGACCTTCCCCTGAATCGGCCTCGGGCGGCCAATACCGCGTTCTATTTCCTCCCCGACTTCCAGCTGCTCAGCGAGCGTGAGGTCAAGGAGAAGCTCCGCTATGCGATGCGTTCGGCCACGGCCTACCGCCTCGACACCCTCTCCCCCGCCATGCACGCCGCCGCCACCGCGCTACCCGGGATAGCCAATCCGCGGACCCGGCGGCTGGCTCAGCAGTGGCTGGAAGAGGGGATCACGCCTGCCGAGATCGTGCAGCGCGGCTACCGGCTGTTCCGCGAGCAACCCTTCTACTACACCCGCCAGCCGCCGCAGCTGGGCGACGATCCGGTCGATGAATTTCTCTTCAGCACGCGGCGCGGCTTCTGCGAACACTACGCCAGCGCCTTCGTCACCCTGATGCGCGCCGCAGGGCTCCCGGCACGCATCGTGGCCGGCTACCAGGGGGGTGAATTCAATGAGCTGGGCGACTACCTGATTGTGCGCCAGTCCAACGCCCACGCCTGGGCCGAGGTGTGGCTGCAGGAGCAGGGCTGGCTGCGAGTCGATCCCACCACGGCAGTGCCCGCCTCACGGGTGGAGAGCAGCGTCGATGCCGCACGCTTTCAGTCCACCAGCAGCTTGGATGATGGCGCCGGTTTTGCCGCCCTGCGCAAACTCTACCGCCAGTTCCGCTACGGCTGGGATGCACTCAACCACAGCTGGAACCAGTGGGTGCTGGGCTTTGACCGGCAAAAACAGCTGGAGCTGCTGCGCAAGTTGGGGCTGCACACAGCCTCCTGGGGTTGGCTTGCGGGCATCATGGTCGGACTGGTGATGGCGGTTGTCGCGCTCATTGCGCTGCTCACCCTGTTCCGCCGCCCGCCCCGGCGCGATCCGGTGGCCCGGCTCTATCAGCGCTTTTGCGACAAACTAGCAAAGGCGGGGCTGCCGCGTCAACTTGATGAGGGGCCGACCGACTTTGCCGCCAGGGTCAGCGCTGCACGCCCGGAACTGGCTTCGGCAGTGCAGCGTATCAGCCAACTCTATATTCGCCTGCGCTATACCCGCCATGGCGGCACGCAGGATATCGAGTCACTGCGACGGCTGGTCAGGGAGTTTAAGGCACAGATTTAGCCACAGAGGTCACAGAGAACACTGGGACCGTGTCATTCGGGGATTTTCCTCTGTGATCCCTGTGTCCTCTGTGGCGAACACACTGATAGCAAAATCGCTATTTGCCGATACAGAAACTGGCAAATATCTTCCCCAACAGATCATCGGAGCTCACCTCGCCGGTGATCTCGCCGAGCGCCTGCTGCGCCAGGCGCAGCTCCTCGGCCAGCAGCTCACCGCTGCCCTGCTGCAGCAGCTGGTCGCCGGTAACCAGGTTGGCGGCGGCCCGGGCCAGGGCATCGAGATGTCGGCGCCGCGCCATAAAACTCCCCTCGCCACTGCCCTGGTAGCCCATGCTCTGCTTCAGATAGTCGCGCAGCAGCTCCACCCCCTCGCCGGTCTTGGCCGAAAGACGTATCTCACTGCCCAGCTCGCCATCCAGTAACGCAGGCGGGTTCCCACTAAGGTCGGCCTTGTTGCGGATCACGGTGGTGGCCAGGCCGTGCGGCAGCCGCTTGAGGACCGCCCGCTCGTCGGCGGTGACGCCGCTGGTATCGTCCACCAGCAGCAGCAACCGATCGGCCTGCTCGATCTCACGCCAGGCTCGGCGGATCCCCTCCTGCTCCACCGCATCGGCGCTTTCTCGCAGGCCAGCAGTGTCGATAATATGCAGCGGCATGCCGTCGAGGTTGATCTGCTCGCGCAGCACATCGCGGGTAGTGCCGGCGATCTCGGTCACAATGGCCGACTCCTGACCGGCAAGCGCGTTGAGCAGGCTCGACTTGCCGGCATTGGGCAGGCCGGCGAGCACCACGGTCATCCCCTCCTTGAGCAGCGAACCCTGTTGCGCCGCCTGCTGCACCGCGGCCAGTGATCCGCGGATCGCATCGAGTCGGCGCTGTACCTCACCATCGGCGAGAAAGTCGATCTCCTCCTCGGGAAAATCGATCGCCGACTCCACATAGATACGCAGCTCGGTCAGCCGCTCCACCAGCTCATCGACCCGGGCGGAAAACTCACCGCGCAACGAGCGCAGCGCCGAACGCGCCGCCTGCTCACTGCTGGCATCGATGAGATCGGCGATCGCCTCGGCCTGGGCCAGGTCCAGCTTGTCATTAAGGAAGGCGCGTTCGGAGAATTCACCGGGGCGGGCCAGCCGCACGCCCAGCCGCTGCACCAGCGCCAGCAACCGGTCCATCACCACAGGACCGCCGTGGCCCTGCAGCTCCAGCACATCCTCGCCGGTAAAGGAGTGGGGGCCGGGGAAGAAGAGCGCGATCCCCTCATCCAGCACCTCACCCTCACCATCGCGAAACGGCAGATATTCGGCGTATCGCGGTTTCGGACAGTGGCCCAGGATCACCTCGGCACACTCGCGGCTCTTCGGCCCGGAGATGCGCACGATGCCGACCCCGCCCCGTCCCGTCGGGGTGGCTTGAGCGGCGATGCTATCGGTTGAATCGTTCATGAAAATCTATTATTCACCACAGAGGCGCGGAGCACACAGAGACAATCTGTAAATCATAGCGGCTGACAACTTCTCAAAAAAATGCGCGGGTCCCCTCAAGCACCCGCGCAATCGCTTTACTCCGTGTTCTCCGTGTCTCTGTGGTGATAAATCTATTTATCTCCGATCACCACCCGGGTGATGTAGTACTGCTGGGCGATGGACAGCGTGTTGTTGACCACCCAGTAGAGCACCAGACCGGCGGGGAAGAACATAAAGAAGAAGGTGAAGGCGATCGGCAGGATCATCATCACCCGTGCCTGGATCGGGTCGAGCGGGGTCGGATTCAGCCGGTGCTGGATGAACATGGTGATACCCATCAGTACCGGCAGCACGAAGTAGGGATCCTTGATAGAGAGGTCCTGGATCCAGAACATGAACGGCGCCTGGCGCATCTCCACACTCTCCAGCAACATCCAGTAGAGGGCGATGAAGACCGGGATCTGCACCAGTATCGGCAGACAGCCGCCGAGGGGATTGATCTTCTCCTCGCGGTACATCTTCATCATCGCCTCATTGAGCTTCTGCTTGTCGTCGCCGAAACGCTCCTTGAGCTGTTTCAGACGCGGCTGCAGCTTGCGCATCTGCGCCATCGACTTGTAGCTGGTCTCGGAGAGCTTGTAGAAGGCCGCCTTGATCATGATGGTGATGAGGATGATCGACCAGCCCCAGTTGCCGACAAAGCTGTGGATGAGTTCAAGCATCCAGAACAGCGGCTTGGCGATCACGGTGAGGAATCCGTAATCGACCGTCAGCTCAAGCCCCTTGGCCACCTCTTCGAGCTGGTCCTGCAGTTTCGGCCCGACATAGAGACGTGAGCTTATGCTCTGGCTCTCGCCGGGGGCGACGCTCATGGCCGGCGAGACCATCCCCAGGATGTAGCGATTGCCGCCCGGCGCCTTGCTGTAGTAGTTCGCGGCCTCTTCAGGTTTCGGCACCCAGGCGCTGAGGAAGTAGTGTTCAATCATCGCTGCCCAGCCGCCCTCGATATTGCGGCTCAGGGTCTCTTTGCGCATGTCATCGAAGGCGATCTTTTCGTACTTCTCCTCCTCGCTGTAGATCACACCACCGGTGTAGGTGTAGATAAACATCGATCCGGAGTCAGCCGGTTCGCCACGCTGCAGCTGGCGATAGAGATGGCCGTTCCACTGCTGGCCGCTCTGGTTATACACCTCGAAGTCGACATCGATGGTGTAGCTGCCGCGGTGGAAGGTGTAGATCTTGTCCACCCGCACGCCACTTTCATCGCTCCAGCTCAGACGTACCTCCAGGCTCTCCGCCCCTTCCGCCATGCGGTACTCACTTTTCTCGGCGTTGAACAGCTGATGGTGATTGGGCGCCGGGCTGTCACCTGCAGCGAGCAGGGCTGCCTGGGCGATATGAAATTCACTCTCATCATCCATCAGGCGGAACGGTTTGTCCGGCTGATCAACCGAGACCGGATACTCCAGCAGGTCGACCCGGCGCAGGTCACCGCCGGTAGTGTCCAACTCGATATCATAGAGGTCGGTGGTAACGTGGATACGTTCGGCGCGTTTTGCCTGCGCAACCGGCGGGGCATCAGCCGGCGTGCTGCCGTCACTGGAAAGCGGCGCACTCGGCATGTCTTTTCTCACCGCCGATTCCGCCGAGGTGCCATCCACCGTCGCCGCTGCCTGATTTTCTGTCTGTGGCTGGCCGTAATCCTCCTGCCAGGCCTGCCACATTATCAGCAGGGTAAAGGAGAGTGCTGCTACAAGTATTAGTCTCTGGAAGTCCATGGCTCAATCTTTGTGATAAAGGTGTTCGGTACCCGGGACGGGGTCGATTCCGCCCTTGTGCCAGGGATGGCAACGGGATATACGGCGCGCGCCCAGCCAGGTGCCGCGCAGGGCGCCGTGGCGGATGATCGCCTCTTCGGTATAGTGGGAGCAGGTAGGGTAAAAGCGGCACTGGCCGCCCACAAAGGGGCTCAGGATCAGGCGATAGCCCTTGATCAGCAGAATCAGGATTTTTCGCATCGCTCAGCCAACTCTTGCCAGTATTTGTCCAGAAGTCGCCGCAGTTCGTCGCGCTTCAATCGCTCAACGCCCGGTTTTCCCAGTACCACCACATCGAAGTGGCCGATTATATCCTGATGCAGGCGAAAACTCTCTCTCACCTGCCGCTTGATCAGATTGCGACCGACGGCCGTTTTGACATGTTTGCGTGAGATAGCCAGACCCAGGCGCGGATGGCCGAGGTCATTGGTTCTGGCCAATATTGTCAGATACTGACCACCGAGTTTACAGGCCTTGGTGAAAACTCGTTTAAAATCATCCGGTTTCAGCAACCGGAGGCTGCGGGTAAAACACCCCGGCCCGTTCGGGCCAGGGGAATTACCGGCAGTATCAGGCAACGTACAGGATCAGGCTGACAGGCGGGCACGGCCCTTGGCGCGGCGGGCCTTGATGACCTTGCGACCACCTACGGTACTCATGCGAGCGCGAAAACCGTGGGCACGGGCACGCTTGATACGACTGGGCTGAAAAGTTCTTTTCATGACAGCAACGTCCGGTTAAATATTCAACAAAACACCCCTTTTACCGGGGCGGGAAAAGTCGGCCACAATACTGCGTCGGAGCCTAATCTGTCAATAGCTTATCGCTGGTTTTCTCGCACAGGGGGTTGTGGATAACTTTTCCCAATGGCTGTAGACTCCATCCTTTCTGCTTTTCATTTCCGTTCATATTGAGGTAACGCGATGAGCATCGCGCTTTGGAGCCAGTGTCTTGCCCGGCTTGAGGATGAATTGAGTCCGCAGCAATACAATACCTGGATCCGTCCGCTGCAGGCGGAGATGGTCGATAACACCCTGCGTCTGCTCTCACCCAACCGCTTTGTTCAGGACTGGGTTACCCAGCGCTTCCGCGAACGGATCGTCGAGATGCTCAACCAGATGAGCGAGGCAGAACCTCCCCAGCTGGTCTTCGAGGTGGGCAGTATCGCCCCCGCCGTGCCTCAGCCGGCCGCCGCTCCGGCGGTACCGGAGCCGGCACCGGTCACTGCTGCCCAGTTACAGCAGACGATGAAGAAAAACTCGCAGCAGGCGCGCACCAATCCCCTCTTCTCCTTCAACAACTTTGTTGAGGGCAAGTCCAACCAGCTGGCCCGCGCCGCCTCGATGCAGGTCGCCGAAAACCCCGGCACCGCCTACAATCCGTTGTTTATCTATGGCGGGGTCGGTCTGGGTAAAACCCACCTGATGCATGCGGTAGGCAACATGATCATGGAACGCCAGCCCGGAGCCAAGGTGATCTACCTTCACTCGGAGCGTTTTGTCGCCGATATGGTCAAGGCGCTGCAGCATAACGCGATCAACGAATTCAAGCGCTACTATCGCTCGGTCGACGCACTGCTTATCGACGATATCCAGTTCTTCGCCGGCAAGGAGCGCTCCCAGGAGGAGTTTTTCCATACCTTCAACGCCCTGCTTGAGGGCCAGCGTCAGGTTATCCTCACCTGCGATCGCTATCCCAAGGAGGTTAACGGCCTGGAGGAGCGACTCAAGTCCCGCTTTGGCTGGGGCCTGACCGTGGCTATCGAGCCGCCCGAACTGGAGACCCGTGTCGCGATCCTGATGAGCAAGGCGGTTCAGGCCGATGTAGACCTACCCCATGAAGTCGCCTTTTTCATTGCCAAGCGCATCCGTTCCAACATCCGAGAACTGGAGGGTGCGCTACGACGGGTTATCGCCAATGCCCATTTTACCGGACGTCCCATCACCCTGGATTTTGCCAAAGAGGCGCTACGCGACCTGTTGGCCCTGCAGGCCAAACTGGTAACCATTGAAAATATACAGAAAACGGTCGCTGAGTATTACAAGATCCGTGTCGCTGATCTATTATCGAAACGTCGTAACCGCTCCATTGCCCGGCCGCGGCAAATCGCCATGGCGCTGGCCAAGGAGTTGACCAACCACAGCCTCCCCGAGATCGGGGATGCCTTCGGTGGCCGCGACCACACGACGGTGATGCACGCCTGCAAGAAGGTGGTGGAACTCAAGGAGAGCGATCAGATGATTAGTGAGGACTATGCAAACCTGTTAAGAATACTGACAACATGATGTGTGCAAGCTGTGGATAAAACGGTGGATAATTATTCGGCCAAAACTGTGGACAACTTGTCCACAGGATATCAGGATCCTAACCGCCCCTGTTATACGCTTGAAAATTATCTGTAATGTATTGAAAATTAAATAAAATATAAGAGTTAACCACAGCTTTGCTGCTCAGTAATAATAACAACAGGTTTTATATATATACTATCTATAATAGATAACGGGATGTGTACAGATGAAATTCAAGATCTCGCGTGAAGCCCTGCTCAAGCCTCTACAGGTTGTTAGTGGTGTGGTTGAAAAACGTCAGACCCTACCGATACTTTCCAATGTGCTGGTTTGTATCGAATCTGATCGCTTAACCATGACGGGTACCGATCTGGAAGTGGAACTTACTGCCTCCGCTCCACTGCAAGGGGCCGAATCGGGTGAGATCACTCTGCCGGCACGCAAATTCATGGATATCTGTAAAAGTCTGCCTGATGGTGCCGAACTGGACATCTCCATCGATGCACAGCGTGCTCTAATCCGTTCCGGCAAGAGCCGTTTTACCCTTGCCACTCTGCCAGCCAACGATTTTCCGGCCACAGAAAAGGTTACCGGCGCACGTGAGTACTCACTTCAGCAGTCAATCCTGAAACATCTGATAGAACAGACCCATTTCTGCATGGCCAACCAGGATGTCCGTTACTACCTGAATGGTCTGCTGCTTGAACTGCGACAGAATGCCATTCGTGCAGTCGCCACAGATGGACACCGCCTCGCCCTGAGCGAGGCCAGTCTCGACCTTGTTCCCGGGGACATTAACCAGATCATTCTGCCACGCAAGGGTGTCTCCGAACTTTCTCGTCTGCTCTCCGACGGCGATCAGGGTTGTAATATCCAGCTCAATGCCAATTTTATCCGTGTCGACTTGGGGGAGATCGTCTTTACTTCCAAACTCATCGATGGTCGTTTCCCTGACTATGATCGTGTCATCCCCAAGGGTGGTGACAAAATCGTCAAGGCAAACCGTGAGAACCTTCGTCAGGGTCTGCTTCGCGCCTCGATCCTCTCCAACGAAAAATACCGGGGTGTTCGCCTTAATTTTGCCGACAACATGCTTCGCGCTACGGTCAATAATCCGGAGCAGGAAGAGGCACAGGAAGAGCTGGATGTCAGCTACAGCGGAGAGGAGATCGAGATCGGCTTCAACGTCTCCTATCTGGTCGACGCGCTGAACGCGATCAAACAGGATGAGGTGGAAATTATCCTTATCGACGCGAACAGCAGTTGTCTTATCCACGGAGAGGGAGATGACTCCTCTCGT
The DNA here is from genome assembly GCA_026196275.1 of Gammaproteobacteria bacterium. Taxonomy (GTDB): domain Bacteria; phylum Pseudomonadota; class Gammaproteobacteria; order Thiohalomonadales; family Thiohalomonadaceae; genus JAPHTQ01. The sequence continues at coordinate 13,705 of JAPHTQ010000009.1, forward strand.
TACGTCGTCATGCCGATGCGGCTCTAGTCCCAAACCTTATGCGGTTGACAAGGATCGAGATCAGACACCTGCGTAATCTGAGCTCGGTCTCCCTGTTACCCTCCCCTGGCCTCAATATCCTCGAAGGGGTAAACGCCAGCGGGAAAACCAGTTTTATCGAAGCCATCCATATTCTCGGTCTTGCCCGCTCCTTTCGTACCCTAAAGGTCGATCGTTTAGTCCAGCATGGTCAGGCGGCCTTTACCCTCTTTGCCGAGGTCGATGACCCATCTCGGCATCGTTTGGGTATAGAGCGAACGATTAGTGGAGAAGTGGAACTGCGTCTCGATGGCCGGCGACTCCAGTCACGGTCAGAACTCGCGTCACTCTTGCCGTTCCAGCTCATTACCCCTGAAAGCATTACCCTCCTTACCGGTAGTCCCTCCGAGCGTCGCAGTTTTATCGATTGGACGATGTTCCACGTGGAACCAAACTTTCAGAAGGTATGGAATCAGTACAACCAAAACCTGAAACAGCGTAATGCCCTGCTCCGACAGCAGAACAGTTCGACACTTGGCCTCTGGTCTCAAGGGGTGGTTGAGTATGGAGTGGAAATTGATCGCCTCAGGAAAAGGGTTATCGAGCGGCTACTTCCCCATCTTCGCCACTATGTTTCTCTACTGGTTCCTGAGATGGAATTACAGCTTGGTTATCGCCAGGGCTGGAGGAGTGAACTCTCACTTGCTGATGCGATGGAGGATTCACTCGATACAGATATGAAGATGCATTTTACAACCTGTGGACCCCATCGTGCCGATATCATTGTCAAAGACGGCAAGGAAAAAGTTGCTGATCTCTTCTCTCGCGGGCAACTAAAGCTGTTACTATGTGCCATGAAGTTGGCCCAAATGGCGCTGCTGCATGAAGTGAAAGGGTCTTTACCCGTTGTCCTTATCGACGACCTGCCTGCTGAGCTGGATAGCACACATCGGAATCTTCTTCTCTCCCTTCTCTATCAAATGGATAGCCAGGTCTTCGTCACTACCACGTCGAGAAAGCTACTCGATTTTTCCGCCTGGAGTAACGTAAAAGTGTTCCACGTGGAACATGGTGAAATCAAAGAAGTGGTATAATGGGACAAATGTTTCCCCGGAGTTACTTATGAGCGAATATAATTCTTCCAGTATCAAGGTGTTGAAAGGTCTGGATGCGGTAAGAAAGCGTCCTGGTATGTATATCGGCGATACCGATGACGGTACCGGCCTGCATCACATGGTTTTCGAGGTGGTAGATAACTCCATCGATGAGACACTGGCGGGCCACTGCAGCCAGATCGATGTCACCATCCATACCGACGGGGCGGTCTCCGTTCGCGATAATGGCCGTGGTATTCCGGTAGATTGGCACGAAGAGGAGGGACGCTCCGCTGCAGAGGTTATCCTTACCGTACTGCATGCAGGCGGCAAGTTCGACGATAACTCCTATAAGGTTTCGGGCGGCCTGCATGGGGTGGGCGTATCTGTGGTTAACGCCCTCTCGGAGAGTCTGAAACTGACCATCCGTCGTAATGGTAAAAAGTATCAGCAGGAGTACGCCCTGGGTGAACCCCAGTATCCGCTCAAGGAGATCGCCGAGAGCAACGGCACCGGAACGGAGATTCGCTTCAAACCCAGTTCCAAAATCTTTACCCAGACCGAGTTTCATTACGACATCCTGGCAAAACGCCTGCGCGAGCTCTCCTTCCTCAACTCCGGGGTGCGGATCGTGTTGCGTGATGAGCGCTCGGATAAGGAAGATATCTTCGAATATGAGGGTGGGATCAGTGCCTTTGTGCAGCACCTGAACCGCAACAAGACGCCGTTGCACCCTACTGTGTTGCATTTCATCGCAGAGAAGGAGGGTATTACGGTGGAGATTGCGATGCAGTGGAGTGATGCCTACCAGGAGAATATCTTCTGCTTTACCAACAACATCCCGCAACGTGATGGGGGTACCCATCTTGCGGGGCTGCGTGGTGCCCTGACCCGCTCAATCAATAACTATATCGAGTCACAAGGTTTGGCGAAAAAGGCCAAAATCAACCCTACAGGTGATGATGCCCGGGAAGGACTTACCGCGGTACTGTCGGTAAAGGTACCGGATCCCAAGTTTTCCTCTCAGACAAAAGAGAAGCTGGTCTCCTCCGAGGTCAAGAGCGTGGTTGAGTCACTGGTTAGTGAACGTTTCCAGGATTTTCTGCTGGAAAATCCCGCTGAGAGCAAGATTATCGCCGGCAAGGTGGTCGATGCGGCCCGTGCCCGTGAAGCGGCACGCAAGGCGCGCGAGATGACACGCCGTAAGGGGGCACTGGATGTCGCTGGCCTGCCCGGTAAGCTGGCGGACTGCCAGGAACGTGACCCGTCCAAATCCGAACTCTATCTGGTGGAGGGAGACTCTGCAGGCGGCTCTGCCAAGCAGGGCCGCGACCGCAAGAATCAGGCGATCCTGCCGCTGAAGGGCAAGATCCTCAATGTGGAGAAGGCTCGCTTTGACAAAATGCTCTCCTCCGCCGAGGTGGGCACGCTGATCACCGCACTGGGCTGCGGGATCGGCAGGGAGGAGTTTAACCCGGAGAAGCTGCGTTACCACCGTATCATCATCATGACCGATGCCGACGTGGACGGCTCGCATATCCGTACCCTGTTGCTGACCTTCTTCTATCGGCAGATGTCTGTCCTGATCGAACGGGGCCATGTCTATATTGCCCAGCCACCGCTGTACAAGGTGAAAAAGGGCAAACAGGAACGTTATGTAAAGGATGATGCAGAGCTGAACAACTATCTGCTTCAAATCGCCATCGAAAACGCAGAACTGCATGTGACCCACGATGCGCCCGCGATCACGGGTACTGCCCTGGAAGCTCTGGCGCGGCAATACCAGCAGGTAATGGCCACCATCAAACGGCTGGGGCGACGCTACAACAATATTATTCTGGAGAAGATGGTGACCTCCCCCTCTGTAGCGGAGGAAGAGTTTGCCAACGGTTCCACCGAGGCCTGGTTCCAGAAGATCGTTGCCGAGCTCAATGAGGAGAACGAACCGGAACGCCGTTACAGTGTTCGCTTCGAAAAAACACCGGATGGTACGATCGAAAGTGCAATTCTCAGCGAGTGGCGTCACAGTGTGCCCACCGATTATCAATACCAGTCGGATTTCTTCGGTACACCGGAGTATGAATCAATTCGTCTGCTTGGCGAGGAGTTGCACGGACTTATCGGCGAAGGTGCCTATGTCTCTCGTGGAGAGCGGAGCCAGCCCATCAGCAGCTTTACCGATGCACTAACCTGGTTGCTGAATGAGGCGAAACGCGGACAACATGTACAGCGTTACAAGGGTCTCGGCGAGATGAACCCCGAACAGCTGTGGGAGACTACGATGAATCCTGAAAGTCGCAGATTGCTGCAGGTGACGATCGAGGATGCGATAGCCGCCGATGATATCTTCACCACCCTGATGGGTGACAACGTCGAGCCGCGACGGGAGTTCATCGAGCAGAATGCTCTCTATGTGGAGAACCTGGATATCTAAAGGGAATATTCACCGCAAAGGGCCGCTCAATGGCATCCTGCCATCGCGGCACTTGCACATCCATTTGCATCGCGCAGAGGCGCGAAAAAACGCTTGGTATTTCGGACTAGTGTCGGGGAAGGGTGTCAGTATCTAAGGTGAAGCGGGTTTGCTAGCGCTTACATACCTGCCCTGACACCCTTTGCGTCTCCACGCCTTTGCGGTGAATCGGGTAGCCGGAGGTCTCTAACCTCCAGCCCCCACAACACCCTGCATGCGGCTCCGCACAGGGCGTTTCACTCAGAGTAGTGAAGCTTGACCCAACCATCGCGTAATGAATAAAGCCCTTGGGATTTCAGATAGGCATTAGACAGCGCCTGCTGGATCCCTGGTGTCTTTGAACTACGCCATGGGCCTTTGCTGGTGATCCCGCACGCCACTGCGGCACGTACATGCACGCCACGCTTCATCAAGTTTCTTACCTTGGTTCGTGGCTTTCGCCACTGGCGCCAGTAGGCCATCCTCACTCTGCGTCGGATCCAGTGATCCAGTTCCACACAACGTTGATAGCCGCTGGCGATCCCAAAGTAATTGATCCAGCCGCGTAGATATTGGCTGAGCTTGAAAAGCTGGTATTTCATCGACACACCCCAGTTGCGGTTGGTGAGCCGCCGTACTTGCTGCTTGAACTTCTTCAGCGAGTTCGGGTGCCATTGAATGCGTGTCCCCTGAAATGTAAATCCAAGAAACTTGCTTTCGTTGGTTTTCACCACATGGCTTTTGGTTGTGTTGACCACCAGTTTCAGACGGTCTTGCAGGAACCTGCTGATGCTACGCAGCACCCGTTCTGCGGCACGTTGACTCTTTACGAGGATCGTAAAGTCGTCCGCGTACCGGGCAAACCTGTGACCGCGTCGCCCCAGTTCTTTGTCCAGTGGATCGAGCATGATGTTCGCCAGTAGCGGTGACAGTGGGCCACCTTGGGGAACGCCTTCATGCGATGCCATGTAGAACCGGTTATCGATAACCCCGGCTCGTAGATAGCGTTTAATCAGTCTCAGTAGACGCTTGTCCTTCACCTTGCGGCCAAGGAATGTCATCAGCAGATCATGATTAACCCGGTCAAAGAACTTCGACAGATCGGCATCCACCGCATAACGGCGTCCTTCCTTGATGATGCCTTGTACCTGTTTGACCGCTTGCTGCCCATTTCGGCCCGGTCGAAACCCGAAGCTGTGCTCTGAGAATTCGGGGTCGAAGATGGGCGTCAGGACTTGGGCGATGGCTTGCTGGATCACCCGGTCGGTGACGGTGGGAATACCCAGTTGGCGAGTGCCGCCATCAGGCTTTTCAATCTCCACTCGCTTGACCGGTGAGGGTTGGTACTGCCCTGTTTCCAGTTCAGTGACAACCCGCTTCCAGTGGCCGGATTTTGCCCATGCGGGGAATTCTTCAATGGTCATCCCATCAATCCCCGCTGCCCCTTTGTTGGCTCGAACCCGTTGCCACGCCGCGAGGATATTGTCGCGGTGCAGGACGCGTTCGAGAAGGTCATTGCTAAAGGCTGGCTTCGTGTCACTACGCTGAGTCACGTCACTGCCGGTCGGCATTCGTGTGTTCAAGTGTGGCAAGGCTCCTCCTTTCTCTAAGTATTCGGCCCTTCACCCTGTCTCACCCATTACGGTGAGCTTTTGGCTACTATGGCCTCTGCTGACTTCTGCTTAATCACTCGACCGGTTGCCCGGCCAAGCGCTATCGGTTTCCATCTATTCGCTCTCCCTTGGCGATGGAATCAAGGGAGTCAAGGCACTTTTAGACCAGGGCCTCACTGGTTATCTGCCGATCGCTGGTTAAGCAGATCTCCCCAGATAAGAGCATGTACTTTCACTGCACTGCTGCATCATTTACGGTGGCCGTTAGATCACATGGCTTCGATGTCTTGTGCCATCTCGCCTCCAGCCTACGCCTCATATGATGTTCTTGTTCATCAGCTCGCAGTTTTGCGTCCGGCTTCCTTCAGACCGCCCCTCGCGGGTTGGCCCTTGCCATTCGCTAGTAGTTATCATCTAATAACGACATAAGCCGCTAAGGATGGTGACCTTCCTACAGAGGACTTTCACCTCATTAGTTCATGCCCATGCTGGGCGTACACAAATAAAAAAGGGGAAGGTGCCAGGCACCCTCCCCTTTCTTTTTGCCGCGGTGGCGGTTGTTACTCGTTGTGGTACGAGGTAATGCGCTCGACCTCATTCTTCGAACCCAGAACGACCGGCACCCGCTGGTGTAACTCCTTGGGCTGGATCTCCATAATGCGCTCACGACCGGTGGTGGAGGCGCCACCGGCCTGCTCAACGATAAAGGACATCGGGTTGGCCTCATACATCAGCCGGAGTTTCCCTTCGGTGCCCTTGGCTTTCATCTTCTCATCAATCGGGTACATGAAGACGCCACCACGGGTCAGGATACGGTGAACCTCGGCCACCATGGAGGCGACCCAGCGCATGTTGAAGTCCTCGCCACGGGGACCCTCTTTACCCTGCAGGCACTCATCGACGTAGCGCTTAACCGGCTCTTCCCAGTGGCGCATGTTGGAGGCGTTGATGGCGAACTCGCGGGTCTCTTCCGGGATGGTCATGTTGGGGTGAGTGAGGACAAACTCACCGATGTTCATGTCCAGGGTAAAGCCGTTGACGCCCTGACCGGTGGTCAACACCAGCATGGTGGAGGGGCCGTAGAGGGCATAACCGGCGCAGACCTGCTCGGTACCGGCCTGGAGGAAGTGCTCGGCGATCGGGTTCTGGCAGTCGCCCTTGCAGCGCAGGATGGAGAAGATGGTACCGACAGAGACGTTGACGTCCATGTTGGAGGAGCCATCGAGCGGGTCGAAGGTCAGCAGGTACTTGCCCTTCGGGTTGCCATCGGGGATGTGGTAGATGTCGTCCATCTCCTCGGAGGCCATGGCGGCCAGGTGGCCGGCCCATTCGTTGGTCTGCAGGAAGACATCGTTGGTGATGATGTCCATCTTCTTCTGCTCCTCACCCTGGATATTCTCGGAACCGGCGGCGCCGAGGACGCCGACCAGCTCGCCGTGGTTGACCAGGTTGGAGATCACCTTACAGGCGGTGGTGACGTCGTTGAGCAGCGAGGTGAAGTCGCCGGTGGCCCCCTGCAGCTTGCGCTGCTCCTCGATAATAAACTGCGTTACGCTGGTACGATGATTGTGCATAGCGTTATCCTTCTGAAATTTAACAAAAATCTACTTACCGAATGGATTGCATCCGGTAGAAAGTGGCTCAAAACGGGATTATTGCGACAGGCCTTTAAACGATGAGTAAAAGGCGATATATGTCAAATTTGCGGGGATGATAGCATAAATATGCACATTAAAATTTTTTAGGCAGGCAGCACAGCGGTTTAGCACCTAATGCGAGGGGAATGGCTACGGGGCTGGGTGTTCTGGAGCCATCCGCAGCTAAAGGCGGCGGCTAAAAGAACTTATTTCAGGGTGGTGATGCGCTGGTAGGTGGACTCGATCCACTCCTCCACCTGGTGATTGAGGACGTTGGCACGGACTCCGGCCGGATCGATGGGTTTGCCGATCACCAAAGTAATAGTCCCGGGATGTTTAAGAAAGCTTCCCTTGGCCCAGAACTCACCGGCATTATGGCAAACCGGCACCACGGGATAACCACTCTTTTCTGCCAGCATGGCCCCGCCGATAGCGTAGCGTTTGCGCTCACCGGGCGCCGTGCGGGTACCTTCGGGGAAGACCACCAGCCACAGGCCCCGCTTGAGGCGATCGGTACCCTGCTGGATAACCTGTTTGAGAGCCTTTTTACCCGCCTTGCGGTCGATGGCAACGGGACGCATCATGGCAAGCCCCCAGCCAAAGAGGGGGAGCCACAGCAGTTCACGTTTGAGGACCCAGGTATGGGGAGGGAAGACCTGTTGCATGGCGATGGTCTCCCAGGCGGACTGGTGCTTGGCCATGATGATAGCGGTACCCTGCGGGATATTCTCACGGCCCTCAACAGTGAAGCCAAGTTTGCAGGTGAGCCTGAGCCACCAGATAACAAAAACGCCCCAGCGCGTCATGTAGAAGTAGCGCCAGCGGAAGGGGGTAAAAATGAACAGCGGTGACAGGGCGACAACGACCATGAGAAAGCTGTAGATACCCAGATAAAACAGGCTGGCACGCAGATAGGCCATCAATTTTCCTCCACCAGGGCGTTGACCGCGGCAAGCAAATCGTCATAGACGGGGGTGTCGTCAACCCCGACACCTTTATCAAGGGTTTTCTGCCCTTTGCCGGTGCGTACCAGAACGGGTTTGGCCGCTACAGCACGGGCTGCTTCGAGGTCACGCAGGGAGTCACCGATAACAATGGTGTTCTCGAGCGGGATCTCCATGCGACGTGCGATATCACGGTACATGCCGGGTTTGGGTTTACGACAGTCACAGCCATCGTCAGGAGCGTGGGGACAGAAGGCGATCATCTCAATGCTGCCACCGTGCACAGCAAGCAGGCGGCGCAGTTTGTCGTGCATCGCATTGAGAGTGGAGATGCCATAGTAACCGCGGGCGATACCGGACTGATTGGTCGCCACTGCCACGCGATAGCCGGCTTGGTTAAGGCGAGCGATCGCCTCCAGGCTGCCCGGCAGCGGGATGAACTCGTCCACCGATTTGATGAAGTCGTCGGAGTCCTGATTAATGACCCCGTCACGGTCGAGAATGATCAGTTTCATAAAAATCAATTCACCGCAGAGGCGCAAAGTGCGCAAAGAGAAAACCTTGCCACGATATTTCCAAAGCCTAAGTCGGACATAAGGGGATCCTTTGCGTCTCAGTGATGACCATTAGTCACGGAACTCGGAGACGCGGATGCGGCCGTTCACCATCTTCGCTTCGCGCTGCATGATCTTCTCCATCTTCTTCCAGAAGGCCTCGTTGAGATCGAAGTCGGCGGCGATGGCGGTGCCGATGAGCAGGATGAAGAGATCGGCCACCTCCTCCGCCAGCTGCTCCTTCGGCTTGCCCTTGGTGATCGCCGCGCCGATCTCCCCTAGCTCCTCGGCCATCAGCGCCATACGATAGGTCAGCTCCTCACCGCCCCGGTTTTTGAAGTCGTGCTTGTCGTGGAAGGCCTGTACGGCCTCCAGCATCGTCTGGTATGAGTCACTATTTCGATCAGTCATAAAGAAAATTTTTGCCACAGAGAACACAGAGATCACGGAGTAATGTGTCAGTGCCAAGAAATAAAACTGTACGTTGTGCACGCATCCATAACTGACGGGATCTCTCAAATCAATATTCTCAGTGTTCTCTGTGCCCTCTGTGGCTAAAAAATCAATTCTGCAGCTGCGATAGGTCAGCGACCTCAAGGAAGAGATTGCGCAGCCGCTGGAGCAGTGCCAGACGGTTGGCGCGGATCTTCTCATCGTCGGCCATCACCATGACGGCATCGAAGAAGTTGTCGACCACTTCGCGCAGGCCGGCCAGCTGCTTGAGGGCGGCCTCGTAGTCACGGGTAGCAAACAGCGGCGCGACACTCTTGGCCATCGTCTCGACCTGTGCGAAGAGCGCCTTTTCCGCCTCATCCTGCAGCAGCGCGCTATCGACCTGTTCCGGGATCGGTTCGTCGGTCTTTTTCAGGATGTTGCCGATCCGCTTGTTGGCCGCGGCCAGTGATTCGGCCTCGGTCAGGGTACGGAAGGCGGTGACCGCCTTGAGCCGGGCATCAAAATCGAGCGGGTGGGTCGGTCGCTGGGCCAGCACCGCCTCGAAGGTGTCGGGGGCGACCATGAGCTCATGGTAATAGGCCTTGAGGCGGCTCATCATGAAGTCGAAGACTTGATCGATAACACCGGCGTTGTCGAAAAGCCCCGCGTTGGCCGCCGCAGCCTGCTCCAGCATCGCCTGCAGATCAATATCGAGGCGCTGTTCAATAATGATGCGCAGTGCGCCGAGGGCCGCACGGCGCAGGGCGAAGGGGTCCTTGTCGCCGCTTGGTACCTGGCCGATGCCGAAGATGCCGATCAGGGTATCGAGCTTGTCGGCTACGGCGAGTGCCTGACCGGTCTTGCCGCCAGGCAGCTCATCACCGGCGAAACGCGGCATGTACTGCTCGTCCAGCGCCTCGGCCACTTCGGCCGCCTCGCCGTCGTGCTGTGCATAGTAGCGTCCCATGATCCCCTGCAGTTCGGGAAACTCCCCTACCATCTCGGTCATCAGATCGCATTTGGCCAACAGTGCGGCGCGGGCGGCGAGATCGGCATCACCACCGATGGCGGTGGCGCACTGCTCGGCGATAGCGGCGACTCGCCTGGACTTGTCGGCGAGGGTGCCGAGCTGTTTCTGGAATATAACCGTAGCAAGGCTGTCGATGCGCTGTTCGAGCTTCTGCTTGCGATCCTGGTTCCAGAAGAAGTCGGCGTCGGTGAGCCGCGGGCGGATCACCCGCTCATTACCCTTGCGCACGTACTCGGGGTGACGGCTCTCGATGTTGCTGACAGTGATGAAGTTGGGCATCAGCTTGCCGTCGGCAGAAACCATGTGGAAATACTTCTGGTGCCCCTTCATCGCCGAGATCAGGCACTCGGGTGGAACCTCGAGGAAGCGCTCCTCGAAACTGCCGACCACCGCCAGCGGCCACTCCACCAGGCCGGTGACCTCATCGAGAAGATCCTCATCGATCACCGCCTTGCCGCCGGCTTTTTCTGCCGCCTCCATCACCTGGGCGCGGATCGCCTCACGGCGATCGGCAAAAACGGGCATCACCCGGCCGGTGGTTTCGAGGATCGGCGCATAGGCGGCCGGCTCACCCAGGTAGATCGGATCAGGGTGATGGAAGCGGTGGCCAAAGGTGTCGCGGCCCGATTTGACGCTAAGCACCTCGGCATTGATCACCTCATCGCCGAACAACAGCACTACCCAGTGCACCGGGCGGACGAACTCGGCATCAAGATCGCCCCAGCGCATGCGCTTGGGGATCGGCAGTCGGTGCAGTGAGTCAGTGAGAATGGCGGGGATAAGCGCGGCGGTCGGCCGGCCCTGCTGCGTGGAGCGATAGACCAGCCAGGCCCCCTTGTCGCTCTCCATGGTCTCGAGCTGATCCGGGGTGACGCCGCAGGAGCGGGCAAAGCCCTCGGTGGCCTTGGTGGGGTTGCCGTCGTCGTCGAACGCGGCGGTCAGTGCCGGACCGCGGCGCTCCACCTCTTTGTCCGCCTGGGTTTCGTCAAGCTCCTTGACCAGCACGGCCAGACGGCGCGGGGCGGCGAAGGATTCGACCTGGCCGAACGCCAGCTCCGCCTTTGTCAGCCCGTCGGTGATACCGGCGGTAAAGGCATTGGAGAGCTTGAGCAGCGCCTTCGGCGGCAGCTCTTCGGTACCGATCTCGATCAGTAAGTCTTTTTTATTACTCATGTATAACCCTTTTTTACCGCAAAGGCGCGAAGACGCAGAGAAAAACGTGTGATTGTGTCCTGGCTGAGCGACTGGGCATATGTCCTGAGCATCAACACATGAACGGGTGTCCTTTGCGCCTCTGCGTCTTTGCGGTGAATCATGTTATTGCTTTTTCAGCATAGGGAAGCCGAGCTTCTCGCGTGCATCGTAATAGGTCTGGGCGACGGCGCGGGCCAGGGCGCGGACGCGCAGGATGTAGCGTTGGCGTTCGGTGACCGAGATGGCGTGGCGCGCATCGAGCAGGTTGAAGGTGTGCGAGGCCTTGAGCACCTGTTCATAGGCCGGCAACGGCAGGCCGGCCTCGATCAACGCATTGCTCTGCTTCTCGCACTGGTCGAACAGGGCAAAATTGAACTCGGTGTCGGCATGTTCGAAGTTGTAGGTGGATTGCTCTACCTCGTTCTGGTGGTAGACATCACCGTAGGTAACCGGGCCGTTGGGACCGTCGGTCCAGACCAGGTCGAAAACGCTCTCCACCCCCTGCAGGTACATGGCGATGCGTTCCAGACCGTAGGTGATCTCGCCGGTGACCGGCTTGCAGTCCAGCCCGCCCACCTGCTGGAAGTAGGTGAACTGGGTCACCTCCATGCCGTTGAGCCAGACTTCCCAACCCAGACCCCAGGCACCGAGGGTGGGGGATTCCCAGTTGTCCTCGACGAAGCGGATGTCGTGTTCCAGCGGATCGATGCCGAGCATTTTCAGCGAGCCGAGGTAGAGCTCCTGGATATCGAGCGGCGAGGGCTTGAGGATTACCTGGAACTGGTAGTAGTGCTGCAGACGGTTGGGATTCTCGCCGTAACGCCCGTCGGTGGGACGGCGCGAAGGCTGCACGTAGGCGGCGCTCCAGGGCTCAGGGCCGATGGCGCGCAGGAAGGTAGCCGGGTGGAAGGTGCCGGCACCGACCTCCATATCCAGCGGTTGCAGGATCACGCAGCCCTGTTTCGCCCAGTACTGCTGCAGCGCGAGGATGAGGCCCTGAAAGGTCGAGACGTCTGCTGATTTCATTCCGCTCAAGGTGATACCTTTTATATGTTCCGTTACAAAGCCGCACATTATAGCTTGCCCTAAGCGGCTGATAACAGGGGGCAAAACAGGATTTAACGCAGAGGGCGCAGAGGCGCAGAGGATGCGGAGAGTATCTATGAGCTGAATACTGAAGCGGGAAAAGGTTGGTCAATAATCGGGTAAGTGGAATAAAAGTACCATTAAATCAATTTGTTAAGGGTTGTTGTGTGTGACTTAAGAAGGTGGAACTGATCAGCAGGATCACGCATTGAATTTACTTTGCGAACTCTGCGCTTCTGCGTTAAAAGTGTTTTTCGTGTAAAATTCGCGTCAATTCACTACAGCAGTCCCTATTTTCCATCCATGACGCAACAACGCAAAGCGGTCGCCCTCATCTCCGGCGGCCTCGACTCCCTACTTGCCGCCAAGGTGATACTCGAACAGGGTATTCACGTTGAGGGGATCAACTTCTTCACCGGTTTCTGCGTGGAGGGGCACACTCACGCCATCCGCAAGCGGGACAAGGCCAGGCCGAAACGCAACAATGCCCTGTGGTCCGCCGAGCAGTTGGGGATCAAGCTGCATATCATTGATATCGTGGAGGAGTACAAGGATGTGCTGCTGAACCCGAAACATGGCTACGGCGCCAACATGAATCCCTGCCTGGACTGCAAGATCTTCATGGTGCACAAGGCGCTGGAGTGGGCGCAGAAGAACGGTTTTGACTTCATCATCACCGGTGAGGTGATCGGTCAGCGGCCGATGTCGCAACGCAAGGAGACCATGCCGGTGGTAGCGCGGGAGTCCGGTGCCGAGGATCGGCTGCTGCGCCCGCTGTGTGCCAAAAACCTCCCCCCTACCCTGCCCGAGCGCGAGGGCTGGGTGGATCGGGAGAAGCTCTACAACTTCTCCGGCCGCAACCGCAAGCCGCAGATGGCGCTGGCCAAACAGTTTGGCTTTGAGGACTACGCCTCCCCCGCCGGCGGTTGCTGCTTCCTGACCGACGAGGCCTACTCGCGCAAGCTGATAGACCTGTGGAAAGGTCGCGGTAATCGTGAGTATGAGATGGATGACATCATGCTGCTCAAGGTGGGCCGGCATATCCGCCCGGCGCCGCACTATAAGCTGATCGTCAGCCGCGAGGAGGGGGAGAACAACTTTCTCCTGGGTTACAGGAAACAGTTTATCCACCTCTTTACCACCTCTCACCCCGGACCATTGGCGTTGCTCGACGGTGAGCCCAGCGAGGCCGATCTGGAGTTGGCCGCCCGCATCGTTGCCCGCTACGGCAAGGGCCGCACCGCCGAGCAGGTTACTGTGGAGGTGCATTTCCCGGACGGCGAGAGCCGCACCCTCGAGGTGACTCCCCTGCTCCCCCACGAGGTCAAGGAAGAGTGGATGGTTTGAAATATATCACCGCAAAGGCGCAAAGTGCGCAAAGGGTAAAAGCGAAAAATTGCTAAACACATTTTATTAAGTCCACCCCACGTCTCATCTTGCGTAGGTGGAGTAATGGGTAACTTTGCGTCCTTTGCGCCTTTGCGCCTTTGCGGTGAATGGGATTTGTTTGGGATAAACATGAAATACGAACTCGATGCACGACGGTTGTTTTGCCCGATGCCGGTGATCCGCACCCAGGACAGGGTGGCTCAGCTGCAGCCGGGGGATCTGTTGGAGGTGGTTGCCTCCGATCCGGGGGTCATTAACGACATTCCCGCCTGGTGCCGGATCAACGGCCACAGAGTGGTGGAAACCCGTGAGGAAAACGGTGATATTATCGTCCTCATCGAAGTGGGCAGCGGCGAATAGGATAAGGAAGCATGGGCGGACACCCTCATTACCACCCCGAACCGGATGTTATCGATCAGGGGGATCGGCGCTATCGGGAGATGCGCAAGGTCACCCTGATCGGCTCCGTCCTGGATCTGGCGCTCGCTGTGTTGAAGCTGATCTTCGGTTTTCTGGCCAACTCCCAGGCGCTGATCGCCGACGGTGTCCACTCCCTCTCCGATCTGGCTACCGACTTCATGGTGCTGTTCGCCGCCAAGCACGGCAGTCGCGATGCGGACGAGACCCACCCCTACGGTCACGGCCGATTCGAGACCCTGGCGACAGTGGCCCTCGGTATCGCCCTGATTATCGTGGCGGCGGGCATTGCCTGGGATGCGGTGGATCGGCTGTTTCATCCCGAGGAGCTGCTGCGACCGGGGATCTGGGCGCTGGTGGTAGCGGTGGTGTCGGTTCTCTCCAAGGAGTGGATCTACCACTACACCATGCGCGTGGCGAAAAAGCTCAAGTCGAACATGCTCAGGGCCAACGCCTGGCATAGCCGGACCGATGCCATCTCCTCCATCGTGGTGGTGATCGGTGTCGGCGGTACCATGGCCGGGCTTGAGTATCTCGACTCCATTGCTGCGGTGCTGGTCGGGGCGATGGTGGCCAAGATCGGCTGGGACCTGGCCTGGACCAGTGTGCATGAGTTGGTGGATACCGCCCTGGAGCCGGATCGGGTGGCGTTGATCCGCAAGGAGATCCTGGGTGTTGGCGGGGTGCGCGAACTGCACATGCTGCGCACCCGTCTGATGGGCGGCGAGGCGCTGGTGGATGTGCATGTGATCGTCGATCCGAAACTGAGTGTCTCCGAGGGGCACTATATCGGTGAGAAGGTGCGAAAACGTCTGATTGATGAGATCGATGAGGTGACCGATGTGATGGTCCACGTCGATCCCGAGGACGATGAGAAGATGAAACCGAGTCTGGGGCTGCCGACACGCAGCTGGATCCGTCTCCGGCTGGAGGAGTCCTGGGCGGATCTACCCCTGGCACAGAAAATCGAGCGTATTGTCTTACACTACCTGGATGGCAGACTGGATGTGGAGGTCTGTTTTCCCCTTGAGGCGAAGCCGTCAAACGAGGAGGAACAGGCCCAGCTTCAGCGTATGCGCGAGAAGGCGGAGCGGCTGGAAACGGTCCGTGAAGTGAGCTTTTTTTATCGCAATGCACCATAATGGTGCCATAAGCACGTCTACGCATTTGTTTGGTGCAGTAATTCCATTGTTGCTGCAGGGTAAAAAAACAGTATCCATTAAAATCAATGGCTTGTGTTAGTGGCATGGTTCATGCACTGATAACGCACAATTAAAGTTATGCCCCATGAGGGCACTATTAATCATTAAATCCAGATTGGAGGCACCGATGTCTGCAGAAAACGCAATGAAGATCATCAAGGAAAGTGGCGCGAAGTTTATCGACTTCCGCTTCACCGACACCCACGGCAAGGAGCAGCATGTCACCATGCCGGTGAGCCAAATCGAAGAGGATACCTTCGAAGAGGGCAAGATGTTTGACGGCTCCTCCATTCAGGGCTGGAAGGGGATCAACGAGTCCGACATGATCCTGATGCCCGATGCCACCACTGTCGTGCTGGATCCCTTCTCCGACGAGCCGATGATTAACATCACCTGCGATATCGTTGAACCCAATACCATGCAAGGCTATGAGCGTGATCCGCGCTCCGTTGCCCGACGTGCCGAAGAGTACCTGAAGTCTACCGGTATCGGTGATTCCGCCCTGTTCGGTCCCGAGCCGGAGTTTTTCATCCTTGATGATATCCGCTGGGGCGCTGATATGAGCGGCTGCTTCGTCAAGATCGACTCCGAAGAGGCCGACTGGAACTCCGAAAAGGTCTACGGCGACGGCAACATGGGTCACCGTCCCGGTGTCAAGGGCGGTTACTTCCCGGTACCGCCGGTCGACTCGCTGCATGACATCCGCGCCGCCATGTGCCTGGCGATGGAAGAGATGGGCCTCGAGGTCGAGGTGCACCACCACGAGGTGGCTACCGCCGGTCAGTGTGAGATCGGTGTTGGTGCTGCGACCCTGACCCGTAAGGCAGACGAGGTGCAGATCCTCAAGTACTGCGTGCATAATGTCGCTCACAGCTACGGCAAGACCGCGACCTTCATGCCCAAGCCGATCGTGGGTGACAACGGCTCCGGTATGCACGTGCACATGTCCATCGCCAAAGATGGCGTGAACCTGTTCTCCGGTAACGAGTACGGCGGTCTCTCCGAGATGGCGCTCTACTACATCGGCGGTATCATCAAGCACGCCCGTGCTCTGAACGCCTTTGCCAACAGCTCCACCAACTCCTACAAGCGTCTGGTCCCCGGCTTCGAAGCCCCGGTGATGCTGGCCTACTCGGCCCGTAACCGCTCCGCCTCCATCCGTATCCCGTACGTGACCAACCCCAAGGGGCGTCGCATCGAGGTACGTTTTGGTGACCCGACCGCCAACCCCTATCTGATGTTCTCCGCCTTCCTGATGGCCGGCCTGGACGGAATCCAGAACAAGATCCACCCCGGCGAGGCGATGGACAAGGACCTCTACGACCTGCCTGCTGAAGAGGCTGCCGAGATCCCGACTGTCTGCCACAGCTTCGACCAGGCGCTGGATGCGCTGGATGCGGACCGTGAGTTCCTGATCCAGGGCGGTGTCTTCACCGACGACATGATCGACGCCTTCATCGATCTGAAAATGGCCGAGGTGACCCGCATCCGTATGACCACCCATCCGGTGGAGTTCGATATGTACTACTCCTGCTAAGGAGCGTTTATTAGCGAACTGGAAACGCCCCGCCTTGTGCGGGGCGTTTTCGTTCTCGGTCCGGGATTGTGCCCGCGTTGTCACTACCACCCAACCGACACATTCACCGCAAAGGCGCAGAGTACGCAAAGTGTAGGCCACACTGCGAAGCTGTGTGGCTTTTTGCCAGGTGGACGAGGGGGCAGCTGTGACGTTATCGCCCGGCTAACCGGGCATCGGGTTTGTCTGTTCAGGCAATTTGGCATACCTTAAGGGACATGAAACGCAACCTCATCGCTCTTCTGCTCTTTTTTGCCCTGCCACTCGGCGCGGCGGAGACGGGCTACCGTATCGTCCATCCGGACGGCACCGTGGAGTTTACCGACGATCCCACCCGCGGCGGCGAGAAGATCCCGCTGCGCAAGGCGCCGACCATCAAGTCCACCCCTCTGCCTCCCGCCGGTGATGCCAAGTCCAATGGCAAAACGGATGATGAAAAGGGGGCCTCGGCGGAGCCCGTCGCCTACCAATCCATGGCCATCGTTTCGCCCGAGTCGGAACAGACCCTCTGGTTCGACGGTAGCAGTATCCAGGTCACTGTCATGGTGGCGCCACGGCTGGCCAGCGGGCACAGCGTGGTGATCCTGCTCGACGGCAATGAGGTCGTCCGTGGTGAACAGACCAGCTTCTCCCTGCCCCAGCTCTTCCGTGGCAGCCACACCCTCAAAGCCCGGATCGAAGATGCTACCGGCAACACCCTCCTCCAGGCCGATCCGGTCACCTTCTACATGCGCCGACATACCGTCAATTAATCCCTCCCGCTCGATACGCACCAAATTAGTGCATATACTATGATGAACCATGATGGTGCACACCTTTAGTCCAGGCGTGTTCCTCTGGTGATCAGTGGCCCATCTGTATCCCATTTAAATTCAGTTGCTTGCAATAATAAGACGTGGCTAGTATCAGATTGGTGTGTATCTTGCTTGGATAAAGGGTATGACGATGACCATCGACAAACAGGGCGCCTCGCTGCAGCGGATCCTGGAAAATATGCATACCAGTGTCCTTTTGCTGGACAGCGCCCTCAGGCTGCGCTTTATCAATCCGGCAGGCGAGATGCTGTTTGCCCTCAGCGCCCAGCGCTTCATCGGCCAACCGGTCGACAATGTCCTGTTTGACAGGGATGCCACCCTGGCACTGCAGCAGGTGCTGCAGACCGGCTCCCCGTTTACCGAGCGCGAGCTGGTGCTGAATCTGGGCTACCGCGACAAGGTGACGGTCGATCTGACGGCGATCCCGCTCTATGACGGCGGCGGTGGCGAGACCGAGCTGCTGGTGGAGATGAAGCAGGTGGACCGCCAGCTGCGCATTACCCGTGAGGAGGGGCTGCTGGCGCAGAGCCACGCCACCCGCGCCCTGGTGCGCGGGCTGGCCCATGAGATCAAGAACCCGCTGGGTGGCCTGCGCGGTGCGGCGCAGTTGCTGGAGCGCGAGCTGCACAACGAAGAACTCAAGGAGTATACCCACATCATCATCAGCGAGGCCGACCGCCTGCATGCGCTGATGAACCGTATGCTCGGACCCAATGCCCTGCCGCACAAGCGCCAGATCAATATTCACCAGGCAGTGGAGCGTGTGCGCCAGGTGGTGGGGGCGGAGATCAGCCAGGGTATTAGCCTGGTACGTGACTACGATCCCAGCATCCCCGACGTCTATGCCGACCTGGACCAGCTGATCCAGGCGCTGATGAACCTGGTGCGCAACGCCGTCCAGGCACTGGGGGACGAGGGCGAGATCACCCTGCGCACACGCGCGCTGCGCCAGTACACCATCGGCACGGTGCTGCACAAACTGGTGGCGCGGGTGGATGTGATCGATAACGGTCCGGGCATCGCCCCGGATATGCGGGAAAATCTCTTTTTGCCGATGGTCACCGGGCGGGTTGAGGGGACCGGGCTGGGACTGCCCATCGCGCAGTCGCTGGTTAACGCCAATGGTGGCCTGATCGAATGGGAGAGCCGGCCGGGTCAGACGGTCTTCACCGTGCTGCTGCCGATCGAGCTAAAGCGGGAAAATCTTCAGGAAGCGCAGGCATGAATAACGAGATCAAGGTATGGGTGATTGACGATGACCGTTCCATCCGCTGGGTGCTGGAGAAGGCGCTCAAGCAGGAGGGGATGAACGTCCAGAGTTTTGAAACGGCGGACAAGGCGCTGCAGTTGCTGGCGAGGGAAGAGCCGGACGTACTGGTGACCGACATCCGCATGCCGGGGATGAGCGGGCTGGAGTTGTTGCAGGCGATCAGTGAGCAGCGCCCCGCCTTGCCGGTGATCATCATGACTGCGCACTCGGACCTGGACAGCGCGGTCTCCGCCTATCAGGGCGGCGCCTTTGAGTACCTGCCCAAACCGTTCGATGTGGATGAGGCGGTAGAGCTGGTGCGGCGCGCCGTGGCCCATCGCCGGGAGCAGACCCCCGGCCCGGCGGAAGAGAGTCGATTGGAGAGCATGGAGATCATCGGCGAAGCCCCCTCGATGCAGGAGGTGTTTCGCGCCATCGGCCGTCTCTCCTCCTCCAACATCACCGTGCTGATCAACGGCGAGTCAGGCACCGGCAAGGAGCTGGTCGCCCATGCTCTGCACAAACACAGTCCGCGGCGGGACAAGCCCTTCATCGCCCTCAACACGGCGGCGATCCCGCGCGACCTGCTGGAGTCGGAGCTGTTCGGCCACGAGCGCGGCGCCTTTACCGGCGCCCAGAGTGCGCGCGAGGGCCGCTTTGAACAGGCTGATGGTGGCACCCTCTTTCTGGATGAGATCGGCGACATGCCGGCGGAGCTGCAGACCCGTCTGCTGCGGGTGCTGGCCGACGGTCAGTTCTACCGCGTCGGCGGTCGTTCGCCGATCAAGGTGGATGTGCGCGTGATCGCCGCCACCCACCAGCACCTGGAGCAGCGGGTGCAGGAGGGGCTGTTCCGTGAGGATCTGTTTCACCGGCTCAATGTCATCCGCATCCACATCCCGGCGCTGCGTGAACGCGGTGAGGATATCCCCCTGCTGATGCAGCACTTTCTGAAAAAGGCGAGTGAAGAGATCGGCGTCGAGACCAAGTGGCTGGACAAGGCGACAGAGATCTACCTCAGCAGCCTGGAGTGGCCCGGCAACGTCAGGCAGCTGGAGAACACCTGTCGCTGGTTGACCGTAATGTCACCGGGCCAGGAGATCCACCTGGAAGATCTGCCGCCGGAGCTGAAGCGGGCAACGGAAAAATACAGTGATGATCGTGACTGGCTGACACCGCTACGCCGCTGGGCGGAGCAGAAACTCAACAGCGGCGCCAGCGGCCTCCTGGAAGAAGCGCTGCCGCAGTTTGAGCGGTTGATGATCGAGGTGGCGCTGAAAAAGAGCGGTGGCCACCGCCAGGAAGCAGCGCAACTGCTCGGCTGGGGGCGCAACACCATCACCCGCAAGATCAAGGAGCTGGGGATGGAGGAGACGGGCTAGCCTTCAGTGTGGCTGGTGCGCACGGTACGCCCTATGGATAGTTGAGGAATGCGGTGCCGTAGAGCACGGTGATCTGGCGCTGGGCGATGGGGTTCCCGCTGCTGCCGCCGGCCATGCCGGTGGCGATGATCCGGCACAGGGCGTGGCCGTTGATGGTGTCGTTGCTGCCACTGATGGTGTACCAGGCATCGAGGCCAGCCTCAAGCTGTTGTGCGGTGACGTCACCGGCGGTGCAGTCCTGGCTCTGGTTGATGCGGTAGGCGGATGCCTGCACCGCGCTCTCGGCGGCATACAGTGCCTGATTGGAGAGAAGGTCGGTTGCACTCTGCAAGCTTTGTGAGCTGAGCAGCACCGTCATTAACGCACCCAGGGTCGAGAGCGCAACCAGCAGGAAGATTGCCGCGATAATGGAAACCCCTCTCTGCCTGGAGACGAAGACTACGGGCTTGTGCATACCATGCTCCCGAGACTGTTGCGAATGTGCGCCTCACGATAGAGGCGGATACTCTCCCCCTCGTTCTGCATTACCAACTCGATAGCCACCACACCACTGCGAGTGGGGGTACCCGGGCTGTAACCGAAAGAAACACTACTGACGTTGGTGGCAAGGGTGGCATCAGTAGTGCTGTCGGCCCCCTCGTCCCAGACCAGGTTGGTGCCTGAGAGATGGATGCGAATGTCTCGACAGGCATCGTAGGTCTTAACCACGACAGACCCTGTCTGGTTAAGGCCGTTAAGTCCATCGAGCAGGGTGAAATCGATCTGGCTTCCACCGGTCACACTAATGGTATCCGGGTCGGATTCACGCAGTTCCCGGCTGAGTCGCTCAAGCGCCATGCGTCCTTCTCCGGTAAGCCTTGCCCGTACCTGGGTGTCGAAAAAGCCGTTAATGGCGCTGGTAAAGAACGGTGCCAGTGCCATGGAGATGATGCCCAACAGGACGATGGTGACGATCATTTCGATAAGGGTAAAGCCGCACAAACGCTGTAGGGTGGGGGTACGTTTCATCACATATTCACCCGGTAGCTGACCAGGGTGAGCGTCTCACCCAGCGGGTTACTAACGTCGACCTGGATACGACGTACATCGGCAGCAGGGATACCCTGCCAGTCACTCCCCGGCTGACTAACAGTAACCGAGACAGTAAAGCCGCTGGAGTCGGTTAGGGCATTGCCGTCGAAATCCTCGGGGGGCGAGGCAGTATGGCCGTTATAGTCGTCCAGGTCATCCCAGACGGCGCGGCTGGTTTCACCGGTGTCGGTCCCGAATGCGGCCGAGACGTTCGCCGTAGCGGTGCAGGTTCCGGGTGGCGTGAGGGTACATTTACTATGGTTGCACTGGGGAGTGCTGAGTGCGCTGCAGTAAGTCGTGCAGCTGTCGCCACTGCCGGTCAGGTCGGTGTCGACACAGCCGCCACCGATGGGGGTATTCTCATCCCAGCGCTTGGCGATAATCTCGTCCATATAGGCCTTGGCGATGGAGCTGGTCCGTTCACGAATAAGCGGGGTGGCGGAATCGGTGACATTGGTCATATACAGCTGGGCGATGCCGGCAATGCCGATGCCCACCACGATGATGAAGATCAGGGTTTCGATAAGGGTAAAACCGGTAGTCCTTCTCATCGGTGCACCAACCCCGTATAGGCCTCGATAGCGAACGAAGAGCTCTCGCCGTTGGCGTTAACCGTAATTTGTTGCTGACCGGTTGCACAGCTGATAGCCCCTGTGCAGGTCGGTGTGCCGCGGCCGTTGAAAGTGATGCTACCGGTGGGTGAGATGGTGACACTGTAGTTTGGATTTGGTTGCAGCAGGGTCCACTGCACCGCCGGCGCAGTGGTGTTGATAAAGCTGAAGCCGTCCGACTGCAACTGCACCCCGGCATGGGCCCCACCGGTGGCTGTCATGGAGATTTGTTGGGCGTGCTCCAGCGCCTGCATCAACTCCTCGGCCGCGCTGTAGGCGGTAAAGTCGGTGCTCTTCATGCTGACATAGACCGAGAGGATCCCGATCAGCACCAGGATCACAATAAGCTCAATCAGGGTAAAACCGTGATGTCTCACTGCGCCTCCTGCCAGAAGTAGAAGCGGTCATCGCCACGGTACATGCCGAAGGTCGCTGTGCCGATGGCATCATCATCGCCATTGTTTTCATAAACACCGTCGCCGTCGCTATCTGGCCGCAGCCAGGCGATGCCGCTCATATCCAGAGTGATATCGACCGAACCGTCATTGCCATCGTCACCCAGGCCGGGCGCACCCAGGGTGATATAGCCGACACCTGAGCCGAGGTTGGCAGAGGTGGCCGTGACGGTTGTCTCGCCACTCTCCAGATTGTTGGTCCAACCATCGAGGGAAGCGGCGGAGGGTAGCGGAAGCACGGTACAGGAGTCATCGCCGTTCTCCACAAAAGCGGTGCCGTCGTGGTATTCGACCACCACAGGGAGGTTCAGGTCACTGGTCTGGGGGCCGTAGGCGTTGTGGAGGAACAGACGGCCAAAGCGGTACTCCACCGTTTTGCTGGCATCTTCTTCAGCGCCACTGACCGTGTCGCTATCCTCGGCATCCAGTGCCAGGTGGAGGGTTTCTGGCCCGCCGATGGCGGCAAAGTCGTAGCTGGCATCATTCTCCTGCAGGCTGCCGACGCCATCTGTGAAGTTGATGCTATCGACGGCAAAGTTGAGGGTGCCGCTGGCCGCCGCGGCACCGTCGCGGGCCGTGGCGGTGATGTCGGCAGGCTGCAGTTTGGCAAAGTCACCCTCATAGTTTTCAGTGGTGTCGCCATTGCTGTTGCGGGCGGTGATGCTGCCACTGACGCTAAACGGCTCACCGGGGCGACTGCTGGTGCTGAGACCGGCGTAGGTAAAGCCGTTGCACTGGGCATTGTGATTGTGGTCGACAAGGAAGTCGGCCGGGATGAAACGACCGACATGTGGCGAGCAGAGCTTAACGTCCGTGCCGAGGAAAGGCGGTAACCCATCGGGGTCAAACTGGATAATACCCACTTCAGCATAACTGACCGTGGCGGTGGCGGTATTGCTACCGGCGCTGAACACGGTATCGACTCCGACGTAGTCGATATCGGGGTGAGTGCCGGGGCTGGGGAGTATAAGCTCAGTGGCGGGTTGTACGATATTCCAGGCAGGCACTTTGGCATAATCGCTGCCGGGATCGGCAAGGTTATAGATGGTGCAGTTATCCAGTTCGCCGTCGTTGTTAGTGTCGCGGCCGGCGGCCCAGCGTAGCGCCTTGAAGCCGACATCGAAATTATTGCCTGCGGTGGTAAAGACGCCGCCGTTATGATCCTGCGCCTTGGCGTTGCCACTGCTGTCGGCCAGCACCGCCAGCGGCCTGACGACGAACGGAATGGTGCTGTCGCTGAGGGTGACGGTTTTGTTCGGATGCGGATTGCCGTTAGGCAGAAGCACCGGCACGTCGACGCTGACGGTCAGGCTATACTCACCGGCATCCAGTGAGCGGAAGGTAAAGGGGGCGGTACTGTTGGCGTCGAACTCCAACTGGACACTCCCTGCCGTATCGGCCTGGGTCAGGTCGGTGGTGGTGCTGGCCTGAATGGTGAAGGTGTTGTCACTCAGGCCCGAGGTGGCGGAGCCGCGCGTGTAGTGAAAGCTCGCCTCAATGTCGCTGTCCACCAGGGCGCCGCCGATACAGGCGCCGGTGTCGTTGTCGGTGCGCAGCAGGCGTACACGCTGTGTCGCACCGTTGAACCCGGTCGCCGAGCTCTTGCCCGCCAGTTGCAGAGGGACCGGCGACTCGAGGTTGCTGTCGCTGTCATCGCCATCGATCACCAGTCCAACATCACTGAAGAGGATCTCGCAGGCGTTGCCACTGCCGCTGTTCACGCACTCGGTCGCATTGCTGGCTGGGGGTGAGCTGGCTGTGGCGGCCAGGGTAACCGTCTCGGCGGTGGTATGGGTCAGATTGATCGTCGTGCTGCCGCCGCTGATGGTCATCGGGTCGGCCGACCAGCCATCGGTGGGCGAGGTGAGATCGACCAGCACGTCATCGGCGAAGTACTGGCTGCAGTCGGCATTGGCGCAGGCGGTCAGCGTAACCGGTTCGGCCTGGCAGGTGATGCCCTGACCGTCATGGCTGATCTGTATGTGGTGCGGGTAGCTGATGATGTTGGCGAAGGTGGCCGTGGCATACTGCGGAACGGGATAGACTGGCGTGCCGCTCGCCGTGTAGGCATCGATGATGACGAGGTGGAAAAACTCGCCGATCAGTGCATTGGCGGTGGTGGAGACGGAGACGGTGGTGGAGCCACTGCCGGCGGGTATCACCGCTGTACCGCTGACCCAGGTATAGTCCTCAGGACTGGTGGCGCCGTTGGCCCCCTCGCCATCGAAGGTCATGTACTCGATGGTGACGTTCTCCGTCAGGTCACTAATGGTGTTGCCGTCGCTGTCGGTCAGGGTGAGCAGAAAGTCCGCATTGGTACCCGGTTGAACCTGGCTATCACTGGGTGTGACGAGGATGGCGTCCGGATCGTCAATATCATTATTGGTATCGCCGGTGCTGGGCTCACCCGTAGCGCCGCCGCCCTCCAGCTCCATCCAGTCGCCCGTCCCATCCGGTTCACGGTAGATTCCCTTGAGGTTAGAGGAGGTGTTGTTAGCGACGGTGGGGTAGAGCAGGTCGCCAACGCAAGCGGGTTGCTGCTCAGTATAACCGTTGACAGAGAGGTAATCGACCACCTTACCGGCGCTGTCAGTGAGCAGAATGTCCATCTGTTTGCCGTTGTTAAGTTCTACGTATTTACTGTCAACGGGCACAGTAAGATAGTAATCATTGGATGGTGTGATGCCGCTGAGGTCGTAGCTCGCGCAGTCAGAGCCGCCGTTGTTCTTGGGTACGCAGAGGGTAATGTCCCAGTTGTTGTAGGGGGTGTTGGGCAGGATCAGCTTGACTTCGACCCACGAGGCTTGGCCCA
This sequence comes from Gammaproteobacteria bacterium, assembly GCA_026196275.1. Lineage (GTDB taxonomy): Bacteria > Pseudomonadota > Gammaproteobacteria > Thiohalomonadales > Thiohalomonadaceae > JAPHTQ01. The sequence continues at coordinate 38,741 of JAPHTQ010000009.1, forward strand.
GGTCGTAGACTTCGTTGATGGTTGCCTTGCCAACCGCGGATGAACACGCCGCCGCCGCAAACTGAAAGGGAGTAAAAAGCAAAAAGAAAAGTGCAGCCAGTGCTGGCCAGTAATGGTTTGATTTCATCTGACGTTTTCTGGTGCTACTGGCATGTTGTTTCATGGCCCTCTCCTTTAAGCAGGAGATATGTTGCAGCGTGTGGGGTTCCGTTCGAGTCTTGCACGACGCCCATTATATGTATGGAAGAGAGTAACAACATCCTGCTGACGTTGCAGCACCGGTAGACAGAACTGGGGTACCGTTTGTCCGTGATTAACAGCCACTGTCGGTGATACCGATCTGGGGCATTTCGCCCGGATTGTTCGGGTCGGCGTAATCCACCTGGCAGTTGGGTCTTAGTCGGTAAAATCCACCATTGATGTAGGTAAAGTCCCCCATAGAGGCAATCATCCACTCCATGGTATGTCCGTGGTTTCTTTTCGGGTAACCGTAGATGAGCCTCTCATCGGTGCCGTCACCGTCGAGATCGACATCCAGTTTGGGATCAGTCAGATCCAGACCCATGACAACGGCCTTGTTGTGCACCAGCGATGCCGCCGTGGTGATCACTCCCTGCATCGCGTGAAGCACGGCGATACGCGCTTCTCTCTGCAGGTCGATGTATTTGGCTATCGCTATCGACGCCATTATGCCAAGCAGAACAATCACCATTGCGAGCTCAATCAGGGTGAAGCCGGCATCTGGACGGAGATGGGAGACAGGCCTTGGCATTGTAGTTGTTACCTATCACCTTTCTGATCTGGCTGACGGTAGAATGGGGTAATAGCGGCTATCGTATAACCGTACTCGGCATGGGCGCAATGTTTTGCACCATCGTCCCGGTCTGGCATTCCGGTTGAGTGCGGCGGGGAATGTGGTGGGTGCGAAGCGCGTAGCGGCCGGGTGACCAGGCCAGTGTCGTTAGGTTGTCAGAAAGTGCTTACTCTGACCCCATTGGCTTACTGACCCTTTCTTCCCCGCTAATCTGGAAGAACCATAAAAAAGGCGGAAACCGTCAGGCCCCGCCTCTTCTGTGGTGGTCAGAGAGTGTTTACTCTGCCCCCACTGACCCTTGCCTACTAGTAGAGTAGCAGTCTTGTGTTGCACAAAAAAAGAGACCACCGAAAGGTGGTCTCTTAGGTCATGCTTAATTTTAAGGTCGTTTACCAACCGCCACTAAAGAGTGCTGGCTGAGCGCTGGTTTCTGCTTGATCCCAGGAAATAACGTAATCGGTGCCACCGAATGCGCAGGTGATGTCAGCACCGCCACTTGTAGTATCTGTCATATCCGTACACTCTGTAGGTACGGAGTCCATAGCACCAGCCAAAGTAGCGTTGGTAGTGACGGCTGTATTAGTGCTATCAACGATGCTTTTGGCAAAGTTTATGGCAGCAGCGCTGTTAAATGAACCGAGTACGCCATTCGCTGCAGCTTCACCAGCTTCACTTCTGAGATCAACAAACTTCGGCAGCGCTGTGGCGGCAAGGATACCGAGGATGACGATAACGACCACCAGTTCGATAAGGGTAAAACCCTGTTGTGCAGTTTTCATGGATAAATCTCCTGTTTTCAGACCGCGGTCTGATTGCTGTGACGACGAAACTTGCGGCCGCAGCCGCGAATAACCGATAGCGGGGAGTGATAGTTGTCAGGCCCGCACTTGAATGCTACCACTTTGTCTACGGTCATCCAATGGTTTTGTGACTTGCCGATATCACCGGATTGAGCCGTGGTGGCAACTCAGGGCTGGAGCAGCAGAGAGGCCAGGTAGAGGGTGAGCAGCAGCACGGTCAGGCCGAGCAGGCGCGGGTGGCTCTCCATCAGCCGGGCGGTGGGGTTGTAGGGGGTGTCCAGCCAGCGGCTCTTCTGACGGCTGCTGACCCAGCGGTTGGCGGTGGCCTCGAAGCCCTTGAGGGCGCTGGGGCGCAGGTAGAGCACCAGACCGATGAGGAGGGCACTGAGGTGGGCGAGGATCAGCGCCAGGTGGAGTGCGCTGAGCAGCGCCTCGCTCAGTGCCTCGTATCGCGCATGGGGGAGCAGGCCGGCAAACAGGGGGAGGCCCTTCTGGGCGGGGTCGAAGAGAAACAGCAGCCGGTAGAGGGTAAAGCTGCTGGCGGCGATGATCAGCAGCCCCAGGCTGCGGTGGTGACGGTAGATGTGGCGGTCGAGGTTGCGCGAGATCTCCAGCGGTCGCAGCGCACGGCGCAGGGAGAAGGCGCGGCTGGCGCGCTCCTCCAGCCGGGCGTAGCCGGCGGGGGCGATAATCAGCCACAGGCCGATCAGCAGCCCGGCAGAGGCGGCGAGCAGCCCCACTGCCGTACCGGTCTTGAGGAGGATGGAGAGGAGGGTAGAGAGAGCGCTATCCATGGCGATTCCAGGGGGCTGAGCTAGCGCCGTGCCAGCTGGGCCATGTCCCACATCGGCAGGAAGACGCCGAGCGCCACAATCAGCACCATAATGCCGATGGCGACGATGAGCACCGGCTCGATCGCGGCGCTGAGGTTCTTCAGCTCATAGTCCACCTCGCGTTCGTAGTAGGTGGCGACATTCTCCATCATGGTGTCGATGGAGCCGGTCTCCTCCCCGACTGAGAACATCTGCAGCACCAGCGGTGGAAAGAGTCCGGTGGCGGCGGCGGTGCGGGTGAGGTTCTCGCCCCGCTCCACACCGTTGCGCATGCTGAGGATGCGGTCGGCCACGTAGTCGTTGTCCACCGCGCGGGCGGTAACAGTCAGGGCCTGGATCAGCGGCACGCCGCTCTTGAAGGCCATGGCGAAGGAGCGGGTAAAACGGGCCAGGGTGCTGCGCATGACCAGACTGCCGACGATGGGCAGACGCAGCTTGAATTTGTCCCACTTGTATTTTCCCTCACCGTGGGCGGTGTAGCGTCGCAGGCTGTAGAGCCCCACTGCCAGGGCCGCCAGCAGATGCGGCCAGTAGGCGACGGTGAAGTTGGAGAGGCCGACAAGCAGCTGGGTCTGCCACGGCAGGTCGCTGCCCATACGGGCGAAGACGTTGGCAAAGGCGGGGATCACCAACACATTGATCACACCGATGGCGATGGCGATGGCGATGATGACAAAGGTGGGATAGCGCAGTGCGGCCTTGACCCGATCACGGGTATCACGCTCCATCTCCAGATACTCGGCCAACTGCAGAAACGATTCATCGAGCCGGCCGGTGGTCTCCCCTACCCGGACAATACTGATGATCAGATTGCTGAAGATCTCCGGTTCCATGCTCAGCGCCATGGAGAGGTCGTGCCCGCCCTCGAGATTGCGCCGCACCCGCAGGATCGCCTCGGCGAGCTTGTGGTTGGAGGTGGTTTCGGCCAGCCCGCTCAGGGCGCGGATCAGCGGCACCCCGGCGTGGGCCAGGGTGTACATCTGGCGGCAGAACAGGATCAGCTCATCCAGCCCCGGTTTGCGACCGCCGCCTAGGGCGGACTCAATCTGAGAGAGAAAATTCTCTTTCTTGCGGACCTCCTTGATATCGATGGGGGTCACGCCGCTGTTGATGAGCTGGGTAGCGACAACATCGGGAGAGCCGGCCTCTATCGTGCCGCTGACCGAATCGCCGCGGCTGTTGCGCGCCTTGTAGTGAAAGTTCGGCATGGCTAGGCGTTGTTGCCCTCTGTCACGATATTCGGGTTGTCTTCGGTGGCGAGCAGCGGCAACTCATCATCGACCCGTTCACCGGTGGTGACACGGATCGCCTCTTCCAGCGTGGTCACACCCTGGCTGGCCAGTGACAGGGCGTGCCGGGTCAGCGGGTAATAACCGGCACTTTCGCGTGCGGCGCGGGCAAAGCCCGAGGTGTCATCACGGCGCAGCGCATCGGCCATCCCCTCGTCCAGCTGCAGCATCTCGAACACGCCGACACGACCGTGGTAGCCGGTGTTGGCGCAGTGGGGGCAGCCGGTGCCGTGCTTGAAGCGCAGGGTGTCGGCATGCTGCGGATCGACGGTTTTTATCCATGCCTGCTGCTGCGGCGTGGGGGTGTGGTCGGTGATGCAGCTGGTGCAGATCTTGCGCACCAGGCGCTGGGCGATGATCGCCTCCAGCGAGGTGGCGACCATGTAGCCGGGCACGCCCATATCGATGAGGCGTACGGCGGTGCTGATGGCGTCGTTGGTGTGCAGGGTGGAGAGCACCATGTGCCCGGTGATGGCGGCGCGCAGGGCGATCTCCGCCGTCTCCTGATCACGGATCTCGCCGATCAGCACGATGTCGGGGTCCTGACGCAGGGCGGTGCGCAGCACGCCGGCGAAGGTCAGCCCCACCTTGCTGTTGACCTGCACCTGGTTGACCCGTGGCAGACGGTACTCGACCGGGTCCTCGACGGTGATGATCTTTTTCTCCGGGGCATTCAGTTCACTCAGGGCGGCATAGAGCGAGGTGGTCTTGCCGCTGCCGGTCGGGCCGGTCACCAGTACCATGCCGTAGGGCTTGCGGATGTCGTTCCTGAAGTGTCTGAGCAGATGCGCCGGCATGCCGAGCTGCTCAAGGTTAATGGCCCCGCCGCTCTGATCCAGCAGGCGCATCACCACCGATTCGCCGTGTTGAATGGGCATGGTGGAGAGACGCACGTCGATATTGTGCTGCTTGACCCGGATATTGAAACGGCCGTCCTGCGGCAGGCGTTTTTCCGAGATATCGAGCCCCGACATCAGTTTCAGGCGCGAGACCAGTGCAGTGGCGATCCGCTTCTCCTTCATCAGCTGTTCATGCAGTACGCCATCGATACGCTGGCGGATGCGCAGCACGTTCTCATCCGGCTCGATGTGAATGTCCGAGGCGCCGATCTGCAACGCATCCTCGAAGATCGACTGCAGCAGTTTGACCACTGGCGCCTCGCTGAGGTCATCGGTCTTGAGCAGCTCCTCGAGGTCGAAATCGGTGCTGCCGAGCTCCTCGCTGAGCTCCTCGGCGAGGGTGCTGATTTCGTCGGTGCGACGGTAGACCGTATCGATGGTCTTGAGCAGATCGGCCTCACGCACTACCGCCAGCCGCACCGGGCGTTTCACCACGCGGGCAATCTCATCGTAGGCAAAGATGTCGGTGGGGTCGGCCATGCCGACCAGCACGGCATCATCCTGTTCGGCCAGCACGATAGCGCGATAACGCCGGGCAATGGTTTCCGGCAGCAGCCGAACGGTTTCGGCGTGGTATTTGTAATGCTTGAGTTCGATGAAGGGGAGCTGCAGCTGGCGCGACAGTACCTCAAGCAGTTTGTCCTCGGTAATAAAGCCCAGATCCACCAGTGTTCTGCCCAGCTTGTGGCCGCTCTGCTTCTGTTCAGCGAGCGCCTGCAGCAACTGACTTTCGGTGATGATGTGGTGCTCAACCAGCAGGTCGCCGATACGGATCTTCTTGCGAGGGTTCATGCCTTCCCCATGGTGTTTGTTGTTAACAAACCGGATGTGACTGTCCAAACCTTGTTCCGTCCCGGTGTGTGGCCGGCCCTTGCTACGGTTGTTCGGACTTCGCCTGCATGGATGCAGGTGATGTGCGATAGCAGGACGCGGTAGCGCACAGTCCGATGCCACAACAGTGTCGGGCTAAGGCCCGACCTACAACCTCATTAAGGTGCCATGCCCGAACATTAACCCAGTGTATCAACCTAGAATAGTGCACGGAAATACCTCTGCGGGCAACGTGTTACGTCTGTTAGTCATCGCAGCCGCAGGCGGGTGTGGCGTTGTTCAGGCTCAGCGTGCCCACCAGCTGGGAGACCTCGGTAAGGTTGTGGCGTTTGAGGTAGTCGATGATGCCCTGGTTGATCTTGGGGCAGATGAGCGGGTCATAGAACAGCGCGGTGCCGATACCGACGGCGCTGGCACCGGCGATGATAAACTCGATGGCATCCTCCGCGCTGGCGATGCCGCCCTGGCCGATGATCGGGATGCCGTACTCACGGCACACCTGGTAGACCTGGTGGGTCTTGAGCAGCGCTACCGGCTTGATCGCCGGGCCGGAGAGGCCGCCCTGGTTGTTGCCGAGGATCGGGCTGCGGCTCTCGATATCGATGGCCATCCCCATCAGGGTGTTGATCACGGCAAAGGCGTCGGTGCCGGCCTCGATGCAGCGTCTGGCGTTGCCGGCGATATCGGTCTGGTTAGGCGAGAGCTTGGTGATGATCGGCTTGTCGGTCTGCTTGCGCACCGCCTCCACCACCCGGGCGGACATCTCCGGGTCGTTGCCGAAGGCGACGCCGCCGGCCTTGACGTTGGGGCAGGAGATATTGATCTCGATGGCATCGATGGGTGAGTCATCGAACAGCCTGGCCACCTCGGCGTAATCCTCGACGGTGGAGCCGGAGATGTTGGCGATGAAGCGGGTCTCCTCGCGGTCGAGCTGCGGCAGGATCTCATCGATAACATAGCTGGCGCCGGGATTCTGCAGGCCGATGGCGTTGAGCATCCCCTCGGGGGTCTCATAGACCCGGTGCGGTCGGTTGCCCAGGCGCGGCTCCAGCGTGGTGCCCTTGAGACAGACCGCGCCCACATCACGGTTGGAAAAACCCTTCACCCGGGTATACTCTTCGCCGAAACCGACGCAGCCCGAGAGCAATACCAGCGGCGTATCGAAACGCATACCGCAAAAATCGATGGCCAGCATCGCCTTGTCTGCCTTGTTCATGCCTTCACCAAGCGTTTTGTCTGAAGATGGGCGCCATTCTAACGCAAACCGGGTTTGGCGACTAAAGGGAAATCAACCGCCAAGGATCTCTAGCCACAGAGCTCACAGAGTGCACAGGGGAAATCCGGTGGGGTGTTTATCAACGTCTCATTGACTACTGGTATGCTAGCCTCCACGAGGCCAAACAACTCAAATGTGCTCCTTCTCGGTGATCTCTGTGTCCTCTGTGGCAAAAAATAGTTTGATGGGCACGCTGCGCTTTGCCCATCCTACGCTACCCAGTGATCTCTGTGCCCTCTGTGGCAAAAACTGGATATAGGAAAATGCTGCAAATTGTCCTCTATCAGCCGGAAATTCCACCGAATACCGGCAATATCATCCGGCTCTGCGCCAACACGGGCGCCCCGCTCCACCTGATCCGCCCGCTGGGCTTCGAGCTGGACGACAAGCGGCTGCGCCGCGCCGGGCTCGACTACCACGAGTTCGCTGCGGTGAAGGTGCATGAGTCGCTGGAGGGGTATATTGAAAGTGAGCGCCCACTGCGGCTGTTTGCCTGCACTACCCGCGGCAGTCGTGCCCATAGCGAGGTGGCCTATCAGGAGGGGGATGCGCTGCTATTCGGCCCCGAGACCCGCGGCCTGCCGCAGGCGGTGCTGGACGCCCTGCCCGATGAACGTCTGCTGCGCCTGCCGATGCTGCCCCACAGCCGCAGCCTCAACCTCTCCAACGCCGCGGCGGTGTTCGTCTATGAGGCGTGGCGTCAGCTCGGCTTCGACGGGACAGTCTAAATAAGCATTAAACGCAAAGGTTGTCAGTTCGTCCTGGCCTACCTACCCGTTATGGGGCTCGGCTTGCCGTTTCAATGCGATCGACCAGATCGGACGGTGCATAGAAGACGAAAGCCCGCCCGCGTTTGCGCTGCTCCAGCAACCCCAGCTCTGCCAACTTCTGCAGGTCGGTGCGTGAGGTCTGGGTGGTGATCTTGTGGGAGCGCTTGTGGCTTGCCACGGTATACCCATGTCCAGCGTGGCGCAGGGCGTGGCTGAGGAGTGCCATCTGGCGGTGATTGAGGTTGTCTGAGAGGCTGGGGCTCTTGCGCAGCAGACTCTCGGCGCTCCGCTGCTCGTCGATTTTACGTGCAAGGTAGTCATGCAGAGCCTGGATGGCCTGCTCAATGACCGCTAGCTGATGGAGGATGAAGTAGGTGGCATCGTTATCATCGGTCTCGGTGTAAAGATAGGCGCGCGCATATTTGGCCGGTGCCTTTTTTATCAGTCTGGAGATCGAGAGGTACTCCATCAGCCAGTAGCCAGAACGTGCCATGCTCCAGTAAAAAAGGGCGCGTGCAGTACGACCATTACCATCGACAAACGGGTGGTCGTATCCGAGCATGAAGTGAATCAGGATGGCGCGTATCACAGGGTGGACGAAAGGAGTGGCCTTCTCATCCTGGTTGGCAAAGTCACACAGCCGCTCCAGCCGACGCTCCAGGGACTGCGCGGCAGGCGGTGTGTGCAGCGTTGTGGTGTGGGTGGCATCCATCACGGAGATACGTTCGTCAGGTCGACGAAAGCGTCCCGCGGCACTGGGATCGTCAAGGGTGTCATGGGTGACGATGCGGTGAAGCTCCAATACCCGTTTAGGGGTGAGGGACTCATCTTTCAGGCTACGGATCTGCTCCATAACGTGGTAATTGTTGAGGATCATACGCTCGCTGCGGTCTCGAGGCGTACGACCGCTACGGAGCATATCCTTGGCCTCTTCACGGGTGGTTGTTGCGCCCTCAAGCTGGCTGGACGTGATCGCCTCCTCGATCAGGGAGCTGACCAGATAGCGATTACGATCATCGCCGGATACGGCCTGTTCCGCCATAGCGATCTCCCCTGCTGCCTGGCGGTCAATCTCATGCAGGGAGAGCAGTACTGGATCGGGCATGGTAAAAGTGATGGGACGATCATGCTTGTCCAGGAGGGGTAATTCTTTGCTCATGCCACGGCGTGCAATCTTGGCGCCCGCCCACCACAGCTCGTGTGAAACCCCCTCTGGAGGAGTGCGGTGGCGCATCTCATCCCAGTGTAGATAGCGCCCATCCTGAGTTGCCGGAATGCCGAACAATTGGCTGATCTGGCTGGCATCCAGCTGGATGAGTAACTCTTCGTGTCTGGGCGGTGTTAGCGGTATTTTCATCAGAACAGCTCAAAGTGCTAATTTTTCCAAAGTTAGCATTTTATTAGCAGTTTATGCAAAATTAGCAATATATTAGCAGTTGAGGTGACGTTACCGGGAAACTGCTAATTCTGGTTAAATTAGCAATTCGTTAGCAGTTGATGTGCGCCAGGCAGGCCTGGGCGCGTGGAGTATGGCGTTTCTGATAAGTCTGCGGCTTGGCGAGGGTATTGGGTAGTGGCATAGGGTGTGCCGTGCACGCCATAAGAAATTTTTTTGCGTCAAAAGGTTGTCAGTCGGTCTCGGCCTTTTGCTCGCGGTGCAGTAGTGCCGCCACCGCTTCGCGGGCGGTCTCCCCTTCGTAGAGTACGCGATAGACCTGTTCGGTGATCGGCATCTCTACGCCGATCTCCCGGGCCAGGGCGAAGACCTCCGGGGCGCTCTTCACCCCCTCCACTGCCTGGCCGATGGAGGCGATGGCCTCCTCCAGGCTTTTGCCCTGCCCCAGCGCCAGACCGACACGGCGGTTGCGCGATTGATCATCGGTGCAGGTCAGCACCAGATCGCCCAGCCCCGCCAATCCCATGAAGGTCTCTGGGTGGCCGCCGAGGGGGGCACCGAGGCGCATCAATTCAGCCAGACCGCGGGTGATCAGCGCGGCGCGTGTGTTGGCGCCGTAGCCCAGGCCATCGGCGATCCCGGCGGCGATGGCCAGTACGTTCTTGCAGGCACCGCCCAGTTCCACCCCGACGACATCGCTGGCGGTATAGGCGCGGAAGGTGCCGCCGTGCAGGCAGGCGGCGAAGTGCTCTGCGGTGTGCGGATCGGTGGAGGCGACGGTCACGGCGGTGGGCAGGCCGCGGGCGACCTCTTTGGCGAAGGTGGGGCCGGAGATCACCGCTGCGGGGTACCCCTCCCCGAGGGTTTCACGGGCAACCTGATGCAGCAGTTTGCGGCTGCCCGGCTCCAGCCCCTTGGTGGCCCAGGCAACACGACTGCCGGGCTTGAGCAGCGGGGCGATCTGCGTCAGGGTCTGACGAAAGGCGTGACTGGGTACCACCACCAGCACATCGGCGGCGGTGGCGAGCGTTTGCGCAAGGTCGGCCACCGGGGAGAGTTTTTCGGGCAGGCCAATGTCAGGGAGATAGCGCGTATTGCAGCGGTCTGCGGCCATCCTTGCCATTTCGTCTGCATTTCTGCCCCACAGCAAGACCTCTATCCCGTTGCGGGCGAGCTGGATCGCCAGTGCGGTGCCCCACGAGCCGGCGCCGAGCACGGCAATGGGATCCGGGCAGTTCGAGTGCGCCATGGTCTAGTGAACCGGCTCCTCTGGTGTCTCGCCGGCCTGCTGTTGTTGCTGTTGCAGGTGCTGACTGTAGAGGAGATCGAAATTGATCGGCTGCAGCAGCATCTGCGGGAAACTGCCCTTGGCCACCAGGTCGGAGATCACCTCGCGGACATAGGGAAACAGCAGATTGGGGCAGTAGCTGTGGATCATGCCGCCCATATCCTGCTCGCTGAAACCGCTGAGTACGAAGATACCGGCCTGTTGCACTTCGGCCAGGTAGGCGGTCTTGTCGCCGAGTTTGGCGGTGACGGTGACAGAGAGGGTCACCTCGTAGACCCCCTCGGCCACCGTGTTGCCGGTGGAGTTGAGCTCCACGTTCACCTGTGGCTCCCACTTTTCAGTGAAAATGGCCGGGGAGTTCGGGGTCTCGAAGGAGATGTCCTTGGTGTAGATGCGCTGGATGGCGAATTGCGGGCCATCGCCCTGCTGGGTGTTCTGTTGGGCGTTTTCGTTCTCGTTCTCGCTCATGCTGGTTCCTGCGTTGTAAGTGGTGAAAGGCCTGGCTGAAGAGGTTTGGTCAAAGGTGTCGACGTGTCCAGGCCAGGAGGTTGTTCAGATCCATGGCGCCAGCGACACGGTCGATCTCCCGTCCGCCCTTGAACAGGGCCAGGGTGGGAATACTGCGGATACCGTACTGGCCGGCCAGTCCCTGCTCCTGCTCGGTGTTGACCTTGGCCAGCCGGACCTGTGGCTCGAGGCCGACCGCCGCCTGGACAAAGACCGGCGCCATCATCTTGCACGGGCCGCACCAGGGCGCCCAGAAATCGACCAGTACCGGGATATCGCTGCGACCTATATGGCGGCTGAAGCTCTCCTGGGTCAGCTCCACCGGCTGGCCATCGAACAGCGGCTGTTTACAGCGACCACACCGGGCGCCCGCAGCGAGTTTCGCCTGAGGCACGCGATTGACGCTGTGGCAGTGGGGACAGACGATGTGCAGCGCGTCGTTCATGGCCGTGCCTGCGGGGTTCAGAGGCCGAGACGTTTGTCCAGCTCACCGTCGATATCCAGCTCGGAGAGCTCATCGAAGCCGCCGACGTGGTAGTCATCGATGAAGATCTGCGGTACCGAGGTGCGGCCATCGGCCTTCTCTTCCATCTCCGGGCGCAGATCGGGCTGGTTGTCGATGCGAATATCGGTGTATTCCACGCCTTTTTTGTCCAGCAGGCTGCGTGCGCGGACGCAGAAGGGGCAGGAGGCGGTGGTGTACATGACGACGTTTGGCATAGTAAGGATCCTATTTACGTTTTTTCTTTTTGGCCTGGGTTTGCAGAGGCAGGTCGGCGTTTTGCCATGCCATCACTCCGCCCTTGAGATTGTAGACTTTCCCAAAGCCGCGCTTGCGCAGTTTTGCGCAGGCGCTGGCAGAGCGATGGCCGCTGCGGCAACCTACTATGATCGGCTTTTCGCGAAACTTTTCAAGTTCATCCATTCGTTCGCCCAGTTTGCCCAGCGGAATATGCAGTGAATCGAGGATATGGCCGTCCTTGTATTCGTTATCCTCGCGAACATCCAGCAGGAGCGCGCCTTCATGGTTAATGATCTGCACCGACTCGGTCGGTCCGACCTCCTTGTAGCCGCGCAGGCGACTGCCGAGCCCGCCGCTGAACATCATGAACAGGATGATGGCCAGGGCCAGAAACAGATCCCAGTGGTTGGTAGCAAACTCGATAAATTGTGACATATCCGGTTACAGGCAGAATGAGTGGGGATGTACCACCGGCGGCGGATGAGGCATGCCGCCGGTGAGTGGGAGCGGATGTTTACTCCATACTGCAGAAGACGTTACGCATCATGCTGATAAGCTGCAGGGTGCGCGCATCCACGACCTTGTAGAAGACGCGGTTGGCGTCCTTGCGGGAGGAGAGGATACCCTTGTCACGAAGAATGGCAAGGTGTTGTGAGATATTGCTCTGCGAGGTGCCGACGCGATCGACGATGTCCTGTACGCTGACCTCCTGGTCGCCCAGGGTGCAGAGTATTTTCAGGCGCAGCGGATGCGACATGGCCTTCAGGGAGCGCGAGGCCCGTTCGATATCCTCATCCCTGGTAATCAATGTCATATCTTTATCTTCTGACATGTTTTAATGATCCTAATAATGTCGAAATGGGGCAGTGGCAACGGGCAAGTGATGCTGCTGCTGGCCGGACGGCTGCCAATATCAGCAAAACAATATACAATAATGCAGCTCTTGAGAAGAGCTTTGTCTGAATCAGGGATATTTTTGACGGGTTGTGACAAAACCGCCGAATGGTTTGATTTGCTCTGCCCCTGCCGCAATATTCTACACAGGCTGATGCCTCTTTGGGGGGCTCTGAAAGTATCGCCAAGCATGTAACAGTGCTCTAGAATAACCCAGAATTGAAACCATAACAGACCGGATTGATTTGATATATGTCCTCTGCCGAGCGTCACCGCCCCCTCCTGCTGACCGTGCTGGACGGCTGGGGCTACAGCGAAAGCGATCACTACAACGCCATAAAAAGCGCCCGCACCCCGGTCTGGGACCGGTTGTGGAGTGAATACTCACATACCTTGTTACGCTGTTCTGGCGCAGAGGTTGGTCTGCCCAGTGGCCAGATGGGCAACTCCGAGGTGGGACACCTCAATCTTGGTGCCGGGCGCGTGGTCTATCAGGAGTTCACCCGGGTCAGCCGCGCCATTAAAACCGGCTCCTTTTTCAGCAACGCCACCCTGACCGAGGCGGTGGACAAGGCGATCGCCGATGACAAGGCGGTACATATCCTGGGCCTGCTCTCCCCCGGCGGCGTGCACAGCCACGAGGAGCATATCCACGCCATGGCACGTCTGGCGCTGGAGCGCGGCGCGAAGGGAGTCTATCTGCACGCCTTTCTCGATGGTCGTGACACGCCACCGAAGAGTGCCGCCGAGTCGATTCAGGCCATGGAGAATATCTTTGCCGAGCTGGGGGGCGGCCGTATCGCCTCCATTATCGGCCGTTTCTACGCCATGGATCGCGACCACCGCTGGCCGCGCATCCAGGCCGCCTACGATCTGATCACCGGCTGCAACAGCGACTATGTGGCGCCCGACGCCATGAGTGGCCTGGAGATGGCTTACGAGCGGGGCGAAAGTGATGAGTTCGTCAAGGCCACGCTGATCCGTCCCGAGGGGGGCGAAAAAGTCTGTGTCGAAGACGGCGATGTGGTGATCTTCATGAACTATCGCTCGGACCGGGCGCGCCAGATCACCCGTCCCTTCGTCGAGGAGGGGTTCGACAGTTTCGAGCGGGCCAACAAGCCCGAGCTGGGCATGTTCGTCAGCCTTACCGAATACAGTGCCGACTACACTATCCCGGTCGCCTTCCCGCCGGAGCGGCTGGTTAACGTCTTCGGCGCGGTGCTCGCCAACCTCGGCATGCATCAGCTGCGCATCGCCGAGACCGAAAAGTACGCCCACGTTACCTTCTTTTTCAACGGTGGCCGCGAGGAGCCGTTTGAGGGTGAGGATCGCATCCTGGTGCCCTCCCCCCAGGTTTCGACCTACGATCAGCAGCCGGAGATGAACGCCGGGGAGGTCACCGACAAGCTGATCGAGGCGATCGAAAGCGACAGGTACGATGTCATTATCTGTAACTACGCCAACCCGGACATGGTCGGTCACAGCGGCGACTTCGACGCCACGGTCAAGGCGATCGAAACCCTCGACCGCTGTCTCGAACGCCTGGTCAAGGCGATGGTGAAGAAGGACGGTGAGATGCTGATCACCGCCGATCACGGCAATGCCGAGCAGATGCGTGGCGAGGATACCGGCCAGGCCCACACCGCCCACACCTCCAACCCGGTACCCTTTATCTATGTGGGTGAGCGGGAGTTCACCCTGGAAGATTCGGGCACCCTGGCCGATGTAGCCCCCACCATGCTGTTCCTGCTCGGGCTCAAGCAGCCTAACGAGATGAATGGCCACAGCATTATCCACCCCTGCGACGAGGAGGAGGAGTGATTTGATGGCGGCGCTGTTCGGGAGCGCGCAGTGAGTCGCCCCCGGCTTCTGCCGCTGCTGCTGGTGCTGCTGCTGGGTGTCTCGCCGCTGGATGCCTCTGAACGTCAGGCCAAGGAGGCCGAACTCAAACAGCTGCGTGAGCGCATCACCGCCCTGCAGCAGCGGCTGCAAAAGGCGCGTGGCCAGCATGATGCGCTGCGCAATGAACTGCGCACCACGGAGCGGCGCATCGGTGAGTTGAACCGCAATATTCGCCGGCTGGACCAGGATCTGGCAGAGCGCCGGCGGCGACAGGAAAAACTGGAGGGGGAAGAGCGCTCGCTGCAGGAGACGGTGTCCGCGCAGCGCGACTACCTGGCCGCCCAGGTGCGGGCCGCCTACGCCATGGGCCGCCAGGAGTACCTGAAGATCCTGCTCAATCAACAGAGCCCCTCCACGGTCGGACGCGTGGTCACCTACTATGATTACCTGAACCAGGCGCGCAGCGAACGCATAACCCACCTCAGCGTCACTATCAACGAACTGGAACGGGTACAACGTGAGCTGGGGGCCGAGGCCGAGCGGCTGCGTACGCTGCGCGAGCAGCGCGCTGGCGAGAAGAGTGCGCTGGAACAGGGCCGCCTTGAACGGGAGGAGCTGGTGCGACGGCTCAAGGCCGAGATTGAAAGCGAGGATCAGCGCCTCACCGGCATGCGCCGGGATGAGGAGCAGTTAAAGGAGCTCATTCGCGCCCTGGCCGATGCATTGTCGGATATTCCTGCCGAAGCAGGGAACCGAAAGCCCTTCGCCAGCCTCAAAGGTAAGATGCAGTGGCCCGCCAGCGGCCCGTTGCTGGTCAGTTACGGCAGCCCGCGCAAACTGGGCAAGTTGCGCTGGAGCGGGGTGATGATCGGTGCGCAACAGGGCCAGGAGGTGAGGACCATCTCCCACGGCCGGGTCGCCTTTGCCGACTGGCTGCGCGGCTACGGCTTGCTGATGATCATTGACCATGGCGACGGTTACATGAGTCTCTATGGCCACAACCAGAGTCTCTACAAGGAGACGGGTGACTGGGTGGAGGCCGGCGAGACGATCGCCAGCGTCGGCGACAGTGGGGGGCTGGACAGGGTGGGCCTCTATTTCGAGATCCGCAAGAACGGCCGGCCCACCGATCCGGTTCGCTGGTGTCGCCGTTAAAGGGGCTGGGCGAAATAATATTTACATTCGGGTTAAGATTGGGCTGTCTCCATCTACGACAACGATTAACAGGACGAGCCGGTATGACGGATGCAGTGGCTTGTCCCGGGAGTACTACATGAAGTCATCTGCACGAGTTTCACTGGTCCTGGTCATTGGCATGGCGCTGGGTATCACGCTCAGTGTCGGCACCAGTGTGCTGGCCGAGCGTCAGCAAGAGAACAGCGCAGGCAGTACCCTGCCACTGGACGAATTGCGCGGTCTGAGCGAGGTCTTCGGCCGGGTCAAGGCCGATTATGTCGAGGACGTGGATGACAAGACCCTGATTGAGGGGGCCATCCGTGGCATGCTCTCCAGCCTCGATCCCCACTCCGCCTACCTCGATCGGGAGGAGTTCAGGGAGCTGCAGGTGGGGACCAGCGGCAAGTTCGGCGGTCTCGGTATCGAGGTGACCATGGAGGATGGCTTCGTCAAGGTGGTCGCACCCATTGATGATACCCCTGCGATGCGTGCCGGTGTCATGGCCGGTGATCTGGTGGTCCGCCTCGACGACACCCCGGTCAAGGGGATGAGCCTGAATGAGGCGGTGAGTATGATGCGCGGTGAACCGGGCACCGACATCACCCTGACCATCGTCCGTGATGGAACCCAGAAACCGCTGGTGATCACCATTACCCGTGACATTATCAAGGTACAGAGCGTCAAGAGCCGCCTGCTGGACAAGGGCTTTGGTTACCTGCGCATCACCAATTTCCAGTCCAATACCGGGGAGGATGTGCACAAGGCGGTCCGTGAGCTGAAAAAGGAGAACGAGGGTGCACTCACCGGTATGGTGCTCGACCTGCGCAACAATCCCGGTGGGGTGCTGGGTGCGGCGGTCAGTGTCTCGGATGCCTTCCTGCGCAAGGGCAAGGTGGTCTACACCGAGGGCCGGGCGCAGGATGCCAAGCTCGATTTCAATGCCACGCCGGATGACATCCTTGACGGCGCGCCGCTGGTGGTGTTGATCAATGGCGGTTCGGCCTCCGCCTCGGAGATCGTTGCCGGTGCCCTGCAGGATCACAAGCGCGCCATCATTATGGGCACGCGCAGCTTCGGCAAGGGCTCGGTACAGACCATCTTCCCCATGAGTAACAACAGCGCGGTCAAAATCACCACCGCCCGCTATTTTACCCCCTCAGGCCGTTCCATCCAGGCCGAGGGCATCGAGCCGGATATCAAGACCGAGGCGATGAAAGTGGCACGAGTGGAGGATAACGGGGTACAACTGCTGCGGGAGGCGGACCTCAGTCGCCACCTGAGTAACGGCAACGGCGACAAACCGGTCAAGGAGCAGAGCAAGGGCGATGAAGAGGAGAAGTCGCTGGCCGACAGCGACTACGTCCTGCATGAGGCGCTCAACCTGCTCAAGGGCCTGAGCATCCTGCAAAGCCGTAGCGGTGAGTAATGAGCACCGGCCATCCATGGCGCAGGTTGCTGGTCGGTGTGTGCTGCGCGCTGGCGGTGACGGCGGCTGCGGCTGATGGCCAGCCGGCGTCGCCACCGGTTATCGCTCTGATCATCGATGATCTGGGGGATCGGCTCGATGCCGGCTCCCGGGCCATCGAGCTGCCCGGCCAGCTGACCTACGCGATCCTGCCCCGAACCCCCTACAGTCGCCGTCTGGCGGAGCTGGCTCACGGCGCTGGCAAGGAGGTGATGCTGCACCAGCCGATGCAGGCGATCAACGGCAGGGCGATGGGCCCGGGCGGCATGGATATGGTGATGAGCCAACGTGCCCTGCTCGATACCCTGGAGGCGAACCTTGCCTCGGTGCCCCACGCACGTGGTGTCAACAACCACATGGGAAGCCTGCTGACACGCCACCCTGGTCACATGGGCTGGTTGATGGCGGCGCTGCGTGAGCGCGGCAACCTCTATTTTATCGACAGCACCACCACCAACAAGACGGTGGCACAGCAGATCGCGGTGGAGCATGAGTTACCGACGATGCGCCGTCAGGTGTTTCTCGACCATCACCGGGAGGAGCGCCAGATCCTCAAACAGTTCGTGCGCTTGCTCCGGCTTGCACACAGCAATGGTTATGCACTGGGGATCGGTCATCCCTATCCTGAAACCCTGGCGGTGCTGCAGAAGGTGTTGCCACACCTTGAGGGCTTTGGGGTGCGGCTGGTACCGGCCTCGGAGTTGATTACCCACAAAGAGAAGCGGAGGGAGCAACTATGGCACGCGTCCTTGTCCCCCTTGCCCAAGGGTGTGAAGAGCTTGAAGCGGTAACCATCATCGACCTGCTGGTGCGGGCCGGGGTGGAGGTGGTCACCGCTGGTCTGCAAGAGGGGCCGGTTACCGCCTCGCGCGGGGTGGTCCTGTTGCCCCAGACCACCCTCGATGAGGCCCTCAAACGTGACTACGACATGGTGGTCCTGCCCGGCGGCATGCCCGGTGCCGAGCACCTGGATAACGACCCGCGTATTGCCGGGCTGCTGCGCAAGATGGCCGACAGCGGCAAGTTCACCGCCGCGATCTGTGCCGCTCCCAGGGTGCTGGCCAACGCCGGTCTGCTGGCGGGCAAGAGAGCGACCAGCTATCCCGGCTTTGTCGACAAGATGAAGCTGCCCGATGTGGAGTACCTGCAGGATGCGGTGGTACAGGATGGCAAGGTGATCACCTCCCGCGGTCCCGGCACCGCGATGGACTTTGCCCTGACTCTCATCGAGCAGTTGGTTGGCCGGGAGAAACGTGACGAGGTCGAGGCGGGGCTGGTACGCTGTTGAAGGTAGTTTCAAGTTGCATGACACGCATTCATACAGCGCTGCATCCTGATATCCGATATGCGCAGATGCATCCCCACTTTTAACCTTCAACTTGTAACTTTGAACTGTTTTATGTCCTTCAGTCCGCTCTGCAGATCGGGGTAGCGCAGGGTAATGCCAAATTCGCGCAGCAGTTTGCTGTTGTCCATGCGCCGGGACTCGGTGAGATAGGAGAGCATCGCCGGACTGAGCTGTTCACGGGCTTCGTCCATCGGCAGGCTGGGAGGGCGCGGCAGTCCCAGGGCATCGGCCACCGCATAGAAGTACTGGGTCATGTTGCCGGGCTGGCCGTCGGTGACGTTATAGATATTGTCGGCTTTCCCCTTCTCCGCTGCTGTCAGGCAGATATGGGCCAGGTCCTCGGCGTGAATGCGGTTGGTGTAGCCGCATTCGGCCTCGTTGAGTACCGGAAGCCCCCGCTGTAGCCGCTCCTCGGGGAGCCGGCCCGGCCCGTAGATCCCTCCGACACGCAGGATGACCACCGCCACGTTTTGCCCCCGGCCGAAACGGCGCAAGGCGGTTTCAGCAGCCACCCGGCGTCGGGCACGTGCGGTTTGTGGATTGGGATCGTCCTGCTCGGTGACCCACGCCCCGCCCGTGTCGCCGTAGACGCCGCTGGTGCTGATATAGATGATTCGGCGCGGCAGGTTCTGCGGGTTGATGGCGGTGAGCAGATTCTCCATCCGCGGATCCCCCTCGTGCTGTGGTGAGGGGGGTGCAAAGTAGTAGAGGGTGTGGCCGGCCAGCGGGAGACCGGTTAGCGTTTGCTGCCGATCCAGATCACCGAAGACGGTTTTTATCCCGAGACCTTGAAGACGTAGCGCGCTGGCCTCAGATCGAGCCAGTGCAGTGACGTTGACGCCCTGTTCAATCCATTTTCCCGCAACCAGGCGACCGATATTGCCACAGCCGATGATGAAGATATTCTGCACGTTTTACTCTCAGGGTTGATTGAGGGATAATCCTTACTCTTTTACTAGGTAATAATAGCATAAGCGAACTACTGCGAAGGAAGCACATGAGTTTCAACATCAAGGTCCTGCCCAGCGGACACGAATTCCGCACCGAGGGTGACGAATCCATTCTTGACGCCGCGCTGCGCAGTGGTCTGGCTTTTCCCTATGGCTGCCGCGGCGGTGCCTGCGGCGCCTGCATCGGCAAGGTTGTCAGCGGCGAGATCAGCTACGGCGATGATGAGCCGATGGGACTGAGCGAGGAAGAGGCGGCGGTCGGTATGTCGCTGTTTTGTGTCGCCCGGCCGATCAGCGATATCACCATCGAGGTGCACGAGCTGGGTGCGGTTGAGGAGATCCCGATCAGGAATATGCCAGCCAAGGTGGCCCGTCTGGAGAGACTCAACCATGATGTCATGGCGCTGTTCCTCAAACTTCCCGAGAGCGAGCGGATGCAATACCTCGCAGGCCAGTATGTCGATTTCATCATGAAGGACGGGCGCAAGCGCGCCTTCTCCATCGCCAACGCGCCCCATCAGGATGAACTGCTGGAGTTCCACATTCGCCATATCAAGGGCGGCGAGTTTACCGATCACCTCTTCAGTGAGATGAAGGCGGGCGAGATCGTGCGCATCGAGGGACCCAAAGGGACCTTTTTTCTGCACGAGGATTCCGAGCGGCCGATCATCATGCTTGCTACCGGTACCGGCTTCGGTCCGATCAAGGCGATCATCGAGCACATGGTGGCCGAGCAGTCGAGTCGTCCGGTCTATCTCTACTGGGGCGCACGGCACAAGGAGGATCTCTACGCCGATGCCCAGTTGCGTGAGTGGGAGCGAAAGTTCCCCAATATCCGCTACCGTCCGGTACTGTCACAGCCCGGCAGTGACTGGGATGGTCGCCGCGGTTATGTGCAGGAGGCCGCGGCGTCCGATTTCGAAAACCTTACGGATTTTGAACTCTATGCCTGCGGTCATCCGGCCATGGTCTACAGTGCCCGGGATGCGATGGTTGCACGGGGTATGGCGCCCGAGCACTGCTACGGTGATGCCTTCGAGTGGGCCAGAGACAGTTAACCCGGCGCGATCAGGGGACAGGTTCAAGGTTAAGGTCGGGCTTTGTCTGCAGGGTACCACTGTGTTTTGCTAGCATAATGTGGCTGCAGTCGTTGCCGATGGCCAGTTCCAGACCCTGTCTGTAGTATTCTCCGGCCTGCTCGGTCTCTCCCAGTTGCTGCAACAGATCACCCAGTTCACAGCAGGTCTCGGCGCGTGGCTCGACACCGAGACTCGCCTCCAGGTAGCTGCGTGCCTTGCCCCAGAGTTGACTTTTCAGCGTCAGGCGGCCCAGCGTCAGTAGCAGGTCAGGATGATGTTCATGCTCGCTGAGCCATGATTCGGCCGTGGTCAGCTGCAGCTTGAGATCCTCGCCCTGCAGTTGGCCGTAAAGCCGGATCAGCACCACATCCCACTCCTTCGCGAGGAACTCCCGCAGAACCACTTCGGCGCGGACTTCATCACCCAGCTGCAGCAGCAGTGAGCCGTAGTCGTGTAGCAGCGATGGGTTGTGGCGAAGTTTTCTCGGTACCTGTTGCCACAGCTGTTCCAGCCGTTCGAGCGAGACGCAGCGCTGCAGGCGCATGCTGTGCAGGTACAGCTCGAGCTCTCTGCACTGCGCTTCATCGAGCACCTTCTGCTTCTTCAGCGACGGCAACAGCTCGATCAGTTCATCCCAGTTTTGCAGACGTTCATGGATCTTTTTCAGAAGATAGAGCACATAGCCATGTTTTGGCGCAATGGTGTGCAGGTAGCGCAGGGTCGCCAGCGCCTGTTCCGCCTGTCCCTGTGAGAGCTGCAGATCCGCCTGGGTCAGGCCGACTGCCAATTCTGCATCGGGCATGCTCTGGTAGGCCTGGGAGAGGTAGTCGTCGCGGCGCTGCTCCTCGCCCTGTTTCTGTGCCGCACGGGCCGCCCCCAGGTAGTTGATCAGCGGGGTGTCGCTGTGCCCAGCAGCGCGGCTGAGCTTCTTTTCCGCTTCCTGCCAGCTTCCCTCGGCCAGGGCGATCAACCCTTTGTGGGTCAGCTCACGGGCATGCACGGTCTGGTGCCGTTGGCGCCAGTCGGTCATACGCCGTGGCAGGTGCAGGGTGCCAAAGGTGAGCCGTAGCACAAGATAAAAAACGCTAAAGGCGAGCAACGCTGCCAGCATGAAGATGCTGAAACTGCTCTCGATCGACCAGCCGCTGTAGTTGATCAGCACGTAGCCCGGGTCGTGTTGGGCCAGCAGGCCGAAGCCGATCGCGGCACCCAACAGCAGCAGAGTGATCAGGAGATATCTCATAAGGACTCACCCTGCGGTTGTGGCGGAAGATCCTCGGTGACAGGCGCGGTTTTCTCGCCGCCACTCTCCTTCGCTGCGGGGGGTGAGGACTCTTCTGTGGCCGGCTCTGCGGCGGGTACGGGATCGGTCTCAGCCGCAGGCGCTACGTTTTGCTCGGCGGGTGCCGTTTCAGTTTCTGCAGCAGGCTCCTGCTGAAGGACTGTCCCCTGCAGCAGAGCTCTTGTCTCTCCCAGTTGCGGCAGTACCGGCTCGAGTTCGACTGCAGCGAGCTGTGCCAGAGTATCAAGGGCCGTGATGACCGGTTGGCTGCTGGTGTCGAAGTAGCGGCGCAGCCAGGTGCCGGATTCGTCCAGAGCGGCCTGCCAGGCGGCACTGTTGCCGGCCAACAGGGCAAAACGCGCGGATTCGAGTTTGAGCTGCAGGTTCTGGCGCAGGAAGTAGCGCTGTTCAGGGGGCAGGGTAAGCCGCTCCACCTCACCCTGGCGGCGAATGGTGACCAAGCCGCGGAGATCGCGCCAGATCTTTTGCCAAATCGCCTTCCAGGTGGTGTCGGGAAGCGGCGGCTCACTCTCGACCTTGTCGGTGCCGGAGGACGGGGATGGCGCAGCGGCAGTGGGGGAGAGCGGCAGCGCCTCCACGGCGGTGGCCAGCGTCGTCAGCTCGCGGGCCATGGCCGCACGATCAGGAAGCTGGATCGCCGAAACTTTGTCGATATCGGCATCGATCTGGCGAATAACCGCGGCAAATGATTCGCTATCGAGGCTCTCCAGGCGGGTACGTGCCGCGTCCAGGGCAGCACGCGCTGTGCGGGGATCCCGTTCCAGGTTCAGGCGGTGTTCGGCGATGCCCAGCAGATACTCGGTTTCGGCGATGACCCAGTCGCGCTGCCCCTGACCGACGCGGCTACCCAGCTGCCGGATCCGGCCTTGCAGTTGCCGCAGCTGAGCGTGGTTTTGCTCGATGCGCCCGTTGATCTCCGGATGCGGGTGCTCCGGGATATCCCTGAGCTGCTCCAGCTGCTCCTGATGGCGTCTTTCCATTACCCCGGACAGTTTATCGATACTGCCCTCCAGCGCCCCGAGATCGGCCCGCAGGTTTTGTTGTTGTTGCCACAAATAGAAAAAGCTGCCGCCGAGCAGAAGCAGTGCCAGCAGGCTGATCAGAAAGGCAGTACGACCCCCGGAGGTCTGTTTGGCCGGTTCATGTTCGTGAGTTTCCGCCGTCTCAGCGGCCTCGTTGCCGGGGATCTCTTCGGCCACGTCAGAGGTTTCGGTTTTGTCGCTCATTGGTTTCGTTCCACCCTGGGTAGATCGGCGGCCCAGTTGCTGACCGCCTCCATTATCGCCTCGTCACTGGCATGCAGAGTAACCCGTGCCGGTAACCGGAAACCGAGTTCACGGGCCCGTGCCGCGGCGCGCTCACTGACCACCACCAGCGGTTTGGCCAGTAGCGCCGGGTGCTGTGCCTCGTCGGTGAGGTTCAGAAGATTCTCTAGTGCTTCGCTGCTGGTCACGGTAATGATATCCGTTTTTGCCAGCCAGTTCGGCTCTGCGACAAGAGGACCCGGGATCTCACGCCTGTAAACCTCAGCATAGTCAACCCGGGCGCCGCGTTCACGCAGCGTCTCGCCCATCAGGGCGCGCCCGCCGTTGCCGCGAATGATCAGAATGCCTTTTCCCTCAACCTGCTGCAATCCGGGCAGGGCCAGCAGCCCTTCGCTGTCAAACTGGTGCGTGGGAACCAGCTCCGGGCCGCGACCGATCCGTTCACTCAGTGCACGGGCGGTACCGCGGCCGACCGCAGCCAACTGCAGCCCGGCGGGCACGCCACCGTAGCGTTCGATGGCGTCAAGGCCATAGTGGACGGCGTTGGGGCTGACGAAGATGAGGATATGGTAACTGGCAAGCTGCTGCAGCCGCTGTCGGACGTCAGCGGTGTGGCTGTTGTCGTGGATCTGCAGCAGGGGAAAGCGTATTGCCCGCCCGCCGGCTTCGATGATGCGTTCGCACAGCGGGCCGGCCTGGTGGGCCGGCCGGGTGACCAGTACGCCGAGACCGTGCAGTTTATTGTTGACCGTCATAGAGTTCGGCAAGGATGGCATCGGCTCCGCGGGAGAGCAGATCCTCGGCCAGGGCGATGCCGAGCTCCTCTGCCGCCTCGGGGTAACCACTGATATTGCCGCGGATCACCTCCTTGCCGTCGGGGCTGGCGACCATGGCGTGCATCACAATGACACCGTGGTCGAGCTCGGCATAGCCGGCGATGGGCACCTGGCAGCCGCCTTCCAGACGTCGGTTCATCGCCCGCTCGGTACGTACGCGGGCGGAGGTTTTGGCGTCGTTGAGCGCCGCCAGCATGAGGTTGAGCTCGTCATCATCCTCGCGACACTCGATCCCCACCGCACCCTGGCCGCAGGCCGGCAGCATGGTGGTTACCTCCAGCATCTCGGTGATGCGCTCCTCGAGCTTGAGGCGCTTGAGACCGGCGCCGGCGAGGATGATGGCATCGTATTCGCCGTCATCGAGCTTGCGCAGGCGGGTCTGTACGTTGCCGCGCAGAAATTTGATCTGCAGATCCGGGCGCATCGCCAGCAGCTGGGACTGGCGGCGCAGGCTGGAGGTGCCGACCACCGCCCCCTGGGGTAGTTCGTCCAGGCTTTTGAAATTGTTGGAGACGTAGGCGTCGCGCGGGTCTTCGCGCGGGCAGATCACCGGCAGGTGGAGCCCCTCGGGCAGCTCCATCGGTACATCCTTCATCGAGTGCACGGCGATATCGGCATCGCCGTTGAGCATGCCGTCCTCCAGCTCCTTGACGAACAGCCCCTTGCCGCCGATCTTCGCCAGCGGGGTGTCGAGGATCTTGTCGCCTTTGGACTTCATCTTCACCAGCTCCACCTCCAGGCCGGGGTAGGCGTTCTTCAGTGCGGTGGCGACGTATTCGGCCTGCCACAGGGCAAGCAGGCTCTCGCGGGTGGCAATGCGGATCAATTTTTTGTTCATAGGGTATAACTATCCGTTCACGTTGCGGCTGCGGGGAACCGACAGGGACAAACCGGGTCAAAACCCCGGAGCTGTAATGAGTTGGATCATACACTTATTGCAGTAACGGCGCAGGCATCCTATTCTGTCTGCCGGTTTTGCCGGAGTCCTTCGTGATGAAGATTGCAGAAAGCCTTAAATATTTCGTTGTTTCCCTGCTTATCGCTGCAGTTGCCCCTGTTTTTGCTGCAGATGATGTCAAGGTGCTCGAAATCGATGACCTTGAAAGCGTCGGAAAACTGGCGGCGGACAAGCGCCTGCCGATCATGCTGATGCTCTCCGCCGAGCATTGCGGTTACTGTAGCCGGGTGGAGGAGGAGTACCTCAAACCGATGCTGCGCAGCGGTGACTATGGCGACCGGGCGCTGATCCGCAAGATGAAGATCGATAACTACAACAAGATGCGGGATTTCGACGGCAGTGCGATCACCCCTGCCGAGTTTGCCGATCGTTACGATGTCTTCGTTACCCCTACCGTGGTGTTCCTGGATGGCAACGGGGTTGAGATCGGCGAGAAGCGCGTCGGGCTGATGACCCCCGACTACTATGGTGGCTATCTGGATATCTCGATCGACGAGGCGCTCAACATCCTGCGCCGCAACAAGCCGATGCGGGTCAATCTGACCTCCTTCGAGGAATAACCCTCATCCCCGCTCCCTGAGAATGCGCCGTATCTCCGGCAGGTGACGGCGCGAG
This sequence comes from Gammaproteobacteria bacterium, assembly GCA_026196275.1. GTDB lineage: Bacteria > Pseudomonadota > Gammaproteobacteria > Thiohalomonadales > Thiohalomonadaceae > JAPHTQ01. The sequence continues at coordinate 63,917 of JAPHTQ010000009.1, forward strand.
ATCTCCGGCCCGCGCCCGACGCCACGCAGCGTCACATGGCAGTGCCCCTCCAGATCCTTCTCAATTCCCTCCAGCCGTTGCCGGGTGATCAGGGCATTGCGGTGCACGCGCAGAAAGCGCTCACCAAACTCCTCCTCCAGCTGCTTGAGCGACTCCTCCAGCAGCTCCTCGCGCCCGGGCAGATAGGCAGTCACGTACTTGTTGTCCGCCTGCAGGTAGAGGATCTCGTTCACCGCTATGAGTTGCAGGTCACCGTGTTTACGTACCGTGAGGTGGCTGCGTCCCGCTTTGCCGTTCTCCTCCTTCTCTACCCGACCGCGTTTTTCTACTCGTGCCAGCGCCTGTTCCAGCCGCTCCTGGCGTACCGGTTTGACCAGATAGTCCAGCGCCTCGGCCTCAAAGGCCTCCAGCGCGTGTTCGCCGTAGGCGGTGGTGAAGATCACCGCCGGGGGATTGTCCAGTTTCGCCAGCTCCCGCGCCGTGGCCATGCCGTCGAGCGCCGGCATGCGGATATCCAGCAGCAGCAGATCCGGTTGCAGTTCGCTGTTGGCGAGCAGTGCAGTGCGGCCATCCGCGGCCTCGCCGACAACCTGAATCCCATCAATATTACCCAGCAGGCGACGCAAGCGATCGCGGGCCGGGGCTTCGTCATCGACAATCAACACCTTCACGCTTCCACCTCCAGCGGCAGGGTCAGGGTGACACGGTAGATTCCGTCGTTTTCGTCAATCTTCAGCGCCGCCTGGCGGCCGTAGTGGGCCTGCAGGCGCTCGCGGATGTTGTCGAGCGCCAGCCGGTTGCCGCCCTTGTGTACGGCGGGTTGCGGCGGCAGCGGGTTGCTCAGCTCCAGCACCAGGGTATTACCGCGGGTGTGGCCGGCGAGGGTGATGGTGCCGCCCTGGCGGTGGGGCTCGATGCCGTGATAGACCGCATTCTCCACCAGCGGTTGCAGGATCAACGGCGGGATCAGCGCCTGCGGCGGGATGGTATCGACCCGCCACTCCACCCTCAGCCGCTCGCCCAGGCGCAGTGTCTCCATGTGCAGATAGCGCCGGGTGAGCGCCAGCTCATCGGCGAAGGGGATGCGGCGCTGCTCCTCACCCATGCTGGCGCGAAACAGATCAGCGAGATCCAGCAAGGCCTCCTCAGCCTGATCCGGTCTGTCATGGATCAGGCTGGTGACGGTGTTGATGCTGTTGAACAGAAAGTGGGGGCGGATGCGTGCCTGCAGGGCCTGCAGTCGTGCCTCGGCCTCGGCGCGAATGCGTTGTTTCCACTGATGCTGCACATAGAGATAGCGCAGCGCCAGGGCGATGACGATGGCGCCGATGGCCAGGTTACGCAGCAAGAACTCGCCATGGTTGGTGCCGTACAGCACATGGCCGGCATCACCGGCGAGGCGATAGGCCACCTCGGAGAGCAGCAGAATCAGCAGCAACAGCATAAAATAGGCGCTCAGCGCGGCGGCCACATTGCTCAGGCGTGCCAGCACTCGCCGGCTGGCGCAGAGCAGGGCCGCGCTGGAGAGTCCCGCCCACTGCATGAACAGCGAGATCAGCGCCAGCTGGCCCCAGGGGTCGAAGCTGGTGCCGGGGGCGCCAAGGGTGAAGATCAGCGCGAACAGCTCCGATAGCACCACCACGGTGAGCACCGAGTGCAGACCGCAGAAGTCGGGCAGGAAAAACTCGCTGGGTTTTGGCGCTGACGTTTTCACATTCCCTGAGACCTTATGCTGATACGTCTATCATAACGGTATTGATGACGAGGAGACGAGGCAAGCCCTGCCCATTACTTATAACTCGCCCCTCAGAACCCCGCAAATGGCCCAAGGCAAGGCGTGGCCCGCAGGGAATGGCCCGGCCCTTTTCAAGGGGCGCAACGCGGCATTGGGCCATTTGCGGGGTTCCCTTCGGGCGAGCCGCTGGCCGGCCATCTGCGGCGTTGCGCCCTCTTGAAAGGGAACAACCCTTCCTGCGAGGGCGCGCCTTGCATCCGACCGGCCAGCGGCTCGCTGAGGGGTGAGTTATAAGTAATGGGCAGGGCAAGCATCGCAGTGCAGAGACCGAATCGGCTATACTGCGGCAAATTTCACATTAATTCAGCAAGATGGATCCGTCATGAGCGAACAGAAAACTGTCGAGAAACCCTGGACCGGCCGCTTCACCGAGCCCACCGACGCCTTCGTCGAGGCTTTCGGCGCCTCAGTCGGCTTTGACCAGCGCATGTACAGGCAGGACATTCAGGGCTCCATCGCCCACGCCAGGATGCTCGCCCATGTTGGCGTGTTGAGCGACCAGGAGCGCGACGAGATCATCCGCGGCCTCACCCAGATCGAGGCGGAGATCCAGGCAGGCGACTTCCCCTGGTCCATTGCGCTGGAAGATGTGCACATGAACATCGAAAAGCGCCTTACCGACATGATCGGCATCACCGGCAAGAAGCTCCACACCGGCCGCTCGCGCAACGATCAGGTTGCCACCGACATCCGCCTCTACCTGCGCGACGAGATCGACGGCGCCATCGCCCCGGAACTGAAGCGCCTGCAGAGCGCTCTCATCGAACTGGCCGGGCGCGAGGCCGAGACCATCCTGCCCGGCTTCACCCACCTGCAGACCGCGCAGCCGATCACCTTCGGCCACCACATGCTGGCCTGGAACGAGATGCTGCAACGTGACAACGAGCGTTTGCAGGACTGCCGCAAGCGGATCAATATCATGCCGCTCGGCTCCGCCGCGTTGGCCGGCACCACCTACCCGATCGATCGCGAGTTCACCGCCAAAGAGCTGGGCTTCGACATGCCCGGACGCAACTCGCTGGACGGCGTCTCCGACCGTGACTTCGCCATCGAGTTTCTCAGCTGGGCATCCATTCTATTGATGCACATGTCGCGCTTCAGCGAAGAGCTGATCCTCTGGTCCTCCAGCCAGTTCGACTGGGTCGACCTCGGCGACGCCTTCTGCACCGGCTCCTCCATTATGCCGCAGAAGAAAAACCCAGACGTGCCCGAACTGGTGCGTGGCAAGAGCGGCCGCGTCTTCGGCTCCCTCTCTGCCATGCTGATGATCATGAAAGGCCAGCCGCTGGCCTACAACAAGGACAACCAGGAGGACAAGGAGCCGCTGTTCGATGCCATTGATACGGTGAAGGGCTGCCTCAAGGTCTACGCTGACATGATGGCGCAGATCAAACTGAAAAAAGAGAACATGCGCGAAGCCGCCCTGCGCGGCTTCTCCACCGCCACCGATCTCGCCGACTACCTGGTGCGCAACGGCGTGGCCTTCCGCGATGCACATGAGGTTGTAGGCAAAGCCGTCGCCCTCGGCGTGGAAACCGAGCGCGACCTCTCCGAGATGAAACTCGAAGAACTGCAACAGTTTTCCGAGGCGATCAAGGAGGATGTGTTCGATTACCTTACACTGGAGGGTTCGGTGGCCGCCCGGGACCACATAGGGGGCACCGCGCCGGAGAGGGTGCGGGAAGCGGCGAAGCAAGCAAAGGAATTGCTGAAGGGATAAGGGATGAGATTAAGGGCCTCGGATGAGGCCCTTTTTTTAAGGATACAGACCCCGGCTATTCGCCGGGGTTTCGCTTTTTGGCCTTGGCGAGATGATGTGCATTACCGGTACTACCTTGGCCTGCTTAATGAGCCATCACTGCTGTGCTGCCTGATATCCGGGGTGTGCATAAAAACGTTGGTTTCGATTAATTTGTCTGATAACCTGATTAAATAATATGGGTATATAAAAACAAGAAATACCTTTCCAATTTCATTCTGCGCGCTTCGATAATGACACGCTGTGAAAGTTATTTCGCTGTATAGCTCGGAAAGCAACGCCTGGTTGCCGCAGCAGGCGTTGCTTGCACAAAAAAAAGCGGCATAAAAATAACTGGAGGGTGACCATGAAAAAAATACTACTCGTGTCTTTGTTCTTTTTGATGCCATGGTATGCGAATGCCGAGGGCGATATTGGTATAGCGGCAAAAGGGGGTTTTCCGGAATATCTGTTTCTGGAAAAAGTAAAAGAATCGGAGGCCCATTCAACTGCCGAAATGATATCCAAGGCACTTGCCACTGGCCGAATGGTAATTTTTGCCCAGATGGGAAAATTGACCGATCCGGCACTGGGCGACAAAGGCTTCACTGGCGATGTATTTGCTAATCAGTGGAAGGCTGCACTGGAAGCGGAATTTATGGATGCCTCCCCTGACCAGCAGCGAATCATTGATAAACTGTTGTGGGCCGGAAAGTTGAGTATGGATAACAATCAGGACCGGCTCAATGTGAAGGGGGTAAAGTGGAAGCATTTCCTTCCGGCGAAATGGGCGAGAGAAACCGGGCTGATGTTCAATTCGCGGACAGGAATTGTAACCAAGCAGCCTGCTGTCAATTACCGTCACCCGAGCAATGCTCCAGATCAAAAAGAGATCGAGGTGCTTAGCGCGTTTGTGGACGCCGGTAGTGAGGCTAAACCAAAAGGCGAGTTTGCCATGATGGGAAAGCAAAGGGTATATCGTTACTTTGATCCGATAATGCTGATACAGCCTTGCCTCGCCTGCCATGGAAAACCGAAGGGAGAGCTCGATATGCTCGGTTTCCAGAAAGACGGATTTGATGCGGGTGATGTGATCGGCCTGATAAGTGTCTCGGTGGCTGTAGAAGAGTAGTTGCTGTTCAGCTAATCTTGGGACACACGGCTCAAGCAAGGCAATTAAAACAGCAAACGTTGTCAATGCACGCTTGAACTGTGAACCAGCAGGGACGCTGATTCATGGTTTGGACGACAAAACAGCCACCAAGGTGGTCGCTAGTATCGTTCCTCAAAAGGGTGTCGAGCCGGAGACAATGAAGAAGTGGTACTTCAACACGGACGTAAGAAACGATGAACAATCCTCAGTGAAATCAAGGAATTTTTATCGCGGTACAGGAAAAAGAACTCATTAGACACCTGTTTAATTCCTGTCCTTTCGAATTCGTTTTCCCTGCCTGGTAAACGGGTATTTTCAGGTCCAGGGTAATGGCCCGTTTATACCGGCACGCTTTTTTGTTATGTTCATTCTAGGAAAGCAGTCTATATTCCCCCCCTTGCGCGCTTTGTAAGCGCTATCCGTTGCCGACCCCTGGAGGTGTTTGATGAAAAAGGATCCCGACAAAGGCTATATTGCCCTGCTGGGCTGGAGTCTGAATGCCGTGGAGGCCGCCGAGAATTTCGACAGACGCTATGTGGTGGTGGCACCCGAATGGGCGGAGGAGTACTGCCAGAAATACGACATCCCCTATGTGCCCTGGAACTTTGAGCGGCTCAATGACCGCTCCATGGAGATCGCCGATACCCTGAAGGAGAAGGGGGTCGATGTGGCCATCCCGCTCTTTGAGGAGACGGTGGAGTGGGCGGGTGCGATCAACGCCGTGTTGCTGGACAAGCCGCGCCTCTACGGTCAGTCGCTGTTGCTGCGCGACAAGGCGCTGATGAAGCGCCGTGCCCAGCTGGGCGGCATCCGCGTGGGGATCTTCGAGGAGGCCCACGACAAGGAGGATGTCGTCCGTTTTCTCAAGCGGGTCAACCAGGCGCTGCTCAAGCTGGATGGCGATCCCAACGACCCCATCCACCTGAAGGCCTTCGACAAGGCCGGTTGCCTGGGGCACCGGGTGATCCGGACGCCGGATGAGGTGGACTCCATTCCGGATGAGGAGTTTCCGCTGCTGATGGAGTCCCATCTGGATGGCTGGGAGTTTGCGGTGGAGGCCTGGATCCACAACGGCAAGATCGCCTTTCTCAACATCTCCGAGTATGTGACACTGGGTTACTCGGTCTTTGTGCCGGCCTCACCGGAGCTAGAGAAGTTCCGTCCCCAGATCACCGCCCAGATCGAGAAGCTGATCAAGACCTTCGATATCGAGTTCGGCCTCATCCATCCGGAGTATTTTGTCACCAGCGACGGTGAGATGTACTTCGGCGAGGTGGCCTATCGCCCACCGGGTTTCAAGGTGTTCGAACTGCTGGAGCGGGTTTACGGCTTCAGTGCCTACCAGGCCAGCATGCTGGTCTTCGATCCCAAGAGCACCGAGGAGGAGGTCAAGGCCTTTTTCCCGAAAGAGGTGGTGGATGCGAAGGGCTACGCCGGCTGTTTCGGCGTCTATCCACGTCGTCGTGTGGTCAGCCATCTGGAGATACCTGAAGAGGTGGAGGATGACCCCTACTTCGAGTCCCACGAACTCACCCCGCCGCAGCAGGAGACGGTCACCAAGCGTACCGCATTCGGCACCCACTGGGGCCTGGTCTATTTCCGTGGCGAGGACCCGCACCGCCTGCGCGATCTGCTGAAGCGGCAGGAAGAGGTGGACTACTATGTCTGAACGCGGCCTCTTCGGCTGGCCAGGATCGCATGGAAATCTTTGAACCGGATAGCAGGGCGAGTGTGTGATAAATCAGCAACCGTTTTCCGGGACGCAGCCTGAGCCCGCTGCCGGCGGGAAGCTCGCCGGCCTGTGCGAAAAGCTCGACGAGGCCATCACTCTGTTGGCAGCGGCGCGTGACTTTGCCAAACCGGGGAGACTGCCAAGGGTTCTGGACAGTGCCCGGCGCGTGCTGCTACAGGAGGGGGGCGCGGCTGAGATCGAGCGGCGTGCCCGTGCGCTGGAGGAGGCGGGTCTGTTCGTTGGCTCCGACTGGGACACCCCCCAGTACCTGGTCCCCTCACTGACCACAAACGCACTCAAGAGCGCCGATCCCGATACGGTTGTCATCGAGGCGCTCAGCGAATTGCGCCTGTTGGCGGTGGCCATGGGAGAGTATCTCCACCCCCTCATCTCCGCGGAACAGGCCCGCCACTACCTGACCCAGGTGATGGCCATCAACCTCTGGCTGCTTTTCGGCGCGCCCAGCGAGGCGGAGCGTGAGACCCAGGGTCGCCTGGCCCAGATCCCCCGTCAGCTCTTTCATCACTTGGCCGAGCGCATCGGCTATGAGCACATCATTGACAGCCTGATTGAAGAGATTTGGCGCATCCTGCAGCAGCGGCCGATCCAGGTGGAGCCGGTGAAGCAGATGATCACCCAGATCGCCATCTGCCAGGCCAACCCGGAGATCGACCTGGGCACCAGCGGGCAGGGTGCCGACAGGCTCGTCAGTTCGCTTTTCGGTCCTACCCAGGCCTGCCGCGAGGACCCGGGCATCGAGATCTATGGCGAGCGGCTGACCAGCATGGATGCTACCGCCCTGCAGAGCGAGGCCACCGGTTTCGCCCGCGCCATGCACGACACGGGACTGGTCTCTCCCTATCATCCGGTACTGCTGCGCCATCTGCTCGATCACGGTGATCACCTGCTGGCCGAGGCGCTGGGGCTCTCCTCAACCGGCCGTGACTGTCTGCTTTGCTACCGCGAGCTGGTCTCAGCGCTGATCAGTAACGCCGTCCACCCCTCCACCCCCCAGGCCGTGTATGGTCTGGCGCTCATGCTGGAGCGGGGCATTCTCTACCAGCCGCCGGTGGCACCGGCCATGTGGCGCCAGTTGAGGCTGCCTCTTTGCGATGAAACACGGCGCCGTCTCACCCTCACCTTCGGTGATGCAGTCCCGCCCGAAGCGCATCTGCTGGAGGGGGTGCTCTGCATGCTCGGTCAGCCGCTGGGCGTGGGCCAGGGCAACAACCCCACCTGCCAGTCGGCCCGGGCCCTCTCCATGTGGGCCTACAACGACCCCGACTATCTGCTGCAGATGGTCGCCTGGGCGGCACGCGACGACGAAATCATCATGCACTTCGAGGGGCAGCCCATCTCTTCCCGGGAGAGCAGTGGCGGCGTAGCCCAGTATCTTCCACTCGACCTCGACCCGGTGTCGCTCATCGTGGTGCCCCACCTGGATCGCATCTATGCCGAGATGGGCCGGCGCTGCAGCGGCCGTGAAGGGGATCCGCACCGCTGGGTGAACCCGGAATTCCATGGCTGGTGGGCGGGCCGGGGCTTTCGCATCAATGTGGACGTGGCCAGCGGCCAGCTCCAGGATCTGGAGACCTTTCTGCGCCACTTCTACGCCAGCTACCACCCCTACTACAACGGCAACCAGCCGCTCATCCACCCCCAGCCGGCGGGCGTCGCCGTCACCGACAGCGCGGCGCGTTTCATCGGCTGGCACGCGATCACCATCCTGCGGGTCAGCCTCGATCCCAGTGAGGTGATGCGGGTCTACTTCTATAACCCCAACAATGACAGCGGGCAGGACTGGGGCGACGGCACCAAGGTGAGCACCGCCAGCAACGGCGAACGCTACGGAGAGGCCTCACTGCCCTTCGAGCAGTTCGCCTCACGGCTCTATATCTTCCACTACGATCCCCTGGAGCATGGCGAACTGGCCCAGATCACCCGCGAGGAGCTGGATCGCGTCATCGGCCATATCCACCGCAGCTGGGGCGCCGACCGGCTTCCCAACGCCGAGATGTAGGGGCGCAGTGATCCGGGAGGGGAGTTTGGGTGGTTTTCCTTGTTATCGCGCACTATCTGTAAAGACGAATCGCCATGAATGCAGTGGTTGTAACACTCCTTCTCATCGCTGTTGTCGCCGTGGCTTTCTATCTGCGGCTGAAGTTCTCAATTTCTAACAGTGTCAATACTGTCAAAAAAGCGCCCGAGGTTATCCCTGAAGATTCGGTGCAGTGTTTCTCCTGTGGCATGGTGGTCCCGCGCGAAAAGGCGCTGGAAAAAAAGGGACGCTATTTTTGTGGGGTGAAACGCAATGACCGTGATGGCAATCCCATCGGTGAGAAGTCAGGAAAAAACGAGAGTGAGGTGCCGTAAAACCCCATCCTTCGTGTCGCATCCCGCGATATGCGACACCGACAGACCAGATTGTTACCCGTGGTGAGTGCGAATGAAACCCAGAATCAGCATGATTACGCTCGGTGTGCAGGACCTGGACAGATCGGTCCGCTTTTACGAACAAGGCCTCGGCTTGCCACGAATGGAGTCAGCGCCGGGAGTTGCCTTCTTTACCCTCAACGGTTGCTGGCTGGGGCTTTACGGGCGAGAGTCCCTTGCGAATGATGTGGGTGTTTCGCCTGAGGGTCGTGGTTTTCCCGGTTTTACCATCGCGCACAATGTCGAATCAGAGCAGGCGGTTGACGAGGTTATGGCGCAGGCTGTTTTGGCGGGCGCGCAAATTATGACCCCGGCGCAGAAGGTTTTCTGGGGTGGCTATGCAGGCTATTTTTCCGATCCGGACGGCTATCTTTGGGAGATCGCCTATAATCCTCTTTTCTGGGTTGGTCCAAGAGATGAGTAGGGGCCGGCTCTGAGTGTCGGCAACCCGACTACTTCCCCGGTAGTGCCGACTGATCAGCGACATATTCTCAAGCTACACCACCACCTTCAGGAGGCATCTATGTTGAAAAAGATTTTGCTGATCGGCCTTGCCGCCGTGACCGGCTTGCTGGTCCAGGGTGTGAGTGCCGCTGAAACGAAGGTGATCTGGCATGGTCACGCGACTTTCGAGGTGGTAACGCCCAAGGGCAAAGTGCTGCTGATCGATCCCTGGCTCAATAATCCGAAGAATCCCCAGGGCGGTGAGGACAAGGATGTCGTGGCCAGCCTGAAGCGGGCCGACTATGTCCTCATCACCCATGCGCATACCGACCACATCGGTGATGCCACGGCGATCGCGAAGAAGACCGGCGCACAACTTGTCGCCATGCCCGAACTGGGTCGGCAGATGGTGAAATTGAAGGCCTTTCCGCAGCAGCAGTTCGGTTTCAGCTCGATGATGAACATGGGCGGTACCCTGACCCTCGCCGACGGTGAGGTGAAGGTCTCGATGACCGATGCCAAGCACTCAAGCGGGATGGAGAATCCGTTTGCCGCTGACAGCGAAAAGGCACCGGCCGTGGTCTACGGCGGCAACCCGGCGGGCTTTGTCGTGCGTATCGAAAACGGTCCGACCATCTATCACAGCGGCGACACCGACTATTTCGGTGACATGAAGCTGATCGGTGAGCGCTATCGCCCGGATCTGGCGCTGCTGTGTGCCGGCGATCACTTCACCATGGACCCGAAAACGGCGGCCCATGCGGCCAGTGCGGTGGGGGCGAAGCTCTCCGTGCCGATGCACTGGGGGACCTTTCCGGTACTTGCCCAGAGCATCGAGCCGTTTGTGACGGAGGCAAAGTCGCTAGGGGTGAAGACCCATGTGATGGCGCCGGGTGACACCCTGGTCTACCAGGGCACGAAGCTCAAGAAGTAGACTCTGTGGGCCCGGAACCCTTGCGGGCCCCTTACTCCTCATCCAGCCTGATGCGGACCCGACCGTTCAGGCGGCAGCCTTGAGCGCGGCGCGGTTGAGCGCCGCCATCACCGCCATCAATGAGGCACTCACCGTATCGTGGTCCAGTGCCGCGCCACTGACGCGTTTGCCGTCGATGTTGAGCTGCACGTAGGCGGCGGCCTCGGCATCGGTGCCTTCGCCGATGGCGTGCTCGGCGTAGTCGACGACCACCACCTGCTGGCCGCTGTGCTGCTGCCAGGCGTCGATGAAGGCGGAGAGAGCGCCTTCGCCCGCGCCGCGGATCACCGTCTCAACGGTGCCCTCATTGATGCGCGCCTCGACGCTGTCGACACTGCCGCTGCGGTCGAGACGGTAGCCGTTCAGCCGCGGGCTGTCGGCGGTGGCGATGAAGTTCTCCACAAAGAGGCGGTGGATAGTTTCGCTGTCGACCTCGCCGCGCTGCTGCTCACTCTGTCGCTGTACCAGTTGTGCCAGCTCCACCTGCATCCAGCGGGGGATGGCGAGGCCGTAATCACGTTCCAGTACGAAGGCGACGCCCCCCTTGCCCGACTGGCTGTTGACCCGGATCACCGCCTGAAAGTCACGCCCCAGATCCTGTGGATCGATGGGCAGGTAGGCCACCTGCCACGGCTCGTCCGGCTGCTGTTTTTGCAGGCACTTGCGGATCGCATCCTGATGCGAGCCGGAGAAGGCGGTGTAGACCAGCTCGCCGATCCAGGGGTGGCGCGGGTGGACCGGCAGCCCGGTGCACTGGGTGTAGGTCTGGATGATCTCGTCGGGGTTGGCCAGATCCAGCTCCGGGTCGACCCCCTGGCTGTAGAGGTTCATCGCCAGGGTGACGATATCCATGTTGCCGGTGCGCTCGCCGTTGCCCATCAGCGTCCCCTCGACCCGATCGGCGCCGGCCAGGAGCCCCAGCTCGGCGGCGGCCACCGCCGTGCCGCGGTCATTGTGGGTGTGCAGCGAGACGATGATGCTCTCGCGCCGCGCCACATGGCTGCAGAACCACTCCACCTGATCGGCAAAGACGTTGGGGGTGGCGCTCTCGACGGTGGCCGGCAGATTGATGATGCAGGGCTTTTCGGGGCTCGGCTGCCATACGGCGGTTACCGCATCGACCACCTCGACCGCGTAGTCCATCTCGGTCTGGCTGTAGCTCTCCGGGGAGTACTGGAAGGTCCAATCGGTCTCGGGGTAGCGGGCCGCCTCGGCCCTGACCATCTCCGCACCCCGCACGGCGATCTGCTTGATCCCCTCACGGTCCATGGCGAAGACCCGCTCGCGCTGCACCGTGGAGGTGGAGTTGTAGACGTGGACGATGGCCCGCCCCACCCCCTTGAGCGCCTCGAAGGTGCGCTCGATGAGGTGCTGACGTGCCTGCACCAGCACCTGCACCGTGACATCCTCGGGGATCTGCTCCTCCTCGATGAGCCAGCGCACGAAGTCGTAGTCGTGCTGGCTGGCGGAGGGGAAGCCCACCTCGATCTGCTTGAAACCGAGCCTGACCAACAGCGCCCACATCCTGCGCTTCTGCGCGACGTTCATCGGCTCGAGCAGCGCCTGATTGCCGTCCCGCAGGTCGACGCTGGCCCAGATCGGGGCCTTGTCGAGGATGCGGTTCGGCCACTGGCGGTTCGCCAGCTGGATAGTCGGGGCGGGGTGGTACTTGCGGTGATCAAACGGTTTCATGCTACAGCTCCTGCTGGATCTGGAAATCTCACCACAGAGGCACAGAGGTCGCAGAGGTAAAAACCTTTACAAGTAGCAGGGAGTGCGCTGGCTGGTTATTCACCCTCCGTGCTCTTTGTGTCTCTGTGGTGAATCATCAATTTGCTTTTCCTCACCCTTGTGGGGCGGTTGCCTGGCCGGCCCTTGTGAGGCCGGCCTCCGGCTGGCTTGCCCGCTTGTGGCGGACAATTGAAAGATTAGTGCATAAGGCGGGAAATGTTATTGCGAATTTAGTGGCATTTTTCTAAAAATACGCAATAATGTTGCTAATAAATTCGATATTTAATCAGATTGTGCCCGAGTGAGATTAAGAGGCGCATGATTCGGTCAGGGTTGATTGTCGGATTACGCCGCCGAGCGGCTAATCCGACCTACAACGCCCCTCACCCCAACCCCTCTCCCTGAGGGAGAGGGGCTATCGAAATCTTTGCGACCTCTGCGCCTCTGCGATCTCTGCGTTGATAAGGGTTTTTACTAATCAGGAACAGCCATGGAACTCGACCGCTACGACCGCCGCATCCTTGAAGCGCTGCAAAAGGACGGCCGCATCAGCAATCAGGAGCTGGCCGAGCGTATCGGTCTCTCCCCCTCGCCCTGCCTGCGCCGGGTGCGGGCGCTGGAGGAGTCCGGCCTCATCACCGGCTACCGTGCGCTGCTGGATGCAAAGAAGCTCGGCCTCGACCTGATGGCGCTCATCCACATCTCGATGGACCGCCACACGCCGGAGCGCTTCGCTAACTTCGAGGAGCGGGTCGCCGCGCTGCCGGAGGTGCTGGAGTGTCTGTTGGTCACCGGTCAGGACGCCGACTATCAGCTCAAGGTCGTGGTGGCCGACATGGACGCCTTCCAGACCCTGCTGTTGGAGAAGATCACCCGCATCGAAGGGGTCAGCGGGGTGCACTCCAGCTTCGTCCTGCGCCGGGTGGTGGACAAAACCGCGTTGCCTGTATGAATGGCTCACCGCAGAGGCGCAGAGTACGCAAAGATTATTAAAAGTGGTAAACCATCAGAATCGACGTCGCTCGCCTCAGGTATAGTTCGAGCAGCTATGCCCGGTCTTGTCTGAGGGATAGGACAAGAAAAACCTTTGCGTACTTTGCGCCTTTGCGGTGAAAACAATCATTCATGTCGCAGGGCGTCGATGGGGTCGAGCCGTGCCGCCTTGCGTGCGGGGAAGTAGCCAAAGGCGACGCCTATCGCCATGGAGAAGAGGAGGGCGAAGAGCACCATGCCCGGCTCCACCACGTAGGGGATCGTCAGTGCGCCGGCGATGAACCAGGAGGCGGTGAGCGCCAAAGCGATCCCGACAATGCCGCCGAAGGAGGAGAGTACCACCGCCTCGACCAGGAACTGGGTGAGCACATCACGCTCCAGCGCACCGATGGCCAGGCGGATACCGATCTCGCGGGTACGCTCGGTGACCGACACCAGCATGATGTTCATGATGCCGATGCCGCCCACCAGCAGGCTCACCGCTGCCACTGCACCGAGCAGGGCGGTGAGGATGCGGGTGGTACCGGTAAGGGTGTCGGTGATCTCGCGCAGGTCCATGACGTTGAAGTCGTCCTCCTGGCCGGGGGCGATGCGGCGGCGCTCGCGCATCAGCTGCTCCACATCGCGCACCACCGCCGTGGTGGAGACCCCGTCACGGGCGGAGATATGGATGCGGCTGACGTCGCGGTTGCCGGCGATACGGCGCCAGAATGCGCGCATCGGCATGACAATGGTGTCGTCCTGATCGGTGCCGCCGGCGGATTGGCCCTTGCTCCTGAGCAGGCCGATCACCTCGCAGGAGAGGCTCTTGATGCGGATCGCGCTGCCCACCGGCGGCTGCGCCCCGAACAGTTTCTGGCGCACGGTTTCGCCGATCACGCAGACGCTCTTGCCGCCGCGCAGTTCGCTGTCGCTAAAGTAGCGGCCGCTGGCCAGCTCCCAGTTGCCGACGGCGAAGTAGCGGTTGTCGCTGCCGGTAACGGAAGTGTTCCAGTTGGCATTGCCGTAGATCGTAGTCATCGAGCGCGCAGCGATGGGTGCCACCTCTGCCACCCCCGGCACCTCCATGGCAATGGCCTCGGCGTCGGCCATCTCGAACGGCGCCGCCTGGCCGCGCTGGCCGTGGCCGAAGCGCTGGCCGACGCGCATGAACAGCAGGTTGCTGCCGAGGCTCTCGATCTGCTGTTTCACCTGCTGGGTGGCACCGCTGCCGAGGTTGACCATGATGATCACCGAGGCGACACCGATGACGATCCCCAGGGTGGTGAGGAAGGAGCGCATGACGTTGCGCCGGATCGATCGCAGCGCCAGCAACAGGGCGTTCCACCACATCAGTCGTGCTCTCCGACCGGCGCGCCGCTTTGCCGATCATCGTCCACAAGCCCGTCGACGAACTGGATGGTGCGCCGGGCAAAGGCGGCGATCTCCGCCTCGTGGGTGACCATGACGATGGTGATCCCCAGCTCGCGGTTGAAGCGGCTCAACAGCTCCATGATCTCGTGGCTGCGGGCGGTGTCGAGGTTGCCGGTGGGCTCATCGGCGAGCAGCACCGAGGGGCGGGTGACGATGGCGCGGGCGATGGCGACACGCTGCTGCTGGCCGCCTGAGAGTTCGCCCTGAGTATGGTGCTCCCAGCCCTCAAGCCCGACCGCCTGCAGCGCCTCGCGGCTGAGGCGATGGCGCTCCCCGGCGGGGGTGCCGCGGTAGATCAGCGGCAGTTCCACATTCTCTTGCGCCGAGGTGCGGTTAAGCAGATTGAAGCCCTGGAAGACAAAGCCCAGGTAGTGGCGTCGCAGCAGGGCCCGCTGGTTGCGGCTCAGGCCGCCCACATCGACCCCCTGAAAGTGAAAGCTGCCGCTGGTCGGGGTATCCAGGCAGCCGATGATGTTCATGCAGGTGGACTTGCCCGAGCCGCTGGGGCCCATCACCGCAACGAACTCGCCCGGTTCGATGGTCAGATCGACACCGCGCAGCGCCTGCATCGCCGCTGCGCCCCGGCCGTAGACCTTGCTCACCTGCGCCAGTCGGATCAGCGGTTCAGCCATCAATTGCCACCGCTGAGGCTGTCGGTGATGAGCGCCATGCCCGGTTCCAGCGCACCCTCTAACACCTCGGTGAGCAGACCGTTGCTGGCGCCGATGGTGATCTCGACGGCCTGTGGCTTCTCCTCCTGCAGCACCCATACCGTGCGCTGTGGCCCCTGTGCCGCGGCAGGAGTGCCTCCGCCGCGGCGGGGTGGACGGAACATGCGACTCATCAATGAGCCACCGCCCTGTGTGGAGTCCTGCGTCTCGACCGGCGGGCTATAGCGGAAGGCGGCGTTGGAGATGAGCAGGGCGTTTTCGATCCGACGGGTACGGATATCGGCGGTGGCGGTCATGCCGGGCAGCAACAGCTGATCAGGGTTCTCCACCGCCAGCACGGTCTCGTAGGTAACCACCCCGTCGATCGTTTGCGGGGCGTGGCGGATCTGGGTAATGGTGGCGCTGAAGCTGGTGTCGGGGTGGGCATCGACGCTGAACCTGGCCTCCATCCCCTCGCGGATCTGACCGATGTCCGCCTCGTCAACGGCGACGATGAGTTCCATGCGGGTCAGATCCTCGGCCAACGTAAAGAGCTCCGGGGTCTGCAACGAGGCGGCCACGGTCTGCCCCGGCTCCACTTTGCGGTTAAGGACGATACCGTTGATCGGCGAGCGGATGGTGGCCTTCTCCAGATTGGTGCGATGGCCATCGAGCACTGCCTCGGCGATCGCCACCTGCGCCCTGGCGCTGGCCACCCCTGCCTTGGCCCGTTCGTAGGCGGCGACAGCGGCATCCACGTCGTTGGCCGAGCACATCTGCCGTTTGGCCAGCTCGCGACAGCGCTGCAACGACACCCGCTTCTCCTGTTCGGTGGCCTGCGCCTCCCGCACCTTCGCCTGTGCCGACTGCAGGGAGGCGCGCGCCTCCACGATACGACTCTCAAGGGTGGAGGTGTCGAGCCGGGCCAGCACACTGCCGACCTCGACCCGATCGTTGAAGTCCACCTCGATGGCGTCAATGGTGCCGGAGAGCTCGCTGCCGACCACCACCTGGTTGACCGGCTGCAGGGTGCCGGTGGCGCTGACGTGGATAGTCAGATCGCCTCGTTCCACCGCAGTGGTCTGATAACTCACCTCTCCCCCATTCTCGGAGGAGAAGGGGTTAAAGAGCAGACCAATGAGCAGCAGGGCCACGAGCAGTGCAGCGCGTAACAGCCACTTTTTGCCTCCGGTGCGTGGCTTATCCAGCCCCAGGGTCTGACTGATCTCGCTTTCATTTGTTGCCATTGTGCTTCCTTCGTCGATGTCGTAACGGCGCTAGTGGTCCATGCGGGAAATAATATCAGCCTCAGAGCCCCGCCAATGAGTCAAGGCAAGGCACGCTGCGCAGGGAATGGCAGGCCCCTTTCCAAGCAGCGTAACGCCGCATTGGCTCATTGGCGGGACTCCCTTCGGGCCGTTCCACAGGGCTCATCGGCGGTGTTGCACTCGCTTGAATTAGCTCGCTAGTCCTGCGCTCCTGCGCCTTGCCGATGAGCCTTGTGGAACGGCTGAGGCTGACATTATTTCCCGCATGGACCACTAGGGTTAATCCGCTTCTGCCGTTGGCAGGCTCAGCGTTACACAGAGTCCGCCACCGGTGCGATTGTGGGCGTTCACGGTGCCGCCGTGGGCGGCCATCACCTGTCCGGTGATCGCCAGTCCCAGGCCGTAGCCGCCGCTGTCGCGGTCGCGCGCCTCGCCGATGCGGGTAAAGGGCTCGAACATCCTCTCCAGGGCCGTCTCCGGCACCCCTTCGCCGCGGTCACAGACCTGCAGCGTGAGCATGCCGCCACTGCCCGCCAGCGATACCTCCACCGTTGTGTCCTCTGCGGTGTAGCGTACCGCGTTGCGTACCACGTTTTCGATCGCCGCACGCAGCAATACGGGATCGCCTTTTACCATAAAGTCCTGGGACATCTCGAGCGTCACACGGCGTCCGTGGGCCTGTGCCTCAAAATCAGCATCACTGATGATGGCATGCAGCAACTCGCCCAGACTCAGCTCGCGCCGCTCCAGCAGCGACTGGCCCGACTCCAGCCGCGAGAGCGAGAGCAGGTTGGCGAGCAGCAACTCCAGCTCGTCCGCCTCCTTCTCCACCCGTGCCAGTGATTTAGCCGGCTCCGCACTGCGTTCGGCCAGCTCCAGGGCGATGCGCAGTCGCGCCAGCGGCGAGCGCAGCTCATGGGAGACATCGCGCAGCAGTCGACGCTGGCTCTCCAGCATCTCGCGCAGACGCTCGGCCATGATATCGAAATCGCGCCCCAGCGCGGCGACCTCGTCACCGCCGCGCCCCCCGACCCGTATGTTGAGATCACCGTCGGCCAGTGTTTGTGCGGCATGACGCAGGCGCCGTATCGGCCGGCTCAGCATCGCCGCCAGACCCAGACTCACCAGGGCACTGATCAGCAGGGCGAGGATGAGACGTGTTGTCGGTGAGAGGGTGTGCAGACGTCCTGTATCGACCAGCGTGGCAAGAAAAAGTTTATTCCCCTCCAGCGCCAGCGGCGCCAGCACCAGGTAGCGGCCGCGTTCAAGACGCTGGCTACCCGCCTCGATGGGGACAAGCTGTGGCAGGCGTTGGTGCAACGCCGGGGGTAAGTGCTGGCGAAACAGCGGTTGACCCGCACCGTCGAGCAGCAGCACCGGCAGCCCTTCGTCACGGCGTATGCCGCGCAGCCAGCGGCGCAGTGCGTCATTATCGCCTTCCCGTAACAGAGCGGTGGCGGTTTCGGCATGCGCACCGAGCCAGTGTTCACTGCGCTCCAGCTGCCGATCGCCCAGCCCGCGCTCGCCGAAATACATCGCCGCGCCGAGCAGGATCAGTGTCAGCCAGAAGGCAATGAAGATCTTGCCGAATAGAGAACCCATCGCCCTCAGCCTCGGGTGTACTGGTAGCCGGTGCCGCGCAACGTGTGGATCCGCGGGCTACCATCGGCCAGCGGGCCGAGCTTGCGCCGGATCTGTGCCATGTGGGTCTCGATTCGCCGGTCATAGGCCTGCAGCGGCCGCCCCAGCCCTTCGCTGGCCAGCTGCTCCTTGCTCACCACGGTGCCGGCATGGGCCACCAGCAACTGCAGCAGATTGAACTCGGCACCGGTCAGCTCCACCGGTTCTCCGCCGACCGTCACGCTGCGGTTGCCCATATCCAGTGTCAGATCACCTACTCTGAGTTGCTCGGCGGGGGCATGGCTGCCGTGGCGGCGCAGCAGTGCCCGCAGTCGTGCTACCAGTACCCGGGGACTGCAGGGTTTGGCCACATACTCATCGGCACCCAGCTCGAGTCCGACCACGGTGTCGGTATCCTCGCCGCGGGCGGTGAGCATCAGGATCGGAGCACTGACCGCCGGCTTGATCCGCTTGAGCACATCAAAGCCGCTCATCCCGGGCATCATCACATCGAGGATGATCGCATCCCACTCCCCGGCGAGGGCACGCGCGGCACCGCTCTCGCCATCGTGCAGGCTCTCCACCGTAAAGCCCTCGCCCTCCAGGTATTCACCCAGCAACTCGCACAGCGCCCGGTCATCATCGATCAACAGTATCTGCGGCATCGTCATTGTCCCCTTGTCCCTATTCTGCGCCGCCAGCCGAGACAAAGGAAAGCCGCTCGGATGAGGATTTGCACTTCTTTGCATAACTTCATTCTGCCGCACCCAACTTCTCATTGCCCTCGGCTAGACTTCTCCTCACTGCAAACAACAGCAGACTGACCCACAGAGGAGAAAGACCATGAAACGTTCCAATAAAAGTATTGCACTGATTCTGGCAGGTACCCTGCTGCTCGGCGGCACCGGCGCGGCGCTCGCCTACGGCGGCGGCCATCACGGCAAGGGCGGCTGTGACCGCAACGGCTCTCCGATGAAGGTCTTGGACAAACTTGAGAGTCTGAGCGATGCGCAACGCGAGCAGATCAAGTCCATCTACCGGGAGCAGCGCGAGACGATGCGGGAGCAGATGCAGTCCGGTCGTAGCGATCGTGAGGCGCTGCACCAGGCGATGCAGGAGGGCGTTAGCGGCGATGAGCTGCGTGCACTGGCCGATAAGCAGGGCGACCGGATGGCCGATATGATCGTTGCCAGGGCGGAGCTGCGTGATCGCATTCACGCGGTGCTCACCGAGGAGCAGCGTGCCGAGCTCAAACAGCTGGAGCAAAAACGGGGGAACAAGGGCCGTATGTATTTTAAGGAGAACTAACGGGAGCAGGGAGAGCCGAAAGCGACAATGGGGCCGCGTCGCGGCCCCATTATCTTACCGGGTATATTCAGGCGTTGGTCAGAATCGGTAGTTAAGGCCGACAGCCAGCGAGGTTAACTCAATGTCTTTTTCATCCAAATAGCTCATGTATTCAATGTTGACCGAGTAGTTGTGCGCAAAGCTCAGATCAAACCCCAGGCCGTAAGAGATATCTTCATCGTCACCTGAAACAGAGTCTCCCGGAACCCTTTTCGTTATTTTTCCATGGGTAGCGCCAAGAACACCGTAAACCGAGGCGGTATCGGCAAAGGGGTAGCGCAGAACCCCGTAGAGGCCGGCGAGCCGGTCAAGCTCAAAATCCGTTGAAACGCCAGCGATAGTGGTTGAGTCGGTGTCGATATTGGTCGCGATGCGCGCCTCGAAGGCGAGATAGTCGGTGTTCTGTTTGCCGAAACGTGCAACGGCCACCTGCGGATTGGCCTCGTCATCCGAATTCAGGCTGGCGGTCAATTCGGCATACTGAATACCCACGTAGTCATTGCCCTGGGCCATGACACTGCCGGTCCATAACAGCGTGGTGGATACAAGACAGCCAATGACGATCTTTCCATGTTTCATAGTTTTAATCTCCCGGCACAGGTAAAAAGCTAACAGAGGGGTAATAAGCCAATATGGGTCAAGATTAGCACATCGTTAAAGAGCGTCAAGCAGTGCTGATCGCTGCCTGCATGGTGGGGCAACGGCTTACATCAGTTGTTGTCTTACGCTGGATACCTTGTCATCCAGCGACTGCTCCTTGTCGGTGCGGGTGCCGACCGAGATCATCGAGTGGATCCGCGGCGCGCCCATCTCGTGCACCACCTCGTGACAACGGCGCACGGCGTCAAAAACCGCATCCCACTCCCCCTCGATATTGGTGCCATTACCGTGTAACTGGTAGTGCAGGCCGGCCGCCTCCAGCACCTTTTCGCAGGCAACGATATATTTGGATACCGATACCTCGGTACCGACCGGTATCACCTGCAGATTGACCAATGCTTTCATGCGAATATCCTGCGTTCCGACCATGGATTGAAGGGCGGCCGCCCACCTAAAGGCGAAAGCGTCCCCGTGACTCGTTTGCTTTGCTTCGTGGACGTGTTTCGGGTTTTTTTCGGATCGGTGGTGGCTTTCCACCCAGCCTGTTCAATGCGGTCGCCGAGCTGATCAGAAACAGCACAGAGAAGGCAAACACCAACCAGAAAATGGTCATGCCGCTCCAACCCTTTTGCTCGCCATCCCCCTTCTCATCAGCTTGCGCCTCAATCGTGAGCTGTTCCGCTGGGCTTGTCTCCTGGGCATAGAGTGCGGAGAAGCTGACCAGGCAGCACATAACGATAATAGCCTGCAACACTCTTTGCACTGAATTCTCTCCGTTATGCCGGGATGATTGACCCTGTCCGAAGCGCGTATGGTCATCTCTGTAGTGATTTAATACACGTTTTGTTGTGGCAGTAATGCTTGCCACAGCAGATTTTTTTCGCGGATAATGAAATGCTACGCTCTATATAATAGTGAGTATATACAACAATAACCGGAGGGAGAGAAATGGGGGCGCTATTCTCGCAGTCCTGGATGCGGCAGTTACAGTCAAAGTGGAATGCCACCAGCAGTATCGTCGAGCCGCTGCAAAAGGCGGGCTTTTCGGCACGTATCGGTTACGGTTTCAAGGGGGAGGGTGCTGCCCGCGGCATGTTGGTGATCGAGCATGGCCGGGCCATCGAGGCCGGTCCGTTCGATGGTGGCGAGCTGGACTGGGACCTGCGTGCCGAGCCACAGGAGTGGGCCAGCTGGATTGAGGAGGGATTTGGTCTGACCAAACTCGGTCCGGCGGTGGCCACCGGTGCCCTGGAGTTTGTCCGGGGTAACTATCGGCAGATGATCCGTAACGTATCGCTCAGCAATCCGTTCATGCAACACTTCGAACTGATGCATGAACTCGGTGTCGGGGATTAGGGGGCTGATCGGAATAATGTTGTCAACATCGAGGTCGTGCCTGGGCCATCAATGCAAGGCGCGTTTCGCAGGTAATGGCAGGGTCCTTGCCAAGAGACGCAACACAGCAGTGATGGCCCAGGCGCGACCGAATGTAAATATTTATTTCGACCAGCCCCCTTAAGTCCGGAGTTTCGTCACCACTGCCTTGTAGAGGGTGTCCGTATCCGGCCAGCACGCGGTATCCACTTCCAGAGAGAGGGCCTGCTCCGCGGCAGTCAGCGGCTGCCAGCCGGCTAGCTGGTGCTCCAGTACCGCGAGGTCGGCATCGGAAGCCCCCTTTTTGCGGCTGACGATACGTCGGCGCAGTTCATTCGGGGTCGCCGTAAACTCCACTATCAGACAGGCGATACCCCGCTCCCTGGCCAGGCGGGTAAAGCACTGTCGCTGGGCATGATGCTGGCACACCGCATCGATGATCACCGGGTAGCCCGCCACCAATACCTTCTGTGCCAGTTGCGCCAGACGGTCGTAGGTGCGCTCACTGGCTGCGCTGCTGTAGATCCCCTCGCCGGGCGCCGCCCGGCCATCCGTTTCGGCCTGCAGGCCGAAGAGGCGTTTTCGCTCGACATCGGAGCGCAGGCGGATCGCCTCCAGCCGTTCAAGCAGCGGCCCGGTGAGGGTGGTCTTGCCCGAGGCGGACATGCCGCGGGCGATGATTACCGCCGGCCGGCCAGGGCGGGTATAGCCCTCGGCGAGCGCCAGATAGGCGGCAAACTCCTGCCGCGCCTCTTCGCGCCCGTTAGCCTCAAGCCCCGCCTGTGCACTGCGGATCGCCGCCACCTTTGTCCTGACCAGGGCACGGTATACCAGATAGAACGACAGCAGCTGCAGTGCCTCGTAGTCGCCGCTTATTTCCAGATAGTTATTGAGAAAGCGTTGCGCCAGTTGCGGCTGTTTGCGCGCCTGCAGATCCATTACCAGAAATGCCACCTCACTGATGACATCGATCCAGCGTAGTGCCGGGTTGAACTCAATGCCGTCAAAGGCCAGCGGCTCGTCGCCGATCCAGGCGAGATTACGCAGGTGCATGTCGCCGTGGCATTCGCGGATAAAGCCGTTCTCTTTGCGCTGCTTGAGCAGCGGGGTGAGCCGCTCGAATCGCTGACGGCTCCACTGCTCCAGGCCAGCGAGCTGCGTCTCATTTGCCGCAGTGCCGGCGTGTTCACGGATCTGGCTGAAGTTTTCCGCCACCGGCTGCCACACCTGTGCCGGGGTACCAAACTCGCTCTGCGCATCGGCCATCGCGACCCGCTGGTGGAATGCCGCGGCCATCCGCGCAAAGGCGTCGATATGGCGCTTCTCCAGCTGCCCCCTTGCCAGCATGCGATCCAGCTGTGCCTGCTGGGGAAAACGGCGCATCTTTACCGCGTACTCGATAACCTTTGTTTGCGCCCCCAGTTCGGGGTGTCGCGGCGTGCCGCCGATGGCAACCGTGTCCAGGTAGATGGCCGGGGCGAGGCGACGATTCAGCCGCAGCTCCTCATCACAGTAAAAGCGCCGTTTTTCCAGGGTAGAGAAGTCGAGAAAACCGAGATTGAGCGGTTTTTTGATCTTGTAGACATAGTCGCCGGCCAGGATCACCCAGGAGATATGGGTTTCGATAAGCTGACAACGCTCCGCCGGGTGGGGGTAGGCCGCAGGGTCGAGCAGCGACTGGATGAGTGGCGGTAGCTGCGTGCTATTGCTCATACCAATTCCACCTCTGGGGGATCTTCGACTGCAGACTATGTTTTGCCGAGCTGCAGGATCGGCAGAATGGAGAGATACAACACGGCGGCGATCGCCAGCAGATAGAGCAGGATGCGTAGCGGGTTCTTGCGCAGGCGATCTAACAGACCCTCCAGCCTCCCCTCGCGCTTCAGCTTCTCATACTCCTCGCGGGCGAGGCGGTAACGCTCCTGCTGATAACGGTCGATGAGTTCGTTTGCCTGAGCCAACTGGCTCTCGTCCCTGAGCCAGATTGCCGCCACCGAGATCCCCCAGCGCCCTGCCGATGTTTCGTAGTAGTCGATGCGGTTCCCATCCAGCAGCTCACGGATATCCTGCGCCTCATCCTGCGGTACGCCGTTGAGTCTAAACAGGAGTTTTGCCATTACTCGGCGAGATGCCTTTCCAGCTCTTCAGGGATCGCCGGACGGCCCTGCGGGTTGAGTGCGGTGCCGATGATCTTGGCACTGAGGATCAAATTTTTATCGGGTAGACGGAAGATGTCCTGGTAGAAGGCGAACCTCAGTTGCGACTCGCGCTTCATGTTGAGTCCAACCACAAAGTCATCACCGGTCTGCAGTGGTTGCTTGTAATCCAGTTCGGCACGCACCACCACCAGGTGGATCCCCTCTTTCGCCAGCGCGGCGAAGTCGACCCCGATCTGTTTCAGATAGACATGCCGCGCATGTTCAAGGTAGTTCTGATAGATGCCGTTGTTGACGATACCCTGGATATCGCACTCGTAGTCCCTGACATGCATCTCCAGTGTAAACGCGTAGCCTTCCATCCCTTTCTCCCCGTTGTTATCGTTTTCACACTTGAGGGAACGATTATAGGGTGAAAGTCACCCCTCCCGCCAATGACGCGGCAGCGTCGAACGATTAGTGCTCACGATACCAGATCAACACCCCGTTTCGGTACAGCTCCTTCACCCGGTGGTAGGGGATGGTGTGCAACGCCCCCTCCTCATCCACCAGCCGGAAGGCGAAGTGATCCTGCGCATCGAACAGCAGCTGGTGGAACGGGACGCACACGATCTGTTGAGCTACCCGGTCGAAATAGCCCACCGTGAAATCCGCCGCACCGAACTCCTCATCCCATCGGATACGGCTGAACAGCTCGTGAATCGGTCTCATCGCCCGCCCAGCCCTGGCAAGGCTGTTTCCCATGGTGGCGGATCACCCAGCCGTTCGATGAGAAAATCGATAAAGACCCGTACCCGTAATGGCAGGTGGCGTCGCGAGGGATAGATAGCATAGGCGGCGCTCGGTTCGCTGTGGTAGTCGGGCAGTAACTGGCGCAGCCGGCCATCGGTCAATTCGCGATGACAGATAAAGGTCGGCATCACCGCGATGCCCAGGCCTGCAAGCAGCGACTCGAGCAGCAGATCGCCGTTGTTGGCCCGCAGCCGCATCCGGGGACGCGCCATGTGGATCGCGCCCTTGCTGTCGAACAGGGTCCATTGGCGCTGATCGGACATGTTCGCATAGCTCAATCCCAGGTGATGCTGCAGATCGGCCGGCTGCTGTGGCTCACCCCGCTGTGCCAGGTAGTCGGGGCTGGCGCAGAGCACTGTCCGCACCGGGGCCAGGCGCCGTGCCACCAGTGAGGAGTCATCCAGTTTGCCGATACGGATCGCCAGATCTACCCCCTCCTCCAGCAGATTGATCTGCCGGTCCTCAACATCCAGCTCCAGTCGTACCTCCGGGTAGCGGTGCAAGAATTCGTTGATCAGAGGCGCCAGGTGACGCAGGGTAAAGGAGAGCGGGGCGGCCACCCGCAACAGGCCGTGGACCTGCTGCTGCTCGCTGCTCAGGCTGCGCTCGGCCTCTTCCAGCTCATCCAGGATGCGCAGGCAGCGTGCGTAGAAGTGTCGGCCATCCTCGGTAAGGCTGATGCGCCGGGTGGTGCGTTGCAGTAACTGCACCGCCAGACGGTTCTCCAGCCCTTGCAGGCGCCGGCTGATCGCCGACTTGGCCATCCCGAGCCGCTCGGCGGCAGCGCTGATCCCATTGCACTCGACCACACGGACGAAGGTCTGCATCTCATCGAAGCGATCCATGATTGTTCACCATAAAGCAACAGTATGTTCCTTATTATCGAGTTTATGCTTGATTTTGCAACACTATACTTACTTGTATCGATCAGTGATTTGATGGGGAAGACGATGCATCAGAAAAGCAGCCCAACTCGCCCTGTCGAGCGGATTATCAACGGACGCGAGACCTCCGATGGCGCCGGGGTGCGCCTGCGACGCATCATCGGTGGTCCCGAACTCGACAGCCTCGATCCCTTTCTGCTGCTTGATGCCTTCCGTTCCGATGACCCGGATGACTATATCGCCGGCTTTCCGCCACACCCCCACCGTGGTTTCGAGACCGTGACCTACCTGTTGGCAGGCACCATGCAGCACCGTGACAGTGCCGGCCACGAAGGGGTGCTGCGCGCCGGCGGTGTGCAGTGGATGACCGCCGGCAGCGGCATCGAGCACTCGGAGATGCCACAGCAGGAACAGGGTCTGCTATCGGGTTTCCAGCTCTGGGTTAACCTGCCGGCAGAGCAGAAGATGCAGCCGCCGCGCTACCAGGAGTTCGAGCCGGAGCAGATCCCGCTGGAGCGGCTCGACAACGGGACCGAGCTCCGCGTGGTGGCCGGTACCACCGCCGGCGGCACCCGCGGCCCGGTGGCGCAGATCGCCGCCCGGCCGATCTATTTCGACATCACGCTTCCTGCCGGCGCGGACTACGTTGAGGCAATACCAGAGGGACACAACGGCTTCGTCTACGTCATCGAGGCGGCGGTGGAGATCGGCGGGACCACCGTCCCCGCCGGCAGCCTGGCGGTGCTTGGTCCGGGTGAGCGGCTAGAGCTTCATGCGGGGCCGGGCAAGGCACGGCTGCTGCTCATCGCAGGCAAGCCGTTCGGTGAGCCGGTGGCCCGCTCCGGCCCCTTTGTGATGAACAGTCGCGAAGAGCTCCAGCAGGCCTATGATGACTACCGCCACGGAGAGTTCGGCAGGGTGGCAGGTTCATGATGCACTGGCGTAACCATGGCGATGGCTGGGGTGCGGTGGCGATAGCGCTGCACTGGCTGAGTGGGCTGGCGGTATTTGGACTGTTCGGCCTGGGCCTGTGGATGACCGGGCTCGACTACTATGACTCGTGGTATCGCAAGGGGCCGGACCTGCATCGCAGCATCGGCGTGCTGCTCTTTATCGCCACTCTTTTTCGCCTGTTGTGGCGCTTTGTCTCACCCTCTCCGCCGGCGCTGGCAAGCCATCGTCCGTGGGAGCGGCTGAGTGCCAGGGCGACACATGCCCTGCTCTATCTGTTGCTGTTTGCCCTCATGCTCAGCGGCTACTTCATCTCCACCGCCGACGGGCGGTCGATAGCGGTCTTCGACTGGTTCAGTCTGCCGGCGACCCTGACCGGTGAGCACCAGGAGGATCTGGCCGGCGAGGTTCATCGGGTGCTGGCCTGGAGCCTGATCGGTCTGGTGGCGCTGCATGCCGGGGCCGCCCTGAAACACCACTTTATCGACCGGGATAGCACGCTCAGGCGCATGCTCGGTCTGTAAAAAACCAACCACAACATAAACAGGAGTCACACCATGAAAAAGATCCTCTTTGGCCTGCTTGCCCTCGGAATGAGCAGCCTGCCGGCGCAGGCAGCGGACTATGTCATCGATACCAAGGGTGCCCATGCCTTTGTCCAGTTCCGCGTGCAGCATCTCGGCTATAGCTGGCTCTATGGCCGTTTCAACGATTTCGAGGGGAGGTTCAGTTACGATGAGAAGGCGCCGGAGAAGGCCAGTGTCAGCGTAACCATCGACACGGCCAGTCTCGACAGCAACCACGCCGAGCGGGACAAGCATCTGCGCAGTCCGGACTTTTTCGATGTGAAGAAGTACCCGCAGGCGAAATTTGCCAGCACCGCCTATCGCGAGACCGGCGAGGGCAGGGGGCAATTGAGCGGTAATCTGACCCTGCACGGCACCACCCGGCCGATCACCATCGATGTTCAGCAGGTCGGTGCCGGAGAGGATCCGTGGGGAGGCTATCGACGCGGCTTCCAGGGCAGCACCACCATCACGCCCGCCGATTTCGGCATGGACTACGATCTCGGGCCCGCCTCCAGCACGGTGGAGCTGATTCTCTCCGTGGAGGGGATCCGCCAGTAGGGACGCTCTCCCCGGGAGAATTGAGACCGCCTTCCACGGCGGTCTTTTTTGGTAACTACTCGCCCCACCTAAAAAATGATCTCACCGCAAAGACGCCAAGCGCGCAAAGAAAAGCAAGCCCTTTCTTGGCGAGCTTTGCGGCTTGGCGAGAGTATTGGGTAAGGGCACCGGGCGTGCCGTGTGTGCGCCATGAGAAATGCAAACAGGGGGAGAGTAGTTACCAAGCCAGGTTCGGCAAGGGGCATCGGGCGAGGGCGCGTATCAGCCCTGTTTGCCCAGCCGGTAGGCCTCCAGCAGCGCCTCTTTCAGTGCCGGCTGTTGAGCCAGTTGTTCCACCCCGAGATGCTTGCGTGCGATCCTCTCCAGTGCGCCGAGTTCGCTTTGCTCCAGCCAGCGCTGGCGGAAACCCTCAAAGTCAAAATGGCCGTTCACAACATAGTCGGCGGCCAGCCCCGTGGCGTTTTCGAACACCAGCTCACTGGACTCAAGCACCTCGTATTCGTAGCTATAGGGATCAATGCCGTTTTCCGCGGCAAGCCGCTGGTGATAATCGGGTAGCTCGGCGCCGCGCTCCATCAACCAATCCAGATCCAGGGTGGTACCGGGCCGGAAGGTTTTACCGCGAAAATCAAACTGTGCGCTGATCGTTATGCTGTTTTCCACTCCAGATGCTCCAGATAGTGTGAGGACGGCCGACAGCCATCACTCTTTTTTGTCGCCGGCGCGCATCAGGAAAGTGACGCCGGCTATCACCAGAGCAACCCATGCCACCAAGGCGCCTATGCCCAGCGCCTCCCAGGCACGGCCCATGAACAGCAGGAGCAGCAGGGCCACGCCGAGGATGATGTTGCCGATGAGAAAATAGTTCGCGTTTTCCGGTCCACGCATTTGTTTATATATCCCCGTTTTTGGGCAGTGATTTACTGGACAAGTCCGATTATACCAACCAGTAGCAGATAGCCGCCCACCACGTAACGCAGGAGTTTTGGTGCCAGCAGCACCAGGAGTCCGGCGATGATGGAAACAACAGGGACAATGTCAATGAAGATCGTCATTATTTAACTCCTTGCTGAGGGGGTACTCCTCGGGCGTATCAGTCAGCCGGCGAGCAGGGTGACCGCGGTCTCGCCGCTTTGCGGATCGATGCTGAACGCCAGATCGCAGTACTCGGCCTGCACATCCTGTGGCGTCGGGTCATCCGAGCAGCTGCAGCCGGCGATGATGCCGCTGTAGAAGACCCCCGCCTTGACCTGGAGTCGCCCTTCACTCTCGCCGGTACTGATCACCATCACCCGGAACGGCTCGTCACTGATGCTGGAGCTGAGCGACAGCCCCTGTTGCAGCGGAAGCTGCTCGGGGGGCAGCGCCTCCACCTCCTTTTTGAAGGTGGCATTAAACTCCGGTGCCCCCCATGCCTGCAGTGTCTGTTTCAACGCAATCATCGTGCTCTCCCGCCGCGCCTCAGCGCAGACAGCGGTAAACCTCATAGATCTGTACGCCATCGACCGGCTTGTCCAGCGGCACCACCGTATCGCCACCGATATCCACCGCGGAGTTACGTGCCAGGGTGTCCAGTTCCGTCTGCACCTTATCGGCGTGGCGGGCCAGTCCCGCCGCGGTGGCGCTGGTACGTACGGTGGTCTTGCCCACCCGCTCACAGTTGGCTACCTGGCTGGGCTCAAATACCCGCACATCCTCTCCCTGTTCAGTCAACTTGACCCAGGAGCAGGCCGCCACGGAGAGGGCCAGCGCCGCGACGACGAAACCTTTTGTCATGCTCATATCTGATTCCCCTTAAGATGGATGCTGCCCAGAGTATATCGCCAAGCGTGCAACAGTACACTGGTCTCATGAGTGATCAGCGAGGCACTGATCGGGCGTCGGCATTCGGTTGCCACTCATCCTGACACTCGCTGCCGCCCATGGCATAGTCGCGGCACAGCTGTGGTCGCTGGGCGTAGATGGTACAGCGCATGCTATGGCGATCGAGGGCGGTACACCAGCCATCGGTCTCGCGGCGCATCACCTGCCCGCCCCAGTCGCTCCACTCGACCATTGACTCCGGTACATCGTTATCGCCGAACAGTAGTACCTGCAAGCGGCAGCAACTGGCCCGACAGTTGTTACAGTCGATGGTGTTGCTCGCCGGGCCGCTCATCAGTGCAGGCCGCGGCGATAGTTGAGCAGGTGTCCGCGTGACAGGGTCCTTTTTATATCCTGTTGCGCCGACCACTCCGTCTCCAGCCTGTAGCCGAGTCGCTCCATCGCGCGCTTGAACTTACCGTGATGGCCGCGGCCGGGGTCGACAATGATCACCTCCACCTCGTCATTGGCGTGGCGGTCGATGAACCCTGCCAGTAGTGCAGGGTGTGCTGTCTCATACAGCAGATCACTGCCGATAATCAGATCAAATTTCTCCAGCTCTAGGTCGCTCTCCTCCCACGAACCGATATGAAAAGGCATCGGGGTGAGATCGTTCAGCGCAAGATTTTCCTCGAGAAAGGTCTCGGCCAGCGGGTGCTGATCGGTGGAGGTGATATCGGCGCCGGCGCGGTGCAGCGCCAGGCTGGCCAGCCCCAGTCCGCAACCGATTTCGAGGATCCGCTTATCGTCGCAGGGAAAGTGGCACATGGTCTGTGCCAGAAACAGGCCGGCGGGCCACACCAGGCCGAAGATCGGCCACATGGAGGGCGGGATGTTGGCGCGTGCCGCCACCCCTTCCGGGTCATAGTATTGCTGGCGATCCAGCAGTGAACGGATATAGAAGTCAGAGTTGCCGATGGTCAGGGTCTCGAATTTAACCTGATACTCTTGCATGGTCGGTACGCCCTATTTCAGGCCTGAGAATAACTGTTCAGTCAGGCGCGACGCATCCACAAAGAGGCGCAAGGCGTAGCCGAAGAGGAATTTCCTGGCGTTGGGGGCCCAGTTGCAGCAACCCACGGGAAGAAAAGCTGGAAAAGCCGTCAGTATAGCATCACTTCTATCGCCTGCCGCAGTGCCTCATCCCGTCGGCGGACGGAGCTACACCTGGCGAAGGGCGGTCCAGATGGTGTGACGTGCCCCCTTGCGCCCGGCGTGGGCCCGTACCGTGTGTACTTCGACCTCAAAGCCGACGGTGCGAAGGCGCTCGGTAAAACTATGGTCAGGACCGGCGGACCACACCGCCAGCACCCCGCCGGGGCGCAGGGTATCAAAGGCCGCGGCCAAACCGGTGTCGCCGTAGAGCCAGTCATTCTCGCGCTGGGTCAGCCCCTCCGGACCGTTATCCACATCGAGCAGAATGGCATCGAAGCTGCCGTGTTCACGTTTGATGATGCGGGCGATATCGCCCTCGCGCACGCTGACACGCGGGTCATCCAGCGGATGGCCGGCATAGGCGCCGATATAGTCGCGGTTCCAGCGCACCACCGCCGGCACCAGCTCCGCCACCACCACTTCGGCATCGTCGCCGAGCTGGCGCAGCGCCGCCGCCAGGGTATAGCCCATGCCCAGCCCGCCGACCAGTACCCGCGCCCCGCTGCGTCGGGCGATGGGGGCACAGCCGAGCTGTGCCAGTGACTCTTCGGAGCCGAAGAGGCGGCTGCTCATCAGTTCACCCTCCCCGGCGATAGCAATGGAGTGCTCACCGCCGCGCTGGTAAAGGCGAAGCTCACCACCCTTGCCGGGGATCCCGGAGGTGTCGATCAGCGTCCAGGGTTTCATCGTTACACTCGTTTGCTTGACATCGGCATTGGAACAACCTGTTCGCTGCGTGGTAGCGGCCACGTCCGTTTAGTATGAGGCATCTTGCCTACTACCCGGCAAACCGCTCGCGAAGGTAGGCAATGATGTCATCCGATTCATACAGCCAGGAGTGTGAGCCGTGCTCGTTGGTGATGCGCAGGCAGGGCACCTTGATCTCACCGCCGCCCTGCTCCAGCTCGGCGCGGGCCTCGGGGTCCCTCTGCGCATCGCGCAGTTCGATGTTGAGTGAGAGGCGTTTCATCTCACGGCGCACCTTGATGCAGAAGGGGCAGGTAGCGAACTGGTAGAGCGCCAAATCCTTGCTCTGCTCGTCGATCTTTTTTTGTGTCTCGGGGTCGCGCTCGATCCCCTTCGGGGTGGTGAGCCGTTCGCTGAGCATCATGAACGGACCGAGGATGACACGGAGGGTGCGGAAGAAGTAGCGGAAAAAGAGTCGCATGATGGATTAAAACCTTTGTTGAGTGATTTTCACCACAGAGACGCGGAGGACACAGAGGCTGGAAATGCGATGCGATATCGTTAAATCAAGACGAGTCCCCGCTGCTTCGCAAGGGCCTGTGCTCTGTGTACTCTGCGACTCCGTGGTGAGCATTAGATGGGGTTACACACGCCGGGTCTCAATAGGGTACCTGATTTCATTGGAGGAGTGGCAGGGAAAGCAGGCCAAGTCTCAAGGCGTGAAGAATAGCTGAGCAGTGGAACTGCTAATCAACTATCTCGTCGAGACTTCTACGTGGAACAGAATCCAGTTGATCCGCTGGGAAACCTAGTCTGAGCAAGATTTGCGCAAACCCAGTCCGGCCAAGAAGGCTTTGAAGCTTGGGGCGTAGTGAGGCAACCTGGATTGGTTGATTCAAGAACGACGCCTGTAGACCGTTAGCCTGAGCTTTGAGCAATATCCGTTCAAGTGCCTGACCAGCCCCTAGCCAATCTATCACGCTGTCACCTTCAGTCCCAAGGACAGCGATGACCGACGACTCATCGACAAGTTGTTTGTCCTTCGCGCCGACTCCTTTTCCCAGATCAAATGTCCGAACAACGATGTGCGCTATAGGAGCAACAATTCCAGGCACAGTTAGTCCATCACCCCGATGGCGCGGATGTATCCAGGCAGCCAGCTCGCGACGCCAACTCGGATTGGACCATTGGAGCAGGTCGCCTTCGGAAACGATCGCGGCGATACTCTGGCGAATGCTCTCCGACTCAATCACCTGAAGCCAGGCCCCCTCCTCAGTAGCGGCCTCGATTAATGCCAGCAGTATTGAATCAGTGACTTCTCGCGGTGCGAAACGTTTACGGTACGTTCGGCGCGCCTCGATAGACTGAAAAAGTTCAGTTTCGCCCAGAGATGGCGACTCGGTTTCATGAAAAGAAGCAACAGCTAACAAATCTTCATCATTATGATCCGGCACAATCTCACAGGTCATATCAAGGCCCTCATGAGCTGCCGCGACACGCAAATTCATCAACGCACAACCACAACTGATTGTCAGCTCTCTGTCATCCGGATCATTCGCGGGAAGCGCTCGAGTTCTATCAGCGTATAGCGATACAGTGTTGTTATTGATTTGGAAACGCCATGGCTGCGTATTGTGGCTTGAAGGAGCGAGAACGGCGTATTTTAATAACGATCTCAACCGCTCTGCATTGGGTGTACTTGATTCGAAGATCCTCATGTTTCCTCCTTGTGCCTTGTTTTTTGTCCGACTCATCAAGAGCCAATCATCACTTCGATGAAGGCGCCACACTCAAGGCCCCGACAAAAAATCTTGACGGTACTTGCCGCAAGCATCCAAATATTATCGTTCATCGGTAATTGCACTTCTACGCGGAAACACCTCTGTTATAGCAGCATGACGAGAAAACATGGCAGCACGGTTAAACCACACTACAAGCATCGCGACGACTACGAATAGCCAAGTGTCGTAGGGTTGCGCATCCGGCCACAGGGGGTTGATCAGCTGTAGGTGGAACAACGCGGGGAGTAGAATACTGCCGCGTGAGCTGTTAAACAGTGGTGTCACAATGATGCTGAGGGCCATGGTGCCCAAAAAGAAAGGCGTCACCGACCAGGCGCTTTGCGGTGTGCCGCTGAGCAAGAAGGCCGGGTAATGCCAGAGCGCCCAAACAACACCTAGCACCAGTGCTGCCCAGATGGGTGTCATCCGACGCTGTAGCAGCGGAAGCGCCAAACCACGCCAACCAATTTCCTCAACGGGTCCCTTGATCGCCATGAGAAGTAGAGCCAGCAGGTAGGCCTGTACCGAGGCGAAGGGAAACAGACTGTCGTATTCGTTTTCTTTTAACAAAGCCGATACATAGAATACCAACGGTATGATGACTAATATCAGGGCATACCAATAGCGTGTCGCCCGCCACAGCAACAGCCGTGAAAGAAAACGCCCCACCCCGACAAAACCGTGCCGATAGAGGACCAGGGTCAACGCAGCGATGGCCGGTGCATAGACCGCAAGATGGAATAATGGATGTTCACCCGTAAGATTTCCGAATAACCGGACCATCCTGTCTGGAACAAATATATAGAGCCCGAGAATGCCCCATGCGATCACAAAGGTCATCGAGAAGAACGGGACCAGGTCACGTTGGTGCATATCAGAAATCCTTACGGGTGTGGTTTGATCTCGATATCGGGAGCTTTCCTTTTTTGCCACAGCCCGATCAGCAGGAGCGCGACAAAGAGATTGCCGACGGCGTGCACGGATCAGCCATGAGGAAAATCGATATCGGTTACATTCACTACAAAGAACGGAAAGTACTGTTCTGTACCGAACCCGTTGCCGGCTTCAACGTGTGTGGGCAAGCGGAATCCGGCAAACTTCCTAAACTCCGAGAGATACCCCCCGAACGGTTGCAGCCGGTGTCGTTTCTCAGCATTGGCATTACTCCATCGCTCAAAACAGACCTTGATTGGCTGACCATCCGGCGCCACCGTGACATCGACGGACTGAGAAAGGCCTTGATAGCTTACGGTGAGTCGGGCGCAATCCTTACCCACAGACTTCCACTCAACACCCGGGCCAGGTAAAACTGCTGCAGGTGTCCAGAAAACGGCCTCGGCCACATAGCGCCCAAAAGCCGAGCGCGTATGATCCGGATCCCCGCCCATTCGTGCGATAGGTATCAAGCCCATCATCCAGAACCGTGTCCAGCGATCGCTGTCCGATCCGGACAGACTCATCAGGCCCTGCCGTGCACGCATTTTCCACACAAATCCTGCTGGCATGGCAAGGGTCTGAAGCGCCCTCATGTCGAGATACTTGGGTTTGGCCTTGTTCCCCATACCAAACTGTCCTGCCATAGTGATTTTGGCCACCGTGTAGAGAGGTGTGCCCGGTTCAATCGCGTAGAGAAAATAACGCCGTGCGGGATCGGGCAGATTGTCAAGCATCGTGGGATCGAACCGTGCAGGCCTTGGCGGCTGCATGGATACAAGCCTTTCCATGGCATCGTGATCAGCCCTGTGATCAAGACACCGCCAAGCAAGAAGCGTCAATGCGCCCAGAAAAGAGGATGTAAGAAGAAAAGCCATCAGCATGATTCAGACTCTTAATGAACTGCTTGCACGATTATGGCCTCTTATGAGAAAAGCGCCTTGTGACGCTCTGTATTTGTGGACCGGACAAATCATCCTCTTCAGAAAATGATAATTAGGTCAGTCCTGTAGCTCGAAGTGACGTGCTTAGCGTTTATGCCTGCTCCTGACAACTAGGAAGTCTGTTCCTGGCTGTGTCCAGCCTAAACCTTGTAGTTATCCGCATCGGATCAAGGTGAGGGCTGCTATGCGACCTAAGCGGACTTCATGACACTCTTCGGAAGGCGTCCGCTAGTGAACAGCGAGCGGGCATTAAAGTTTCATCTGACCCCACTTATTGCAAGCTCAGTGCCGCATCCAGTCGTAGGATGGGCAAAGGAGCGAGAGCGACGTGCCCATCAAACTCAGGTACGTGATGTAGGTTGGGCTGAGGGACGAAGCCCAACATTATCCTTCCATTGCGATGAGCGTTGGGTTTCGTTCCTCAACCCAACCTACGCGCTCAGTGTGGCGGCTATCAATTCCTTTCGTTTTCTTTGTTGTGCCAAACCCGCAATATGTAGATCACTTCATCGGCGATGAGGTAACGCACCGTATAGTTGCTGATATAAAGATCGCGGATTTGTTCCGGGTTAGGCGCCTTCAAAACGGGTAGACCAATTTCTGGAAATTGCTTTAGCTTATCGATGCCCTCTTGTAGATCAATCGCTATTCGGCGTGCTGCGAAAGGGCTTTTAACCTCCACAAATTCCACCACTCTTTGGAGGACATCGATAGACTCCGGTGAGTATCTTACCCTCATGATTCCGGTGGCGATTTACGATCAGCGCTACCCCAGCTATTCAGCCAGGCATTCACATCCTCTTCATCAATGGATTTACCCGCCTTTATGGATTCAAGCGCTTCGAGGGTGTCCTGCCACCTCGAATCTTCCATAGACTGCCTCGCGATAAACTCCTTAATTGCTTGATTTATAAGGTAGTTCTTGCTCCTATCAAGCTTTTTCGAAAGAGCCTCCAGGGGAATTTCCATATCGTCAGTGATTCGAATACTCGTAATGCCCATGAACCCCACCTCGGTGTAGTGATATGTATTACATGTTAGTACGCTGAGTGGGTATGGTCTAGAGGAACTGAAAACGCCGGCACTCAGCCGCTGAAAACACCGAGTCGAGGAAGGGCTACATGTCTAGCGTCCATGCTCCGCATTATCGCGAGCTGTTTACTCTGGCCCCATTGCTGTGGTCTGCTATTTATCTGGGGTTGAGAGTGGCCAGCGATAGGCGATTTGAATTCACCCTAAGTGAGCTCAGACCAATTGTGCGCAGTCTTCATGAATGCATCCTGAAACATGGCGACGGCTGGTAAATTCGTGGGGATCCCTCAGATACTGTCCCCGGAATTGCCGCTTGTTACATCTTCTTTGTTGGATCATTTGTTGTTAACTGGTGATGCCTAACACGGCTTCAACGTTAGCGATTACTGTTCGTGTTAATGGGTATTTTTGACAGAGCTCATGGAAGGTGAGGTTGAGACTTCCTTTCTTATGAACGACTGCATGCCGAGCCTTCATAAGTGAGTCCCAAGCTGCGTGCTCTGGAGAATTCTCGATATTGTCCATAAACGATACCTTGTATGTTCCGTCAAAACGGTTAAGAGTTTCGCTTATCTTGGATAGGTCCGGGCTCCTAAATTTTTGGGAAAGAGTTTTCTTTATATAGTTGGCGGCATGTGCATCGCCACATATGTCTGCTCTCCTAAAAAATACTGACTCTAAATAATCCTCATACTCCGCGACTATTAAGACAACCAATCCGGCAACTATGTATGTTTCAAGTTCTTTGTCTCGAATGTTGGTCGGATCCAGCGACTGAACGTGCTGCTTGCATATTTCTATTGCGTTATCTATCCGTTGATAAATATTCATTGCACCAAATACTGTTTCGCAAGGCTCATTCTTAGCTCTACAATAGACTCGTCGGCCGTGGCTCCACGTACACCCTTGATGAAATCTTGGTCGCTCTTTAGGTTAGAGAATCTTTGATTTAGGTCTTCTGGGAATCCGTTCAAGGCCAACACTGTAAAGGTCGAATCAAATACAGCTACGTTTAATCCTGACCATATGTGGAATGGTTTGTCGCCGAGATGCTCTACAATATTGTCGCAAGTTGTTTTGAATAAATTGTCAAATTTTTCGGCTTTTTTGAGGCTGATATGTTGATTTTCCCGCATGTAGT
The DNA here is from genome assembly GCA_026196275.1 of Gammaproteobacteria bacterium. Classification (GTDB taxonomy): domain Bacteria; phylum Pseudomonadota; class Gammaproteobacteria; order Thiohalomonadales; family Thiohalomonadaceae; genus JAPHTQ01. Next base: position 100,627 of record JAPHTQ010000009.1, read on the forward strand.
TAGACATAAAGTCTTTTATGGGTCGCTCATAATTATGACCATTCTCAAAAAACGAAAAGAATCTAAGGATCAATTCAACATCCTTCTGACGCTTATGAGGGATGTCGCTGCCAAATATTTTTCTCCAGTTGTCGTATTGATTTAGTGTACACAACAGATTGTTGAATTCACCGTGATAGACGCAATTCCTTATCTCTTGGCCAACTAATTGTGTCCCGCCAGTATTTAGTCGCTCAAAAATGTGGTAGACGCTAGTGTTTCCATTTGGGGTTAGTTGTTTGACAACAAATGCACGAAGAACGCTATCATTTAGCTTATTGAATGCGGCCTGATCTGATTCTTCTAGCTCGGCGTATGTCTTGTTGTAATATGGGCTTTTTTCATTTAATCCTGTAAGCCTGAAGACCTTTCTTCGTCCTTTTTGATCTGGTTCACCAAAATACCCATCAAAGAAATACACGACCGACATCAGTCGTTGTTGTCCGTCAATTACAAGTTGTTCATTGTTTACCTCGTCAGTAAACAAGAATATTGCTGGGACAGGCAAGCCAAGCAGGAACGACTCAATGAGGCGACTAGCTTGTTTTATGGTCCATACAAAGTTTCGCTGAAATCCTGGGATAGTCATTGAGCCTTTTCTAAACTTTGAAACTAGACCTTCTAAAGTGAAGTCTGCAGGATAAGTGATTACTTCATAGGTGGAAGGGGTAGATTCTAAATCGAGCTCTTCGCTCTCTATTTCTTCTAGTCCTTCGTTGTAGTCGGATGTCATATTTTTCTCTTTTACTTAGTGTTGGAGGGTGTGCATTAGTCAGCTAGCTACCAAACTCGAAACGTCGAGATCTGCAACGTTACCCTAAATCTGGTGAAGCGCCTTCGTTGGACGGTTAGCATGGTAAATGTGGGTCAGGCCAAATTGGCTCGTTAACCTCAAGCGAATCTGGGTCAAGAGCCAAGTAACTGTTTCTTTCATAAGGTAGTAGTGTTCTCCCTCCAAACGAAAGTAGGCCATGCTCACTCGAAGGCCAGTACACATTGAGCGGCATTGTGTTTAGGTGCGTGTACACCTTCCATACTTGTGGGGCTCCTCCAATAGAATGTATGTCCTTGTTTCTGATAAATTCAACTAATGTCTCAAACGGCTCCATTTCCATTCCTGGTACTTTAACTCTATTTCTCTCCTTTAGTTTGGTATAAACACTATTTGTTGCTTTAGCAACCTCGTCACCTATAAATGCGAAATATTTATTTCCGCCACCTTTTTTTCGGTGCCTTGATGTTTGTCGTAGTCGAAATTCATCAGCCTCAGATTCAAAATATAGAGTCCATATTTTAAATTCCTGAAATCTCCACGAGTATCCGCAAAGCATAAATCTGACAGTTGCAGGGTCAGGTTTTTCCTGCCCCACAGGTAAATTATCAATACTCTTCCACATAGCATTGAATATTCTTACTACATATCCTTTTAAATCAACAAGGTCATATGCCCTTGATTTTATCTTTGGATGCATTTTTACGGCAGATTGCAATTGTAGCATTAATGGGTATGCTTCTTCAGTTAGTCCAGCGAATGCAATGACGACATCGCCGCGACCTAGATCCAAAATTTTTGTGCCAATATCCCAATTTTGACCGCCACTCAATCGTGAATCACCTGCTACGTACAGTTCCTTGGTTTTTCCCTGATGCCTGACCCATGCTGCTATGAGTGTCATTAATCCTATTGTCCTCACTTATACGCCTAACGGTTCAATTAATGCGACCTAGTTTTACGTCATGCATTAATAGATAAATTAAAGGGATCGGCGACAAGTGACAATCATTCTAATTCGCAGTTGTCACCGACCTCTTTCTTAATGCAACGATACCACTTGTTTTTTCGCTTAATGAGTGGTGATTATTGCTTTAGCTGTTTAATTTTTACAGCCATTCTTATCGCAGGTGATCCTCTCTGACGTTGTAACCCAATGGTTTAGGTGGTCATTTGTGTCCGTCCCGCACCCTGTCTTACCGCCTTTTACTCCACTATGAACAACTCCAGTTGGTGTGTGCTTAACAGCCATTTTGAATCCCTCCTTTAGGGCTTGTGGTTATAAACCACTATTTTGAACAGCGTCCCAGTGAGCGAGAGCGAACGACTTGAGCTATTTGTCAATCTCGACACTTTCAATCTTTACTTCGGCTTCTTTAATAAGTTCAGAACATTCTTTGAAAACACCCTCAAGATCTGACCAGAACTCATCGGTTAACTTTAGTTGTTTGCTACCACCTGAGTAATATTTGATAAAGCAACCCTGCATACTGTCATGCTGCACTTTGCCGTGGGCGAATGCGTTGCGCCACTCCATTATCTTCTTTAATGAACTTTGTAATTTATCGTGAATTCAATTTCCAAGTGCAACTCAACAGAGTTGGTTAGAGGGCAAGCTGCGGTAGCATAGGTAGCTTCTCTCACCGACCAAAGTTTGAGGAGCACCATGTACACACAGCTTACCCAGGAAGAACGATACCAGATCTACGCCTTGATGAAAGCCGGTCACAATCAATCTGAGATAGCCCAGATCATTGGGCGCGACAAGTCCACCATTAGCCGTGAGCTTCGTCGCAACAGTGGTCTGCGTGGCTATCGCCCCAAGCAGGCCCAGCGGCTGTCTGTGAAGCGCCGTCATGACAGTGGCAGCCTCCGCATCACTCCCGAGCATTGGGCGTTAGCAGAGCGCCTGCTGCGCGAGGACTGGAGCCCTGAGCAAGTTAGCTTGTGGCTAGCAGACGAGAAAGCTATTCACATCTCCCATGAGTGGATTTACCAGTACGTCCTCCAGGACAAATCCCGAGGCGGCGACCTCTACCGCCATCTGCGCTGTCAGAAGCAGCGTCGTAAGCGCTACGGCAGCTATAGTCGCCGTGGACAGCTCGTAAACCGTGTCAGCATCGATGAGCGACCTGCTGTGGTCGATGCCCGCTTACGGTTTGGCGACTGGGAACTCGACACCATTATCGGCAAGGGCCACAAACAGGCTATCGTCTCACTCACCGAGCGAAAATCTCATCCACAAGGTGGAACGAAAGACCGCTGCCAGCGTTACCAGCGCCATCCTCAGGCTGCTTAAGCCTATTGCTCACCGTGTACACACGCTGACCTCCGATAACGGCAGGGAATTCGCAGGTCACGAGACAATCGCAAAAGCTCTGGATGCCAAGTTCTTCTTTGCCCATCCTTATGCCTCATGGGAGCGAGGCCTGAACGAGAACACCAACGGCCTCATTCGTCAGTACTTCCCGAAACATCGGGACTTTTCAACTATCACTCAGAATGAAGTTACCCGAGTGATGGATAAACTGAATAACCGTCCCCGAAAATGCCTTGGCATTAAAACACCCAATCAGGTATTTTTCGGGATTAACCCATCCGTTGCACTAGCGAGTTGAATTCGCGTATTCTTTTTCTTACCATGCAGGAGGTTATGCTCATTCACAATTTTTGAGACCAACTCCTTTTTTGAGCTATAGGATAGGGCCGACGATTGAAGAATCTCACGTTCAAATAATACCCTTCGCTGCTCATGACGGATAAAGGGCCCCATAAAGTACCTGAGCAGCAAGCCTTCAAGTTGTTGTTCTATTGATGTTGTAGCGTAAAGTACCTTTCCTCCATTGCTTCTAGCTTTTTCAGTGGTAGCAGAAATGCTTTCATTTACCACATCTCCCAATGGCACCATTATCTCGCCATTTTCCATCTCCGCAGCGTCACTCATATCAATATTATGAGTATCAATAGTTAAAGAAAATGTTTGTGTGATTGGGAGTTCGATGTCTTTCATGAATTACCTTGTAAGTCTAACAGTGCCTATGCGGACACCTACGGGTCCGTATATCAATATAACGGGATTCTAATGCGGAGATGTAAATGATTGTTTCGGTGGGCATTAGACAAATCCCTGTCTCATTATAAAATTCAGTAAACCGAGACCCCGATTTACGTTATTCTCCAGTATACTCAATTAGGTATTTGGGTAAAGACGTAGCTAATGTCTCCTCTGTGGGGAATAGCGGTCGCAGTTACCAATTAAACAGAATGTCCGCACCTGGCCGAAAGCCAACTAAATAAGATTCCGGTTTGACGCTTTTCTGAAAGCTCGAATGAGAATGAGCTTGGCTTTTATCTAAACATACTGCCCCGCACACCACCCCGAGGACCAGGCCCACTGGAAGTTGTAGCCGCCGAGCCAACCGGTGACATCAAGCACCTCACCGATGAAGTAGAGGCCGGGCACAGTTTTGGCCTCCATCGTCTTGGAGGAGACCGCGTTACAGTCGACCCCGCCGCGGGTGATCTCCGCTGTGCGGTAACCCTCTGTTCCTCCCGGGGTGAGCTGCCAGTGATGTAATTGCCGGATGAGGCTCTGCAGCTGCCCCTTGCCGAGCTGGGCCAGTGGTGTTTCGAGCATCTTTGCGGGCAGCAGCACCGCCACCAGGCGTGCCGGTAGCAGGCGACCGAGCAGGGTCTTCAGTTGTTGTTTCGGGTGCTTTTGCCGTGCCGTCTCCAGCAGCTGCTCCACCTCCTTGCCGGGGAGCCAGTCGATGGTTAACGGTTGGCCAGGGTGCCAGTAGTTGGAGGCCTGCAGGATTGCCGGACCGCTGAGGCCGCGATGGGTAAACAGCACATTCTCGTGAAAGCTCTGCCCTGCGATCTCCACCACGGCATCTACCGCGATGCCGGAGAGCGGCGCGAGGCGCTCCTTGTCTTCGGGTTGCAGGGTGAAGGGCACCAGCCCGGCCGAGGGTGGCCAGATCCGGATGCCGAACTGCTCGGCGATACGGTAGCCGAAGGGGCTGGAACCCATGCTGGGAATGGAGAGGCCGCCTGTGGCGATCACCAGCGAGTCGCAGCGGTAGTCGCCACGTGAGGTGTGCAGCGTGTAACTGTCTTCATTGCGCTCGACACTCTCGATTGTGGTCTTGAGCTGCAGGATGACACCGCTCTCGCGGCACTCGGCCAGCAGCATGTCGAGGATATCCTTCGCCGTATCGTTGCAGAAGAGTTGGCCGTGATCGCGCTCGTGCCAGGGGATATGGTAGCGCTCGACCAGGCTAATGAAGTCCCACTGGGTGAAACGTGAGAGGGACGATTTCACGAAGTGCGGATTGTGGCTGAGATAGTACTCGGGGCCGACGTCGTAGTTGGTGAAATTGCAGCGCCCGCCGCCGGACATGCGGATCTTGTTGCCCGCCTTGGTTGACTGGTCCAGTACCAGTACGCTGCGGCCGCGTTTGCCTGCCTCGGCGGCACACATCAGCCCGGCAGCGCCGGCGCCGATGATGATGACATCGCTGTAGCTCATGCTGGTTGTTGCCGCTCCGTGGGTAAAGTCAGCCATTATACAGCAGCGTCTGCCGGCTGATACTTGGCGTACCCGAAAACGGAAAGAGCAAGTGAATGTCGTGTCCATCCCGTCGGCTGAGGGCAGCGCGGTGGTGCTCTGCGGGGTTGTCAAAATGCGTGGTAACTCCCCATCATTCTGCCAGTCGAACTGGTATCATGTTGCCGGATTGATGCCCTTTGCCTGCGGAAACCTGTGAGAACTGGAATGAAAACACTGCGATCTCTTCTTCTACTGTTGTTGGCCCTCTTCTTCTCTTCGTTGCTCTTTGCGCAGGAGACGGAGCAACAGGGGCAAATGGATGCCAGGTCGGCGGAGAAGATCGAAGGGCTGGAAGAGCCGCTCTACAATCCGTTCGTCGAGCGTTATGTGCTGGATGAACTGAAGAACCTGCGCCAGGAGCTGGCCGATCAACGGGCGACCATGATCAAGACGGTGACCGATCGCGAACTCTCGGTGGCCGACCGCAGCATGACCTATGCGGTGGACACCATTACCTATTTCTTCTACGTTATCGCTGCGGTCTCGGCCCTGCTGGTGATCCTGGGCTGGAACTCGATGCGCGAGGTGAAGGACAAGGTGGAGCAGCTGGCACGGCAGGAGGTGGCGCGGATCTCCGAGACCTTCGAGGAGCGGCTGAGGCATATCGAGGATGAGTTGCACCAGAAGTCGGAGAATATCCGCGCGACCCAGCACCAGCTCTCCATCACCAACGAGATCCACTCGCTCTGGCTGAAGGCCACTCAGGAGACCCAGCCGGAGAACAAGATCGCCATCTACGATCAGATCCTGGCGATCAAACCCGATGATACCGAGGCGCTGACCTACAAGGCGGACGAGGCGCTGGTGCTGGGCGAGACCAGCTGGGCACGCAGCCTGTGTAACCGTGCCCTGGCAATCGATCCGGATAATGGTCACGCCTATTATCAGCGCGCCTGCGCCTACGCTGAGGTGGGGGCACTGGATGAGGCGCTGGGTGATCTCAATCGGGCCATCGAGATCTCCCCGGCATTCCGCGACAACGCGGCCGATGACAGCAGTTTTGAGAAACTAAGGAATAATCCAAAGTTTATCAAGCTGATCTCCGAAGGGGTCTGAGCTAGCGCCTGCTAAAGGCGGCGGCGCGGTGGCGGTTGTTCAGCCGCTGGATCGAGGCGCTGACGAAGCTCATCACCTCTGCCTTTGAGCCGCAACGCATTCCGCTGATCTCGGTAATGCGATTGGCGATGGTGTAGCGATACCAGTGGCCCTTGTGGCCGCTGGACGGGGGATTGGCCTTCTCCAGAGAGACGATCTCGAATTTCCACATAATCCACTCCTCGTTTTATCAAACGGTGGCTGAAGGTGTCGGCAGGGCCGCCGGGATCCACGGCTGAGAGTAGGCGCTGTAGATGTCAGGAGTGTGAAGCGTCGGTTTCCACAGCATGAAACCGGTACTATTGAGACTGGCAGATGCGGAATTTTCTTTCTCTGCCCCTGCTGCCACGCCCTGGTAACACTGTTATCATCCTTCCATGCCCGTTTATTCCGCGACAGAGCTGCTGGAGAAGTCGATCATCACCTACCGGGGTGAACCGGTGGGCACCGCTGCGGCCTGCGATCCCAAGCCGGCGGCGCCCAATTACGAGGAGTGCTTCGTGCGCGACTTCGTTCCCTCGGCGATGGTGTTCCTGATGCGAGGGGAGTATGCGATTGTGCGTAACTTCCTCAATACGGTGATGAGTCTGCGTGGCCAGCAATCGGTGATGCCGGGTCATCAGCGCGCCATCGGTCTGATGCCGGCGAGTTTTCGCGTGGTCAGTGAAAACGGCGAGGAGCGGTTGCAGGCCGATTTCGGTGAGATGGCCATCGGCCGGGTCGCACCGGTCGATTCGGCGATGTGGTGGATGTTCCTGCTTCGCGCCTATGTGCGCATCAGCGGTGATACAGCCTTTGCCCGCGAACGGACGATCCAGGAGTGCATGCGCCAGACCCTTGAGCTCTACCTCAAGGAGAGCTTCGAGGCGGCACCGACCATGCTGGTGCCCGATGGCTCATTCATGATTGACCGGCGCATGGGGGTCTACGGCCATCCGCTGGAGATCCAGGCGCTCTACTTCGGTATGCTCAACACCGCGCTGGAACTGCTGGAGGAGTGCGAGGAGCACGCGGCCATCCGCCGCACCATTGCGATCCGCAGCAGCGCCCTGCGCTCCTATGTGCGCATCTACTACTGGATGGGGCGTGACCGACTCAATGAGATCCACCGTTACCACTCCGAGGAGTTCGGCCCCGACGCGCGCAATGTGCTCAATGTCTATCCCGAGAGTATCCCCGACTGGACCGACGGCTGGCTTAAGCCCGGCACCGGCTACCTGGTGGGCAACGTCGGGCCGAGCCGGGTCGATTTTCGCTTTTTTGCCATGGGCAACCTGCTGGCGATCCTGATGGGGCTGGCCAGCGAAGATGAGGCGCAGGCGATCATGCGCCTCTACCACCACCGCTGGGATCAGTTGGTGGGAGAGATGCCACTGAAAATCCTCTATCCGGCGGTGGAGGACAAGGAGTGGCAGTTCATGACCGGCAGCGACCCGAAGAACGCCCCCTGGTCCTACCACAATGGTGGCAACTGGCCCGTGCTGTTATGGCCTTTCATCGGTGCGGCGCGGCGTACCGGCCGCATGGACCTGGCAGAACACGCCTTCTTTGACATGGGTAAGCGGCTGACCAGGGACCACTGGCCCGAGTACTATGATGGCCGACTGGGCAGCCTGATCGGACGCCGCGCCAATTTCAATCAGGTATGGAGTGCTGCGGCCTACCTGATCTCCCGGGAACTGATGGAGAACCCCGCCGCCGGTGAGCTGTTCGACCGGATGTGCCACGAACAGCAGCCATGAGCATCGACGCCGAACTCATGCCAGGTTCGCCTATTGGCATCATGGACTCCGGTGCCGGCGGTCTGTCGGTGCTGCAGCAGATCAAGGCCCTGCTGCCGCACGAGTCACTGCTTTACGCCGCCGACAGCGCCCATCTCCCCTACGGTGACAAGACACCGGCCTTTGTTCGGCAGCGGGTCAATACGGTTGCCGCGGCACTGGTGGAACTGGGTGCCAAGGCGCTGGTGGTCGCCTGCAACACTGCCACTGCCGCGGCGGTGGAGTCGCTGCGTGAGCGCTATGCCATGCCGGTGGTGGGGATGGAGCCGGGGGTCAAACCAGCGGTGCAGGGCAGCCGCAGCGGTGTGGTGGGGATCCTTGCCACCGCCGGCATGGCCGGCAGCAGCCGGATGACGGAGCTGGTGCAGCGCTTTGCCGGTGAACGCCAGGTGATCGTTCGCGCCTGTCCGGGGCTGGTCGAACAGGTAGAGCGCCAGGCCCTGGATACCCCGGAGACGACTCGCCTGCTGCAGCAGTACCTGGCGCCAGTGCTGGAGGTGGGTGCCGATACCGTGGTTCTGGGCTGCACCCACTACCCTTTCCTGCGGCCGCTGATCGAGCGCCTGAGCGGCCCCGGGGTGAGGGTGATCGACACCGGCGAGGCGGTGGCCCGACGCCTGCACCATCTTCTGCAGCAGGGCGGTCTGCTCAATAGCGGGGCGGCAGAGCCG
>JAPHTQ010000064.1 GCA_026196275.1 Gammaproteobacteria bacterium
CCGCCAAGCGCGCAAAGAGAAACAAGCCCTTTCTTGGCGAGCTTTGCGGCTTGGCGAGAGTATTGGGTAGGGGCATAGGGTGTATCGTGCACGCCATGAGAAATGCAAACAGGGGCGAGTAGTTACGTTCCAGGTTCCAGGTTCCAGGTTCCAAGTCAAACTCGAAATTTTTAGACATAACCGTTTTCGGGTAGCTGCAACACACCGGCATGAGCGGTGTGGTTTGTGTGAGTCAGGCCCAACGAGAAAAAACCAGACTGCGCGGATGGCGGTCTGGCTTGTGCTCTGGTTTGTCGAAAAACAGCTATGTCGTCGGCAGTCGTTCAGGCTTTGAGTCGGCCTGGTAGCCGGGCCATGCGCAGCAGGCCGAGCAGTATCAGCAGGGGCAGACCGAGGGCTCCCCCCCCTCCGCCGCCACTGCTATCGTTGTCCACGATGGTCAGGGTAGTCATGGCGTTGTCGCCGATGATGGCGCCATTAGCGCCGGAGAGGGCAAGAATGACGGTCTCGTCTTTCTCATCAATATCGTCATCGATGAGGGTGATGGTGATGCTCTTGCTGGCGCTGTCGCCATCGGCCCAGCTGAGTGTGCCGGGGCTGAGATTATAGTCGTTGCCGGATTGTGCAGTGCCGCCATTAACGGTGTAGTTGATGGAGACGGCGCCGTTGCTGTTGGTGCTGCGAACGACACTGATGGTCGCACTGCCATCACCCTCATCAGCCTGGCTGGATGCAGCGGTGAAGCTCAACTCCGGGGCTGGATCATCATCGATGATGGTCAGCGTGGTGGTGACTGTGCTGATCCCGGCGCCGCCGGTGGGGTTGGAGAGTGTCAGCGATACGGTTTCGTTGTCTTCATAGATTCCATCGTTGGCAAGAGTAACGCTAATGCTTTTGTCAGCCATGTCACCGTCGGCCCAGTTGAGGGTGCCGGCGGTGAGTGTGTAGTCCTCTCCGGCGGTTGCACTGCCGCTGCTGACGGCGTAGTCGATGCTGACTGCACCCGTGCTGCCCACATCGCGACTGACCTTGATCGTGACACTGCCGTCTCCCTCATTGGCACTGTAGGCACTTGTACTGAAGCCGAGCAGGCCGTTGGAGGTAACACAGCTGTAGACTCGCACGTCGTCCAGGAACCAGCCCAGAGCAGACACCAGACTGTCGGTACCAACACGCCAGCGGAACTGGACGTTTTGCCCGGCCAGGCTGCTGAGGTCAACACGGGTAGAGACGTAGCCGTGGCTGGTGGCGACAAAGGCGCTACGGCCTTCCAGTGGATTCCCGCTTGAGGTGGTCAGTGTGCCATTGTAGTGCTGCCCCTCGTCGATAAGCACACCGGCATCGATCCAGTTGCTGCCGTCGGCGCTGTATTCCAGCACCCCACCGTCCCAGTTGGGGGCTTCGAAATCGAAGGCATGGTGGAAGTGGAGGTAAGGTTGTGTAGTAGGTACCGTAATGGTGAAGGCTGCCTGCTGGTCGCTGGTAGTCCCGGCGTTTTCACCGTAGAGCGACTCGATGCCGGAGCTGGCATAGGAGACCCCATAGCTGGCGTAGACGCCGGTCCAACCGGGGGAGCCAGTGAGGGTCCAGTTGGCCAGCCCATTTTCGAAATCGTCGTGAAAAACCTCACCGGTAGCGGTTGTGCCTGCGGGACAGAGTTCCGCATCTGGGTTGAAGTCAGTTTCGGGCTCCAGGTGCATCTCCACCGCCTCGGCGGCCGCCATCACCTGGCCACAGTCGCCGCTGGTGATGCCGTTGCTGCCGATGAGGTTCTGGCAGCCCTGGTCGAGTGCGTGGTAGAGGTCGAAATAGTCAGAACCTGAGGTGAGGAGATTGGTCTGCACCTCGTAGTAGACCTGGGCCACCTTGTCGATGCCGATGCCGGTGACGCTCTGGCCGTTGAAACTGTCGCCGTCCACCATCAGGTAGACCGCCTTGTTGTTGATGCCGCTGTTGATGTGGACACCGCCGTTGTCTCCGGCGCTGGTCCAGTAGAGGGTGCTGGACATTTTGTCCGGGTCGTTGAATGTGGGCGGATTGGCCATGTCACGTATAGAGCCACCAATGACGTCGGCGTCCTCGCCCATCTCCCAGCGCACGCTGATGTCATCATTGCCGCCGGTGTTACTGAGGTCGACAAACTCCCCCCACACATCGGAGAGCGACTCGTTGATGGCGCCGGACTGGTAGTAGTAGAAGAGGTTGGAGGTGTTTTGCGTGACACCGTGGGTCAGCTCGTGGGCCACTATATCATCCACCACCAGGCCGTCGCAGTAGACCATCTGGCTGCCGTCCCAGAAGGCGTTGGGGCAAGTGCCGCCGTCGTCCCAGTGGACGGTGGAGATGATGGGGCTGCCGGCATCGTCGATGCCGTCGCGGCCGTGGGTGTCGGTGTAGAAGTCGTAGGTATCTTTGGCGAACTGGTGGGCCGCCTTGGCATCGGCGCTACCGGCCGAGCAGGTCGGGTCGCTTTCGTCGCAAACCAGAGTGCCAGGAAGGTCTGCGGTACCGCCTGCGGTATAGGTCTTGCGATCCATCGCGGCGTGAATTTGGTTGAAGTGAAGGCTGATGTGACCCCGCTGGGCATCGACCAGCACCAGTTCCCGCACAGGTTCACTGTCGCGGCTTTTGACCTCCAGGCTCCAGACCAGGCTGGCAGGCTCGATGCCCGGGCGCAGCAGTTTTGGGTCCAGGATGGAGAGTTCGGGTTCGCCGGCCTGCAGGTCGCGCTGGGCAAGCCCATGCCACTTGGCGACGGCGGCCAGCGCAGTGTCGCGCGCGGCGCCGGCGGTGATGGCCGGGTCGATAGCCAGTTTGAGTGACTGGGCGGCCTCGCCGTTGAGCGAGAGCAGGGCGTTATCCTTGTTGAGGTTGACCACCAGTTCGCCGCCAATCACCGGCAGCCCCTGGTAGGTCTGGCGATAGCGCAGGGTGGCGCGACCGTCTTCGTGCTTGAACTGGCGCAGCAGCCGCAGCTCCGCAGCGGGGTCGCGCAGGCCGAATAGCGGTGCGTAGGCCTGTAGTGCGCTCATGGCGGCGCTGTCCGGTTTACTATTGGCGCTTATGCCCGAAAGGGTGAGCGGCTTGCCGACCGTACTACCGATGAAAATGGGACGATTGGTTGCGGGGTTCATGGCGATGCGGGCGCCCTGCTTGAGCAGCTGTTGCTCGGGATCGGCAGCTGTGGCCAGCGATGGCAAGGAGGCACTGGCCAGCATCAAAGTGATGGCCACGGTCAGGGGTTTGCAGCGGTGTTTTACGATCGAGCCCATCGGGGTAACTCCTTGTTTGGGATGGTTGACGTCGTCTGTCTATTAATCTGCCTGCGCCAGGGCCTGCTGCAGCAGGCCTGCAAGGTGTTTGCGCAAGGCCTCGTAGGGGCTGGTGGCAGAGGGTGTTTGGTGGATGTTCTGGTGTTGCACGCCATCCATAGTAAGCTGCAGCAGGGATACGATGCAGTCGGCGCAACGTTCGCCGGGGAGGGAACGCTTGTCGTCGCTGCTCTGTACAGGGCTATACGGCAGCGCTTGCAGCAGGGCTTCCACCCTGGCCATTTGCGCATTATCCAGTGTGCGAGTTACCTCGCGTCCGTTCCGGTGGTCGATAGCCATGAGTCGGCCGCTATGGTCTAGCTGGAGGCTGCGATGGATGCCCGCAATGCCGCCCGAGAGTTCAAGCTGCAGTGACCAGACAGAAATCGGGTCGCCCTGTGTTGAGGTTCCCGGGGAGAGGCAGGCACTCAGCAGCAGGAGTGGGATGAGGATCGGTAACAGGTATTTCATCGGTGTTCCTTCACGGTAGCGTGGCCCAACGCCCCCATCCGATGCCGAGCGTGGATAAATTTACCACCATTTAACCCGATTGGGGGGCGAGCCGCAATAAGCCCGGAGACAGAACAGGATAGACAAGACTTCCGCGTCTTTCTCACGCCTCTCACCCGCATCCATGCGGGCGAAGCTTACGTGCCCATTATTCAACGTTTGGTGGGCATCTCGCTGCGCTCCTTTGCCTATCCTTCTACGGCCTGGTGTCACCCCGGCGTTACTACCAGCTTGGCCTCTTCGGCCTGTTGCTCCTGCTGCAGCGCCCACATCTGGGCGTAGTGGCCGTTCTGTTCCAGTAGTTGGTGGTGGTTGCCGTGTTCGATGATGCGGCCCTGATCCATCACCAGGATCCGGTCGGCGTCGATGATGGTGGAGAGGCGGTGGGCGACCACCAGAGTGGTGTGGTCGCTGGCGATGTGGCGCAGGGCCTCAAGGATCACCCGCTCGGAGTGGGAATCGAGGGAGGAGGTGGCTTCGTCGAAGACCAGGATCTTCGGATTCTTCAACACCGCTCGGGCGATGGCGATGCGCTGCTTCTCGCCGCCGGAGAGCTTGAGGCCGCGCTCGCCGACGACGGTTTGATAGCCCTCGGGCAGCGATACGATGAAGTCGTGGATGTTGGCGGTGCGCGCCGCCTCGACGATCTCCCCGTGGCTGGCACCGCAGCGGCCGTAGGCGATGTTGTATTCGATGGTGTCGTTGAACAGCACGGTGTCCTGCGGCACGATGCCGATGGCTGCGCGCAGGCTCTCCTGGGTGACATCGCGCACGTCCTGGCCGTTGATCACTACCCGCCCGCCGCTGACGTCATAGAAGCGGAACAGCAGGCGCGCCAACGTCGATTTTCCGGCACCGCTGTGGCCCACCACCGCCACCTTCTGTCCGGGCGGGATGGTAAAGTCCACATCCTCCAGGATCGCCCGCTCCGGCTGGTAGTGGAAGCGCACGTGCTCGAAGCGCACGCTGCCGTCGCCCACCTCCAGCGGCCTGGCGCCGGGTTTGTCTTCGATCTCCGGCTCCTCATGCAGCAGGCTGAACATGCGCTGCATGTCGGAGAGGGCGTGTTTGACCTGGCTGTAGACCACGCCGAGGAAGTTGAGTGGAATGAACACCTGCAGCATGAAGGCGTTGACCAGTACCAGATCGCCCAGGCTCATGGTGCCGGCGATCACCTCCTGCGCGGCCAGGATCATGATGAGGGTGACCCCCACGGCGATGATCGCCCCCTGGGTGATGTTCAGCCCCGACATCGAGGTTTGGCTCATTACCGCCGCCTCTTGCCATTCGCCGAGGGTCTCGCCGTAGCGCTGGTGTTCGAACTTCTCGTTGTTGAAGTACTTGACCGTCTCGTAGTTGATCAGCGAATCGATGGCCTGGGAGTTGGCCTCGGAGTCTTTGGCGTTCATGCGGTGGCGGTATTTCATGCGCCAGTTGGTGATGAAGAAGGTAAGGGTGACGTAGATCACCACCGTGACCACCGTGATAAGGGCGAACCAGACGCTGTACTGGGTCAGCAGGATCCCGGCGACCAGTGAGAGCTCCACTGCCGTGGGCAGGATGGAGAAGACCATGTAGTTGAGCAGGGATGAGGCGCTGCGGGTGCCGCGTTCCATGTCGCGGGAGAGCGCCCCGGTCTTGCGCTCCAGATGGTAGCGCAGGGAGAGACGGTGCAGGTGGTCGAGAGCCTTCATCGACAGTTCGCGCATGGTGCCGTGGCGCACCCTGGCGAAAACGATGTCGCGCAGCTCATTGAAGGCGGAGCCGGCCAGGCGCAGCAGACCGTAACCTACCAGCAGGGCGATGGGCAGGGCCACGCTCTTGCCCTGCGGGGTGTCCAGGGCGTCGACGATCTCCTTCAGCGCCAGCGGTACACCGACGATGGCGAACTTGGAGAGCACCAGAAAGGCCAGCGCCAGCCCCGCGCGGCCGCGGTAGTTCCACAGATAGGGCAGCAAGGATCGGATGGTCTGCCAGTCGTTGCGGTTTTCGATGGGGGCTTCGGTCTGTTTTCGGTGCATGTTTCCAGTTTTTCAGTTCAGTTTCGCCCTATGATCGCCATTATGGCACTTCAGGCGGTTTAAGGTTCAAAGTTCAAAGTTCAAAGTTCAAAGTTCAAAGTTGAAAGTTGAAAGTTGAAAGTTGAAAGTGTCACGCTAACGCGCCGAGCTTGCCATGTGGTTTTGCTATGTAGCCTGACCGAAGCCCTGTATTGGAGCAAAGCTCTTGAGCTCTCAACTCGATAGCCAAGCGAAGGCCACCTCAAGAGGTGGACTCCAGCCCTCGCCAATCGAAGCATCTGAAAGCGGTTCGCCTCGCAGGCTCGGCAAACTCTACGGGCTGTTGGCGGTTGTATCTTATGGCTAATTTGTGCTTATCTTGGGAAATTCAATAACAACATGGCGGCAAGGGGAGAATAACCATGGGTATGCCCACCGAAGAGGAACTGCAAGAAGCTCTGGCCGAGGCGGCGCGGATGCGTGAGCACGGCGAGGACCCCCACCACATCGCCAAGGCGCTACTCAATATCAACTACCAGAACGAGCAGCTCAAGCATGTGCTGCGGGCAGTGGAGCTCTACTTCAACTCCGGTATGGCGGTGGCCGAGCATCAGAAGCTGAAAAAGGCGGTAGAGCAGGCCCGCCTGGCCGTCCACCGAACCGGAGCCATTGAGGAGGAACACTTCGGTCTGCGCTGAAGTCACTTCGCATTTCCGCCCCCTCATGCCGGACCTGCTCCGGCATCCATGTACAGCAGCGGCATGCCGAGTGTTGCTGTGGCTGTGGATAACTCCTCCAGCGTGACCAACAGCGGCGATATCGATGTCAGCGGCGGCACGGTGATCAACATCTACTCCAGCTATGCCGATGGCGGCAACGCCTCGATGGAGGTCGAAGTCTCCTACGGCGGTGACGGTGATGAGATCCATGTGCTGGAAACCGGTAGCCTCAAAAACACCGGCCATGGAGGTCAGATGCAGGCGAGGGGCGTGAGCAGGACGCGGAAGCCTTGTCCATTGGGACTGTCGCGATGAGGGAAATAGCGACCGGGACGGTCGTTGTTGTTTGACCTGCACCCGGGATCACTCCATTTCGATGTCAGGTGTTTGTACACCTCTTTGTTGTAAGACTGTTCTTCTAGACTACGCTTGTTTCGTATGCTGTCCTGCCGGAGAGATCTGCTGCGGAAGAAAGATTTTACAATCATGTAACAAATGCTCGTTTGCTTTTTATTACAAAAATTTACATCTGTTACCTCAGTCCGGATTTATGCTGCCGGTGCTTGTTTCGCGCAGTAGCGGTAGGATATCCTCACGATTGATCGTTCAGACTGTGACGGTAATGGATAAAAGCAACTCATAACGTGGAATATCATAAGGAATCGAAACCTATGGCTACGAAAACATCCCCATTTACGCGTAAAAAGCTGGCCATCGCGGTCAGCGCGGTGCTGATTGGCGGTTCGCTGACCGGCTGTTTCAGCAGTGACGACAACAAGAAGGGCTCGACCATCAGCATGAGCGGTGGCAGCAGCAGCGCCACCGGCTATGGCGGCGACGGCGGCGAAATGGTGATGTACAGCGTCGCAGGTGACGAGGGTCTCACCATCAGCCGCAAGGGACGCGCTGACGCCAGTTTCGAGCGTGTGACCCAGGCGGAGATCGAAGAGGTGCTGAGCGGCCTTGGCGATGACCCGCTGGTCGTGGATGCCGACACCACCATCGAGGCGGTGCAGGTGGTCAGTGATACCATCACTGCATACGGTGATTATCTTGTCGGTGATGTGCTTTACAATGATACCAATGGTAATGCGACTGCCGACGATGCACCCATTATGGACGGCAGACTCTACACCGACACCGCCATGACCGAGCTGCGCGTGGCCGACGGCTACGGTGGTCTGGCCGTGGCGGGCATCCCCTACTACGGTGACGGTGCCGAGATGAGCGCGGTGAAACTCTCCGATAATGACGACACCGCTGCCGACACCGCCTACACCGGCCTGAGCGTTGCCGAGGGCGCCACCCTGACCATCGACAACGTGAATTCCTACTCCAGCATCTACTTCGCCAATGATGTGATCAACGCGGGCACTATTACCTGGGGCGATCATGAGAGCATGGGCGTGATTGCCAGTGACAACGCCATCACCAACGGCGGTGTCATCGACAACAGCGGCGCTGCAGCCGGTGACGATAGCGGCTATGTGTGGCTGTACGGCAATGCGATCGCCAACGGCGGCACCATCAACGCGGCCGGCGCCGATGGGGGCGAGTTCGGCGGCGACGGCGGCGATGTCATGCTCTACGGTATTGCCGGCGTGGTCAACGATGGCGACATCAACGTGGTCGGCGGTCATGGTGATGCCGAGACCTTCACCATTGCCTACGGCGGTGACGGCGGTGAGATTGTGCTCTATGGCGGCCATGCCGAGAATGTTTCCAACCTCGACGTGAGTGGTGGTGACGGCGATTCCCCCGGCTGGGGCGGTAGCCTGTTCCTCGCCGCCATGGGTGTCGAAGAGCTGGTCGAGGTCAACAACTCGGGCAACATCAAGGCTAACCCCGGCATCGGCGAGAGTGCTGCCAATGGCGGCGTGGTCGCGCTGTATGGCCTCTACGCGGATATCACCAACTCCGGCGATATCGATGTCAGCGGCGGTTATGGCGGGTACGGCATGACCGGCTCCATGATGATGTCGTGGTACGGCTCGGTGGTAAGCAACGCCAACATCGACGCCAGCGGCGGTATCTTTGCCGAGGGCGAGTATGGCGGAAACGGCGGCATGATCGGTTTCCAGAGCTACTCCTACTATGATCCTGCTTCCATCACCGTCTCCGGTAACCTGAACGTCAGCGGTGGTGACGGTGACAGCTTCGCCGGTCGCGGCGGCCAGATTCAGGTGATCAATTACGCTGCCGGTGAGGGTAGCGGCGTGGCCATGCTCGGTTACAAGAAGATCGACGGCCATGGTGGCGACGGTATGTTCCCGGGCAGTGGCGGCGGCGCCATGATGGCTTCCATCGGTTTTGATGCCTATGTCGGCGGCCCGCTGGAAAACCATGCCAACATCGATGTTCGTGGCGGCAGCGCCCACGGGGATATCGCCAGCAGCGAAACCTCCGGCTCCGGTGGTTATGGCGGCGTGGTGATGATGGCCAGCTACCACGACACCGCGGGCACACCGGATACGGCGATGACCCTGACCAACAGCGGGAGCATCGACGCCAGCGGCGGCACGGTTGTCAACGCGGGCTCCTTCTCTGCCGCAGAGGGCGGCTGGATCGAGATGGAGGGTACCGCCGGCATCAGCAACAGCGGCAAGCTGATGGCCAACGGCGGTGACGACATCGGTGATTCCGAGAGCGCCTCCTACGGTGGCCTTGGCGGTGAGGTCGGCGTCTACACCGGC
Source organism: Gammaproteobacteria bacterium (assembly GCA_026196275.1). Taxonomy (GTDB): domain Bacteria; phylum Pseudomonadota; class Gammaproteobacteria; order Thiohalomonadales; family Thiohalomonadaceae; genus JAPHTQ01. The sequence continues at coordinate 9,234 of JAPHTQ010000064.1, forward strand.
GAGGGCGACTTCAACGCGAAGAACAGTGCTACCATTCAGGTCAATGGCGGTGACGGTACCTTCGCCGGCGGCCATGGTGGGTTTGCCGGTGTTGGCGGTTGGGGCTCTGTGAGCAACAGCGGCAATATCTACGCTGATGGCGGTAACGCCTCGACGAACATCGTAGCCTCCTTCGGCGGCGACGGTGGTGAGGTCGAGGTGGTCCACATCATGGCGGGTGAAGAAAACTTCAGCAACAGCGGCACACTCAGCGCCAATGGCGGCGCCGGGGTAACCGAAGGTGCTGATGGTGTGATCACCCAGGGCGTCACGATCCCCTGATCAGGAGCCGTACGGCAGGGATGCCGAAACATTTGGTGATACGATATGGCGGCCGCGGGCCGCCATGTTGTTTGCAGGAGGAAAAAATGATGAACCCTTTACTACGAACCCGGCGCCTGGTCGGGCTCTTGATGCTGGCACTGGCGTTTCCGCTGGCGGCATCTGCGCAGGAGCAACCGGATGGGTCGGAAGCCCCCAGGGTTGTTTACGATGCCGAGGATGATCGGTTTACCCTGAAGGCGCGCGATGCCTCACTCAAGGCGGTGTTGCAGGAGCTATCCGTGAGTTCAGGTCTGGAGGTGCTGTTCGATGACGAGGCGGAGCGCCGCATCAGCGTCAGCCTCGAGCAGGTGCCGCTGGAGCTGGGGGTAAAGGAGTTGCTGCGTGGCAGCAGCAATATTGCCCGTTACAGCAAGAACGAGGCGGGTGAGCACATGCTGATCGGGGTGGTGGTGTTGCCCGAGGGTAAATCCGACCGTTCGGCGGCCAGGCAGCTGCTCGCGCCGCAGGAGGAGTTCACCCGCCATGCCCGCAGTTCACGGGATGGGCAGGCGATGCCACGGCGCTGGCAGGCCCGCGTGAATGAGATGCCGCCCGAGCGGCGCAAGCGGATGGATAAGATGGCCAAAATGCGGTTGATGACGCCTGAGCAGCGCAAGGAGGACTTCAAAAAGCAGCGCGAGGAGATGTTCGCTGAACGCCGCGAGATGAAACAGCAGCGCATGCAGGATAAGCTGGCACGCATGACTCCGGAGCAGCAGCAGCAGTACCTGCGCCGGCAGGAGGCCGCCGAGGTGGCGCGCCAGCGAATGCAGCAGCGACGAGAGGAGCGCAAGCGCGATGGCAACGCAACAGCCCAGTGGTAACCCCGCGGACGATATACCCCTGACGCCGGAGCAGCGTATCGGCCAGGCGCAGGCCCTGCACCGGCAGGGGCAGGCGGGGCGGGCCACGGCACTTTGCCAGCAAATTCTGCAGCAGCAGCCCGGTATGGTGGCGGCGCGGCAGTTGTTGGCGGTAATTTTACGCGAACAGGGACAGCTGGCGCAGGCCGATGCGCTGCTGACCGGCTTGCTTAAACAGTTGCCGCAAAGCCCGGAGTTGATGTACGAGATGGCGTTGCTGCGCTATGAGCAGGGGCAGCCGGCGGTGGCGCAGCAACTATTGCAGCGGGTGGTGCAACTCAAGCCCGGTCATGCCTTTGCGCATATGGTGTTGGGGCGTTTGCTTGACCGCCAGGGCGAGGTGGGGCGGGCACGCTTTCATCTGCAGCGGGCCTACGAGCTGCGCCCGGAGGACGAGACCATATGCAAGGATCTCGGCGGGGTGCTGCGCCGCCTTGGTCACCTCGACCATGCGGTGCACTACTACCGGGTCGCCTGGTCGCTGAACCACGACTACGCCGAGGCACTGCTCGGCTGGGCAAGGCTGGAGGAAGGGCGCAACAACCTGGAGCGTGCTGCCGAACTGGTCGGTTTTGCCCGCCGGCGCGCGATGGACGAACTGCTGGTGGATCTGACCGAGGGGCTGGTGTTGCGGCGCCAGGGCAATCTCGACGAGGCGCTGACACTGCTGGCGCCGGAGAAGGTGGAAAAGTGCAACGCCTCGTTGCGTAGCGCCTGGGAGCGGGAGCGGGGTAATATTCTTGACCGCATGGGGCGCTATGACGAGGCCTTTGCCGCCTACCAGGAGGCGGCGCGAATTGGCCGGGAAGAGCAGGGGCTGGTCTACCAGGCGGAGGGCAACCGCATCCTGTTCGACCGTCTGCATGACTATTTCAAACGCGAGCGTATCGATGTACTGCCGCGGGCCGGAAAGGGTAAGCGCGAGGAGGAGGGGCCGATCTTCGTCGTCGGTTTTCCACGCTCCGGTACTACGATGGTGGAGCAGATTCTCGCCAGCCATCCCAACATCGTCGCCGGGGACGAGATGCACGCGGTGGCGCAACTGGCAGGCGAGACGCCGCAGAGGCTGAAGAGCAAAAGTCCCTACCCGGAGTGTCTCGATACACTGACTGGCACACAGGGCGAGCGGCTGGTGCAGGGGCTGCGCGATAGCTTTACCCGCATGGTGCAACTGCACGGTGTGATGGAGCCGGGCAAGGGCCGCTATACCGACAAGACGCCGCTCAACGAGACCCATCTGGGGCTGTTGCACCTGCTCTTTCCGGAGGCGCCGCTGGTGCATCTTATTCGCCACCCGCTGGATGTGGTGCTTTCCAGTTTCTTCAACGATGTTCGTCATGGCGGCCATTTCGCCAGCAGACTTGAGGACACCGCGCGGCACTATGCGATGACCATGGATATGGTGCAGCAGTATCGTGATGAGCTGGATCTCAACTACCTGCCGCTGCGCTACGAGGACCTGGTGGATGAACAGGAGACCAACACCCGCAAGCTGCTGGAGTTCGTTGGCGAGCCGTGGCATGAGGGTTGTCTGGAGTTTCATCGCAACAAGCGCGAGGCACGTACCGCCAGTTACGCGCAGGTGAAGGAGAAGCTCTATACCCGCTCGAGGTTCCGTTACAAGAACTACCGGGCGCATCTCGACAGCATCATCCCCATTCTCGAACCGCATATCGAGCGGTTGGGTTACAGTGTGGATGGCGACTAACCGCTCGTCGCGCTGAAGAGAATCGCGGCCGGGACGACCGCCCTACAGGTTAGTTTGCAGGATGGGCAAAGCCTGCGTGCCCATCACCACGTTGTTTGATGGGCACGTCGCTCTCGCTCCTTCGCCTGCAGGGCAAGGATTGTTCCTACAATCCTTTTGCATTTCCTCCATCCATGGAGGTTAGATGCAGGTGAGGAGCGTGAGCAGGACGCGGAAGCTTTGCCCATCCTACGGGCTGAATGTCTTTCTTTTCTTAGTGTAGACCGCGGCGGTAGGCTGTATGTCAGGTTGTATCGCGCAGCAGGGTTTCGATGCGTTGCAGCAGTCGCTGTTCCACGGCGCCGGCGTCGAAGTCGTTATAGCGTTCGGCAAAGGCCTGCGCTGCCCGGCCGTATTTCTCACCGTTGGCGAGCAGGGTCTGTAACTTCTGGGCTATTCCCTGGGGATGCAGCAGCGGTGCGCTGAGCCCGGCGCCCAATTCCTGAATGTTGTCGCCGATCAGGCGCTGCTCCAGGTAGAGCGGGAGCATCAGCATCGGCTTGCCGGCGAGCAGGAAGGTGCAGCAGGTGGCGTGGGTGCCGTGGGTGATGGCCAGATCACACTCGGCGGCGACCCGATTGAGGTCCAGCGGCTGCGAGGAAAAGTGCAGCGTATCGCACTCGAACCGCCGTTTGATCTGGTCGCCGACCTGCGGTGCATAGATGAGCGTCGGCACTCCGAGACGCTTGAGCTGCTCCAGCAGCGTGGGCAGGGCGGCGAAGGGTTTGAGATAGCCGTAGATACGCTTGCCTTCGCCTGCAGGCCACTGCGGAGCCACGCCAATGCTGGTGTGGCCCAGCGGTCCCCAGTAGGGACTGTCGCCACGTTGGCGGCGATCGCTGAAGTGGTCGATCTCCCTGAAGGTGGTGATGACCTGTTCGTCCGCTTCATAGAGCTGCGGGATCGTCGTCAGCGGCTCTCCCCCCATTTTTTCGATCACCCCGTTTATCGTGGCAAGAATGCGCTCTTCATCGCGTTGCACGTTCGCCAGGTAGGGAGAGGGCTCCTTGCGCAGAATCGGGATCCCGCTCTGTACTGGCGGGATGAAGAAGCCGTTTCCGATCACTACTTTGCGGCAGGGATAGGTTCGAGCCGCCATCAGCGCCGTGGGGCTGTGATCGAAGACCACCAGGTCCGGCCGGTAGAGTGAAAAAAGCTTGTGCCAGGCACGGGCCAGGCCGACGAGCAGCCCGGGGTCGCCGTAGCCGACGTTGTGCAGGATCTGGGCAAAGCTGTGGGGTGTGGTGATCTCATCACCTGCCTTGCCCTGCATGACGGGGGCCTGGAAATAGGGGATCCCGGCCTTGCCGAGGGTCAGCTCGGCAAACTGCAAGTTGCGCAGGGCGAAGGCGACTTCGTGCCCCGCCTGCCTGAGTTTGTCGATGAGCGGGAGGTACGGGGCGACATGCCCCATGCCGCCGCCGAGCTCCCAGGTAAAGAGAATTCTTGCCATGTCAGGAGTGGCTTACCGGATTGCCTGAAGGAATGGCGTCGAAAGAGTGAGCCCTGACGGTGTAGGGCGTACCGGTTTCCATTGCCAGCCTGTGGAGCAGAGGCAGGTGGATTAGCCAATGGCTGTGGATTACGCCGGGGCGAAACATTTTGACCGCATTGCACAGGTGATCGAATTTGTTGACCGCCAGGAAGGGATTGTGCTCCCGGTAGGAGGTAAGCTGCGGCGGTTGTCCGGGGCCTCCCCCGGGTTTGTTGCCACGGTCAATATCGTTCAGGGAAATGACAACCATCTCATATTCGGCAGAGACCGCGTCGATTTCAGTCTGCACGTAGGTTTCCGAGATCTGCGGATATTGCCCGAGGATGCACATGATTTTGGGTTTGTTCATTGACCTGTCCTGATCGCCTTGCCGGTTTCCGGCCCGCCGATGCATTCACCGCGTGTTTCGGCTGCCTGTTTGCAGTATTCTGCAATATCAATAAGCTTGAATCACGGTACTATCAGGAGGGGACTTTGACAAGGATCCTGTATACGTGGGAGTTGGGCGCAGGGCTGGGTCACATCGTGCCGTACATCCCGCTGGCAAAACGGTTGCAGGCTACCGAGCGGATTGGCAGTGACATAGGATGTGCTGAGCCTGCGAAGCGCATCGGGTTTCGGCGGGCACGGCCAGCCCTATGCGCTACACCCGGCGTTTAACCATATCGTCATTCCGGGCTTGCCCCGGAATGACGGCTTCTATTTCTCCGCAGGCGTGACTCACCTTTGTATCGCCGAGATGAACTCCTCGTATTTTCCACCCGGACTGCGGTGCAGGGCGTCGACCTCGTTCAGTGTGTAGTGGAATTCGTTGCCAATAGCCTGGCTGAAGTGCCGAAGCAGCGCTGTTCTTTCACTCTCGCTCAGCGGGCGCGGCACGACGACCTTGAGTTCAATGGATTCGAGCGAGTGCTGTATCGCCTGAAACTGGTCGATGGGGGCGATTTCATAGAGATCCTGGATCCCAAGACGCGGGTAGCGCAGCGTGCCCGAGGGCAGTGTGACCAGGTTGCGGTAGCGCCCCTGGATGTGGCGGATCACCGGCAGACCGCGACCGCAGGAGCAGGGCTCGCCCAGCTCGGCATAGTCGCCCACCTCGTAGCGGATGAGCGGGGTGGCGTAGTTGTGCAGCGGGGTGACGATGACCCGCCCGACTTCTCCGGGCTGACAGGGCTGGCCCTCGTTGTCGAGGATCTCCACGATCGCGCTCTCGGACTGGATATGGTAGTGCTCGTGCTCCGGGCACTGGAAGGCCAGATAGCCCAGTTCGGTGGTGCTGTAGACATCTGTCACCTCCACGCCCCAGGCGTCATGGCAGATCTCGCGCAGCCCGTCGGGCAGCGCCTCACCCAGTGAGCGGGCCTCGCGCAGGGCCGGCAGTTTGATGCCGTGTTCTTTGCAGTAGCGGGCAACATCGCGCATGACGCTGGGGTGGGTCAGCAGGTAGTCTGGATTCTCCTTTGCCAGCCATTCGGCCTGTTCAGGTACGCTGGTGAAGATGCTCAGCAGGCAACTCTCGCCAGTGTCGATCACTCCCTGGGTGGCGCGGCCCCAATTATTGCTTTTTTGACCGTGCGGTGGCTGGGCGGCGTCGCTGTTGCTGTAGCGAATGACAGCCAGCTTGCCTGAGAGGTCACGCTTGTGCCAGAGGTGCTCGCGCAGGGTGAAGGTGTTCCAGAAAAAAAGTGAAAGCTCGGTGCTGAATGTCTCGATAGGCTTGCCTGTAGAGCCAGATGTGCGTTGCTTCAATAGTCGCCCATGGCCGGGAGGAATGGATACGGCGCGCAGGCTGTCGCCGGCCTGTTGCACCTCGTTGCGGCTGAGGATCGGCAGACTGTGCCAGGTTTCAGCGTCGAGTGGCGTCGTGCCGACGGCGGCGGCGGGGAGTCGCTCACGGTACCAGGGAACGTGGGCTACACTGTGGCGAAGCAGCAGCTGTGCCTGCTGGAGCTGGTGTTGCCACAACCGCTCCTGCGGCCACCACTGGCTCTGCTCGAGCTGAAAGAGCGTGGCAAGCCTGCCTGCAGCATTGGCGGCTGGAAGGGCCGGCCAGGCTATGCCGTTGATCGCTGAGCGGATATGCCAGGGTGGGGTCATCGTCGACTCCTCTCGTGCTGAACTGTATTGGTCAGGCTTTCATGCCTTTAATGTCAGCCGACATAGTGCCTAATGCGCCCGATTTTGTATACCATTCAGACAGGGGGATTGTGTTGGCTGTTCGCAACGATAACGACGCAGGGGATAGCTGAAATGGAGCAGAGCAATCTCGAGGTCTGGCGCGCGCATGCAAGACAGTGGCAACGGGTAGGGGCGCCATTACGACCCACGCAGGAGGATGGTGAGCTGCTGTTGGCTCTTTCCGCGCCGGCCCTGTCCGAGTCTGTCTGTGCGCGTCTTTTGGTGATGGGAGTGACGCCCGAGGTGGTGCAGCTTGAGTGGCCATCGCATGTGGAGTTACTGGCGGTGGATCACAGTCAGGAGATGATCGACTCGGTATGGTGTCCTCACCACTCAATACCCTCGGCAGTGAAACAGGCCAGCTGGCAGTCGATGCCACTGGAGGAAGACAGCGTGGACAGTGCGGTGGGGGATGGCTGTCTTACCGTTCTTCCTTCGCTGGCTGATTACGAGCGTGTGTTTGCCGAGGTTGCCCGCGTGTTGCGCCCCGGTGGCTCGCTGGTGTTGCGTTGTTTCATCCGCCCGGATACGGGCGAGTCGATCGAGAGTGTGGTGGCGGATGCCATGGCCGGAAGGGTGGGCAGTTTTCATACGCTGAAATGGCGTGTGGCCATGACACTCTCTGCCGATGAGGATCACCGCGTGCCGGTTGCCGATATCCACGCGCTGTTCGAACAGGTATTTCCGGACAGAGGTGCACTCGCACAGCAGGCTGGCTGGCAACGGGAGGTCATCGACACCATCGATGCCTACAGGGGGGTGGGTACGGTTTATACATTCCCGGTTCTCGATGCGGTCAGGCGCCTTGCCAGTAATAACTTCGAGGTGTCCGAGGTGCGTTGTGGCAGCTATGAGCTGGCGGAGCGCTGCCCCACCGTGCTTTTCACGCCGATTGGTAAGAATTGACATCCTCCCCGCCCTAAAGGACGAGGATTCCTACTGTGGTTAGATGCAGGCACCTAACTCACTTCGGTGGGTTCCTGCTGCTGGCGAC
>JAPHTQ010000044.1 GCA_026196275.1 Gammaproteobacteria bacterium
ACCGTGGGCGTTGTCGGTTATGGCGGCGGCGTTATCCCCCGCTTCACCGAGCTGATGGGGGAGGACAAGAAACCCCTGTTCCCCGCCGCAGCCGAGTTCCACACCCTGCGTATCATGCCTCCTCCGGGCATGCATTACGACACCGCAACCATTCGTAAATTTTGCGACATCTGGGAGAAGTATGGCTCCGGTCTCATCGCCTTCCATGGCCAGTCCGGCGACATCATGTTCCAGGGCTGCACTACCGAGAACGTTCAGCCCGCCTTCGACGCGTTCAATGAAATGGGCTTCGACCTCGGCGGTGCCGGTCCGGCTGTCCGTACCGGTATGTCCTGCGTCGGCGCTGCCCGCTGCGAGCAGTCCAACTTGGACGAAGGTCGGATTATGCGCACCATGGTCAACGCCTTCCTCGATGACATGCACCGTCCGGCTCTGCCGTACAAGTTCAAGTTCAAGGTCTCCGGCTGCGCCAACGACTGCATGAACTCCATCCAGCGTGCGGACATGGCGATCATTGGTACCTGGCGCGACGACATGAAGGTCGATCAGGACGAGGTGAAGAAATTCGTCTCAGACAAGGGTCGCAAATATGTGGTTGACAATGTTATCAGCCGCTGCCCCAGCAATGCTCTGAGCCTGAACGACGACGATACCCTCGACGTCGACAACAAGGGCTGCGTACGCTGCATGCACTGTCTGAACGTCATGAACAAGGCGCTGAGCCCCGGCGATGACAAGGGTGCCACCATCCTGGTCGGTGGTAAGCGTACCCTGAAGATCGGTGACCTGATGGGCACCGTTATCGTTCCGTTCATGAAGCTGGAGTCCGATGAGGATGTAGAGGCACTTGAGGAGCTGTCAGGGGAGATCATCGACTTCTTCGCCGAGAACGCGTTGGAGCACGAGCGTACCGGTGAGATGATCGAGCGTATCGGTCTCAACAACTTCCTTGAGGGCATCGGCCTCGATGTTGACCCGAACATGATTTCCAGCCCGCGATCCAACTCCTATGTCCGCACCGACGGCTGGGACGAGGAAGCACAGAAGTGGTTTGAGCGTAAGGCCAAGGCCTAATTCTATTGACATGCGGGACTGCTGTACTGATGCAGTCCCGCGGTAACATCTAACTATGAGTCGGAGGTAAATATGTCTGCACCTCGTATGCCTATTGAGAGCGGTGTACCGGATCCGTTCCCGTTCATGCACCCTGTGCTGAAAAAGAACTATGGTGCGTGGAGCTATCACGATCGTCCGCGTCCAGGTGTTCTGCACCACGTCGCCAAGAGCGGTGATGAAGTCTGGACCGTTCGTGCTGGTACCCAGCGTCAGATGGACGTCTACACTATCCGTAAACTCTGCGACATCGCCGATGAACTCGCCGAAGGTCACGTCCGCTTCACCATGCGTTCCAACATCGAGTTCATGGTCAGCGAAGAGTCCAAGGTTGCTCCGCTGGTCGAGAAACTGACCACTGAAGGCTTCCCTGTTGGTGGTACCGGTCCTTCCGTTACCATGATCTCCCACACCCAGGGTTGGTTGCACTGCGACATCCCTGCTACTGACGCGTCCGGTGTTGTTAAGGCACTGATGGATGAACTGCACGAAGAGTTCATTAAGGAAGAGATGCCGAACCGCGTTCACATCACCACTTCCTGCTGCCAGATCAACTGCGGTGGCCAGGGTGATATCGCAATCAACATCCAGCACACCAAGCCGCCGAAGATCAACCACGACCTGGTTGGTAACGCCTGTGAGCGTCCGACTGTTGTGGCACGTTGCCCGGTAGCGGCGATTCGTCCTGCGATGGTTAACGGCAAACCGACCCTTGAGATCGACGAGAAGAAATGCATCTGCTGCGGTGCCTGCTTCCCGCCCTGCCCGCCGATGCAGATCAACGATCCCGAGCACTCCAAGCTGGCTATCTGGGTGGGTGGTAAGCACTCCAATGCCCGTTCCAAACCGATGTTCCACAAGCTGGTTGCTGCCGGCCTGCCGAATAACCCGCCGCGCTGGCCTGAAGTTGCCGATACGGTCAAGAACATCCTGGCGGTTTACAAAGAAGATGCGAAAGATTGGGAGCGCATGGGTGACTGGGTTGAGCGTATCGGTTGGCCGCAGTTCTTCGAGAAGACCGGTCTGCCCTTCACCAAGTACCACATCGACAACTGGCGCGGTGGTCGTGTGAACCTGAACGCTTCCGCTCACATCCGCTTCTAAGAAGAGGTATACGAGACGATGAAGTTTACTATTCAGGTTAACGAAGGTCCTTACCAGCACCAGTCTTCAGACACAGCGTATCAGTTCGCCAAAGCTGCCCTGGAGAAGGGACACGAGATCTTTCGTGTCTTCTTCTACCACGACGGTGTGAACAACGCGACCCGTCTGACCACTCCGCCGCAGGACGACCGCAACGTCGTCAATCGCTGGAGTGAGCTTGCCAAGGAACATAACCTGGATCTCGTCGTATGTGTTGCCGCGGCTCAGCGCCGCGGCATCGCTGACAAAGACGAGGCCCAGCGTAATGGCAAGGATGCGGATAATCTTGCAGACGGCTTCCGCATTTCCGGTCTGGGTCAGCTGATCGAAGGTGGCATCCAGTCCGACCGACTGGTCGTATTTGGTGACTAAGGGGAAGATAAGATGAGTGAAAGCAAGAAATTTTTGTACGTGAACCGTAAGGCTCCGTACGGCACTGTCTACGCCCTGGAGTCCCTGGAAGTTGTACTGATCGGTGCTGCTTTCGAGCAGGACGTACAGCTGCTGTTTGTCGATGATGGTGTATTCCAAATCGTCAAAGGGCAGGATACCAAGGGTATCGAGATGAAGAACTTCTCTCCCACCTACTCCGCTCTGGGCGACTACGAAGTGACCAAGATGTACGTCTCCAAGGAGTCTCTGGAGGAGCGTGGCCTGACCGTTGACGACCTCATGCCTCTCACTTATGAGGATGAGGACGATGACTGGGCCGAGAAGGACTCCATTATTCTGGTCAACAAAGACGAAATCGCGGCTCTGATGGAAGAGCAAGACGTGGTTCTGAGTTTCTAAGGGGAATTGAGATGTTACACACTGTAAATAAATCACCCTTCGAAAAGAACAGCCTCGTTTCCTGCCTGGAGCATGCTGCTGATGGCAGTGCGATTCTGTTGATCGAAGACGGTGTTTATGGCGCATTGAACGGCTCTGCTGTTGCAGACAAGGTAAAGAGCGTCATGGGTAAATCCACTATCTACGCCCTGGGCCCCGATCTGGACGCCCGCGGTATTGCCGACAAAATAATGGACGGCATCAAAGTGGTAGATTATGCAGGCTTTGTTGACCTTGCGTGTGAAAACGACAAGGTTCAAGCCTGGTTGTAAATTTTAGCCGACTGAAAAACCCTACGAGGAGATATTGATATGGCTACTATGACTGTTAATGGTCGTGAACTGGAAGTCGATGAGGAAGGTTACCTGATCGATCTGAGCCAGTGGGACAAAGAGGTTGGCGAAGAGCTGGCCAAGTCCGAGAACGTTGAAATGACTGAGTCTCACTGGGAGGTTATCGACTTCCTGCGTGAGTACTACGACGAGTATCAGATCGCTCCTGCTGTACGCGTTCTGACCAAGGCTATCGGCAAGAAGCTGGGCAAGGAAAAAGGCAACAGCAAGTACCTGTACGAGCTGTTCCCATATGGCCCGGCCAAGCAGGCATGCAAGATCGCTGGTCTGCCCAAGCCGACCGGCTGCATCTAAGACGTTCTGTTGGGGAGGAGGTTACTCCTCCCCTTCTACTAATTCCGTAGCTCGGAGGGTCGATAAATGTCAGTGCTGTATGCACTCCTTTTTTATGTAGCGACTGTGCTGCTGATCGCCGGTGTTGGTTTCAAGATTCGCCAATACTGGACCACGCCTGCACCGCTAAAGATTCCTACTACACCCGCTCCAACGACCCGTGGTGGCGTGGTGTTCCGCATGGCCCGTGAGGTCCTACTGTTCGAAAGCCTGTTCAAAGGCAACAAGTGGATTTGGCTCTTTGGCTATATGTTCCACATCGGTTTGGCGCTGGTACTGGTGCGTCATGCCCGCTATTTTATGGATGTCGGCCCGGTGCTGACCTTCATTCAACCCTTTGGTATCTATGGTGGTATGGCGATGGTTGCCGGCCTGCTTGGCCTGTGGGGCCGCCGCATCGTTGTGGAGCGTATACGCTATATCACCAACCCCTCCGATCACCTGATCCTGGCATTGCTGGTGGGGATCGGTGCCAGTGGGCTGATGATGAAATTCGTCGAGCACACCGACATTGTCGCTGTGAAGATCTTCTTCCAGAACTGGATGACCCTCAACTTCGGTGCCCTGGCGTTGCCCAGTGATCCGGTGTTGATGCTGCATCTGTTGCTGGTGGCCGTGCTGATGATCATCTTCCCGCTCAGCAAGCTGCTGCATGCCCCCGGCGTGTTCTTTAGCCCCAGCCGCAATCAGGTCGATAATCCGCGTGAAAAGCGTCACCTGGCTGCCTGGGCTGCAGAGCTCGACAAGTAATTAAGGCGAAATTGGACAAAGAACGAGGATAATCGCGTGGCCGATTTTCAGACACCAGAATTCCGGGAATACCCTGCTGTTCCCAACGTACTCGTACCTGATGCTACCGCGCATCTGAGCCCGTTTGTCGCCAAGCCGAACCACCAGGAGCAATTGGGCTTCCCCGGTGAGCTGGTCGATAACTGGGAAGAGAAAGCTGTCGATAAGATGGGCGACCTTCTGAGCAAGTATCGCGGTCTGCGCGTCTACCTGGACAGCTGCGTCAAGTGTGGCTCCTGCACCGACAAGTGCCACTACTTCCAGGGCACCAGCGATCCGAAAAACATGCCGGTCGCACGCCAGGATCTGCTGCGTAGCGTCTACCGCCGCTACTTCACTTTTGCCGGCAAGTATTTCCCCAAGCTGGTCGGTGCCCGCGACATGACCCGTGAGGTGCTGGATGAGTGGTACAGCTACTTTCACCAGTGCTCCCAGTGCCGTCGTTGTTCGGTCTTCTGCCCCTACGGCATCGACACCGCCGAGATCTCCATGGCAGCCCGTGAAATCATGGACCATGTCGGTCTCGGTCAGAAGTACTGCAACGAGATCCTGGGCAAGCTTCAGACCGTGGGTAACAATCTCGGTCTGCCCGGACCGGCCCTTGCCGCGACCCTGGAAGAGTATGGCGAGGAGATCGAGGATGATACCGGTCTGCCGGTAAAACTGCCTCTAGATATAAAGGGTGCAGACATCCTGCTCATTACCCCGTCCGCGGATTTCTTCGCCGAGCCGCACATCGACGGCCTGATGGGCTACGCCAAGGTATTCCACGAAGCTGGTGTCAGCTGGACCCTCAGCTCCCATGCTTCAGAGGCCGCCAACTTCTCCATGTTCATCGGCTCTTATAGCAATATGAAGAAGGTTGCCGAGCGCATCCGCGATGCGGCACTGGAGCTGGGTGTCAAGCGTGTCATGGTCGGTGAGTGTGGCCACGCCTGGCGTGTTGCCTACTCCTTCTGGAACACCCTGACCGGTATCGGTGCGGGCGCTGACCCCAATGATGAGTACGCTCAGAAACTGCAAAAGCAGCTGGATCCGAGCGTTCCGCAGCCGATGCACATCTGTGAGTTCACCCACGATCTGATCCAAAAAGGCAAGCTCAGATTCGACAAGTCGGTAAACGATGAGAGAGTGGTTACCTTCCATGACTCCTGCAACGTTGCACGCGCCAGTCGCATGGGTGACATGCCGGGTGGGCAGTTCATTATCCCTCGTGAGGTGATCAAAGCCTGCTGTAACAACTTCGTTGACATGGATCCGGAAACCATCCAGGAAAAAACCTACTGCTGTGGTGGTGGTGGTGGTCTGCTGACCGACGATCTGATGGAGATCCGTGTTAAAGGGGCCCTTCCCCGTATGGAGGCACTAAAAGACGTTGCCGATAACCGTGGCGTCAATACGCTGGCTGCGATTTGCGCTATCTGTAAGGCACAGTTTGCCAAGGTTCTTCCCTATTACGACTTCCCGATGCATATGCTGGTAAGCACGCATCAACTGGTCGGTGAAGCCTTGGTGATGACAGGTTCAGAACAGGAAAAGGAGCTGCTTGGTGAGGATGCCGATGAGGCCCCCGAAGCCAAAGCCGCAGAGCAGGATTAACAATATACCGAACAGAACTGGTCGGCGGCTTCAAGCAGTGCCCCGGCCATCAACGCTAAAGATTACTGGCATAGGAGACTGATAAAAATGGCAACTTCTAGCGACGACATGAAAAAGTTTACATTCCGCAAATTCGAAGACGGTGATAGTCAATGGGACAGCTGGACCGATAACATCTTCCAGGCCAGCTGGTCACACAAGTGCCCGACCTATGTTCATCGCACTCCTCCCTGTCAGGGTAGCTGCCCCTCCGGTCACGATGTTCGTGGCTGGCTGGACATTGTTCGTGGTCTTGAAAAGCCCACCGGTGACATGAGCATGCAGGAGTACGCCTTCCGTCGCGCCACTGATTCCAACCCGTTCCCCTCGGTGATGGGCCGTGTCTGTCCGGCGCCTTGCGAAGATGGCTGTAACCGCAACATGGTCGAAGACCACGTTGGTATCAACTCTGTCGAGCAGTACATCGGCGACTCTGCGCTGGCTAACAGCTTCGGTTTCGAGGCCGGCGCCGACACCGGAAAGAAAGTTGCCATCATCGGTGGTGGTCCCGGCGGGATGGCCGCTGCCTATCAACTGCGTCGCATGGGTCACGGAGTCACCATCTTTGAAGCCCTGGACGAGTTGGGCGGCATGATGCGCTACGGCATTCCCGGTTATCGTATGCCGCGCGACGTCATGGACGGTGAGATCAAGCGCATCGTCGACATGGGTGTTGAGGTCAAAACCAAGACCAAGGTCGGCGTGGATGTCTCCATGGAGCAGCTGGAGAAGGATTATGACGCCATCGTCTTCGCCATCGGCGCACAGGCGGGACGTGCCCTGCCGATCCCGGGTGCTGATGCGGTTAACTGCATCACCGGTGTCGCTTTCCTCGCCGCCTTTAACGAAGGCCGCATGAAATATGTCTCCGGCAAGGTACTGGTTATTGGTGGTGGTGATACCTCCATCGATGTTGCCTCCGTTGCCCGTCGTCTTGGCCACATTACTGTGGAGAACGAAAAAGATCGTCCGGAACATGTAATCATCAACCAGACCGCTCACGATGTGGCCGAAACTGCTGCCCGTGAAGGTGCTGATGTTACCCTGATGTCCCGTTCTCCGGTCGAGAAGATGCCGGCTGCCGAGCACGAGATCGAAGATGCCAAACGTGAAGGTATCGAGATTCTCGGTCAATTGACTCCGGTTGAGGTCGTCAAGGGGAAAGACGGTCGTGCCACCGGTCTCAAAGTTCAGAAACTGGAAGAAGATGGCTCTACTCCGATTGAAGGTTCCGAGTTCGTAATCGAGGCTGAGCTGATCGTCGCTGCTATCGGTCAGACCGGTGACTGGGAAGGTATGGAAGGTTTCGCCAACGAGCGCAGCTTGGTAGATGCCGACAAACACTTCCAGGTTCCGGGCAAACCCGGCTACTTCGCTATCGGTGATGTGGTTCGTCCGCACCTGCTGACCACCGCTATCGGCCATGCCTCTATCGCTGCCGAGAGCATTGACCACTATCTGAAGAACGAAGAGCTGAAGAATCGTCCGAAGGTGGACGTACACCACTGGAACCTGCTCAGCAAGCTGCGTGAAACCGAGCACATGCCCTCCGAGTTCCACAGCCTCAGCAAAGAAGAGGTTATCGCCTCCGAAGGTTTCGCCAAGGAGATCGATCTGGGTCTGCGCGGTACCTCCGAGTCCGACTTTGCCGTACACAACTACGAAGACCGTTCACAGAGCGAGATTATCTCTGCCGATGAGCTGTTCCTGGGCCATTTCAAGGTGACCCCACGTAACAAGCGTAGCCACGTCGAGGTGACTGCAGACGATGTTATCGGTAACTTCCAGGAGCGTCTGCTGCCGCTGACCGAGGAAGAGGCTGTCGCCGAAGCCGATCGCTGCATGAGCTGCGGGATGTGCTTCGAATGTGACAACTGCGTCGTGTTCTGCCCGCAGGAAGCCGTCAAGCGTACGCCTGCCAAAGATCGCACTACTGGTCGTTATGTTTACACCGACTACTCGCGCTGCATCGGCTGCCACATCTGTGCTGATGTATGCCCGACCGGTTATATCGACATGGGTATGGGTGAATAAGGGGACGTCATGAAGCCTATAAAAAAGCTTCTCAACGTACTGCCGGCTCTGCTGGTGCTGACTCTGTCAGCGCCGGCCACCGCCGGTGACAATGAGGGTGTAGGGCCTAATATCCCTGCACCTGTCAAAGGTGAGCAGTGTGTTGAAGACACGGATGTGATGCGCAAAAATCACATGAAGTTTCTGATGAAACACCGTGACGAGACCCTGCGTGAAGGTATCCGTACCAAGCAGCACAGCCTGAAAGAGTGTATTGAGTGCCACGTTCCTGCCAAGGACGAAGCCCAAGCAACTCGCTCCGAAGGTGAGCACTTCTGCAAAAGCTGTCACATGTATACCGGCGTGAAGATCGACTGTTTCGAGTGCCACGCCACTGTTCCGGAAAAATCTGCAATGTTCCACCCGCTGGTGACTCCGGGCATGAAGGCAGCCAAAGAAGCCCACCAGCCGGCTTCTGCAGAGTTGTTGAACAAACTTGCTGCTGAAAAGAACAACACAGGTGCTATCCAATGAGTGAGTCCAAGCATACGGATCAGTCACGTCGTGACTTTCTGAGCAACGGTGCCAAACTCGCCGCCGGTGTCACCCTGGCTCCTGGTGTCATGCTTTACGGCGTTGCCCATGCCAGGCCGGCCGACCAGCCTGCCAGTAGCAGTGTCCGTTGGGGCATGCTGGTAGACACCAACAAATGTGCCAAGGGATGCAATGCCTGCGTCACCGGATGCCAAACTGAAAACGGCTGGGGCGCTGCAGGCAGCAGCGATGAGCAACTCTCTTCCGATAATCAGAAGGCACAGTGGATCCGCAAAGTAGAATTGCGCAACACTGCTACCGATTCGGTACATTCCCTGCCGATGATGTGTCAGCACTGCGAAACAGCGCCGTGCGTCGACGTCTGCCCCACCGGTGCCTCGATGAAACGTGCCGATGGTATTGTTCTGGTGGACAAGCACATCTGCATTGGTTGCCGTTACTGCATGATGGCCTGCCCCTACAAGGCCCGCTCCTTCATCCACGAGGCGCTGGAAGATCAGCGTGCCCACGCCCCGCGAGGCAAGGGTACAGTTGAATCCTGTACCTTCTGCGTGCATAAACTGGATGCCGGCGAAGGCACCACCGCCTGTGCCGAGGCGTGCAATACGGAAGGTCACAAAGCCATCATCGTTGGTGATCTAAAGGACCCCAATAGCGAACTGTCACAGGCCGTCTCCCAGCATGCGACCACTCAGGTGCGTGCCGACCTCGGTCTGAACACCGGCGTTCGTTATCGCGGTATCTAATAAAAGACATAAACGGATAGATAGGCATGAAAAAAACGCTATTTACGCAAATTGAGGCAGGCAAGGGCTTTTATGCCCTGCTCGCCGGTCTGGGTGTCGTTATCCTGGTAGGCATGCTCTCCTGGTACCACATGGAGCATAACGGACACTGGGTAACAGGTATGACCAACCAGATCGTCTGGGGCATGCCACACGTCTTCGCCATCTTCCTGATCGTCGCAGCCTCGGGGGCCCTGAACGTTGCCTCCATCGGCTCGGTGTTCGGCAAGAAGATGTACAAGCCGCTGGCTCCCCTGTCAGGTCTGCTCGCCATCACCCTGCTGATTGGCGGTCTGATCGTGCTGGTGCTGGACCTGGGCCGTCCTGAGCGACTCATCGTGGCGATGACCCAC
>JAPHTQ010000042.1 GCA_026196275.1 Gammaproteobacteria bacterium
ACCCCTTGAAAAGGGCGGGCCATTCCCTGCGGGCTGCGCCTTGTCTTGGGGCATTTGCGGGCCTCTGAAAACGCCAATCAGTATGAAACACTACACTAGCGTCCCGGCAGCCACAGTGACAGCGCTGGCCAGTAGGTGATCACCAGCACGGTGAACAGTAGCAGGAAGAAAAACGGCAGGGTGGAGCGGTAGAGCTGGGCCACCGGTCGGTTGAAGCGGAAACTGGCGATGAACAGGTTCATCCCCACCGGGGGGGTGAAATAACCGAGCTGCATGTTGGCAAGGAAGATGATCCCCAGGTGGACCGGGTCGATGCCGTAGCCCACCGCGATGGGTAGCAGTAGCGGGATCATAATCACCAGTGCGGAGAAGATATCCAGCATCGTACCCAGCAGCAGCAGGAAAATATTGAGCAGGATGAGGAAGGTCAGTTTGTCCGAGATGTTGGCGCGGATAAACTCGAACAGCCGGGTCGGGATCTGTGCATCCACCAGATAATTGGTGGATGCGAGCGAGACCCCCAGGATCACCAGAATCGCCCCCACCATTACCATCGATTCGCGGATCACCTGCGGCAGACGTGGCAGTGGAATTTCACGGTGGATAAACACCTCGACGATAAAGACATACAACACCGTTACCGCCGCCGCCTCGGAGACGGCGAAGTAGCCACTGTAGATCCCCCCCAGCACGATAAAGGGCAAGGGGATCTCCCACGCCGCCTCCAACAAGGCGGCGCGTGCCTCGCTCCAGGAGAATGATTGCAGACTGTGTACCCGGCTGCTCCAGATGCTCCATGCCGAGAGCACGATAAGCATCAGTAGCCCAGGCAGGAGACCGGCAAGAAACAGCTCGTCGATGCTCAGCGGCGCGCCCACCCCCAGTTGCTGCACGACGATGCCATAGAGGATCAGCGGCAGTGAGGGGGCGAACAGCAGACCGAGACTGCCCGAGGTGGTGATCAGCCCAAGGCTGAAATTCTCGCGATAACCGGCGCGCATCAGCGCCGGGTAGAGCAGCGCACCGAGGGCGACGATGGTCACTCCGGAGGCGCCGGTGAAGGCGGTAAACAGGGCGCAGGTGAGCAGTGCAACGATAGCCAGCCCGCCGTGCATCCAGCCCAGAAGCGCCTGGGTCAGACGCACCAGACGCGCTGGCGCCTGGCTCTCGCTCAACAGATAGCCGGCAAAGGTGAACAGGGGGATGGCCAGCAGGATCGGCATCTCGGCCAGACGGTAGAACTCGATGGCGACGACCGAGAGGTCCACCTCCATCTGGTAGAAGCCGGCCAGGGCGCTGGCGGCGATCACCACAAAGAGGGGGGCACCCAGTAGGGCCAGCAATATCAGCAGCAGTGGCAGCAGCCAGCTCACGCCCTCTTGTCCTTGAACGACTGCCAGGCCAGCAGGGTAAAACGCAGACTGATCACGGCAAAGCCCACCGGCATCACCAGTTCAGCCAGCCAGGCGGGAAAACCGCTGAAAATCTCGCTGCCGTACTGCCACTCATAGTAGACGAAGCGTCCGCTATGCCAGGCCAACAGGGCGCAGATGGCACTGCTGAACAGGTTGATCAGCAGATCGCTGTAGCGTTGCCACGCAACTGGCAGGTGGCGGGTGAGGATATCGATACGGATATGCCGGTTTTGTCGCGTTGCCAGCATCGCCCCCAGCAGCCCGATCCACAGTACCAGCACCCGCAGCAGGGGATCCCCCCAGGCGATCCCGCTGTCCCAGAGATTACGTAGCAGGATTTGCGTGCCGGCGAGCAGGATCATCGTGCCCAGCAGCAGCGTGATAATCGCCTCTTCGGTACGCTGCAGCAGGGTCACGATATGCCTGAGCATAGGGCTGCCTAGTGCCGTGAACGGTATGTCTGAAGGTGTTGCTGCAGCTGCCTGTAGATCGCCGCATCGAAAAGCTTATCCTCAACCAGCTCCTCCATCGCCATGCCAATGACCCCGCGCCACTGTTGCAGTGCGATGGCATCGCTCTGAACAAACTCAATACCCTGGCCCCGCAACGCGGTGCGGGCACTCTGGTTGTCCTCCCGGTTCTGACGGTTCAGTCGCTTGAAGGTCCCGCCCATCACCTCATGAACCACCTGCTGATCGGCCTTGCTGAGTTTTTCAAAGGCGCGCTGCTGGAGTACCAGGGTGCCGTAGATATACATCAGCGGCGTATCGGTCAGGTATCTGACGCGGGTGTGCCACTGCAGGGCGATGGCGCCGGTCGGGGTGGTCGCCACAGTGTCGACAAGACCGGTCTGCAGCCCGGTGAGTACATCGGTCAGCGGCAGTGATATGGGAGATGTGCCGGTCGCCTCGAAAGCGCTGCGGCTGATAAGGTCGCCTTCCGGCACCCAGATCTTGTGTCCCTTGAGATCCTCGATGCCGGCGATCGGCGCATCGGACATCAGGTAGGCAAAACCGCCTTCGCTGATACCGAAACCGATATAGCCGGAACTCTTCAGCCTCTCCATCAGCAGCGGATCCATTTGTTGACGCACGTAGTCCACTTCGGCGAAATCGCGGAACTCAAAAGGCAAGCTGTACACCTGGGCCTCCGGCAGGATATCGGCCAGGCCACCACCGGTCAGTGCACCGCCATGCAGCTGACCGACACGCATCTTGCGCAAGACGCTCTTGTCGTTGCCCATGATGCCGCCAGGGTAGAAGCGGAATGCCACCCGGCCATCAGTGCGTTGCTGGATTGTCTTGGCGGCAGCACGCATCTCATTCATCCAGCTGGTGCCGTCGGGGGCGAGGGTGGCGATCTTGAAGGTGGTCGCTTGGACCTGGGTAACCAGCAGACTGGCCGCCAAAAGCAATAGCGCAGGTATTACGCGGGGCATAGGGTATCTCCAAGCATGCAACAGTACACTAGAAATAGTCCGCTGCAGACTGCAGCAACTCTTTGGCCTGGCGCTGTGCCAGTACATTGCTCAGGGTAAAACCGGGGACTTGGGGGTCGGCGGCCAGAACCTCATGGAGTAGCCGGTCATGCAGCTCCCGGTCAAATACCAGCCGGGCGTAGCGCCGGGCATACTCCACCTTGGCCATCAGATTGTTCCCTTGCGCAATCTCGATCGCCTCCTCGAAAGCCTGGCGACCCTTTTCCGGTTGGCCACCCAGGGCCGGAGGAAGCTGGGTGCGGATAATGCCCAGATAGACATAGGGGTCACCACGTTCATAATTTTTATCCAGCGTAATCACCCGTTCCAGCATCGCCTCGACCTTGGGCAACTCCGCCACAGCGCTCCAGTCATCGCTATGGGTCTGAATCCACAGTGCGCTGGAAAGGGCATAGGCATAAAGTGCGGGAAGCTCATCGTAGCCGGTACTGCGGATGGCCGGCAAAAACTCAAGGTAGGGCTGTCCTGACCGTTCACAGATCGCCGGCTGGTCAAGGCACAGAGCCCGTTCTGCGTAGCCTTTGGCCTTGACCGCCATTCGTTTTGCCCGTTCACGGTCCTCAACGAAAACCGCCGCATAGGCACTATAGAGCCGGGAGCCGGCGACAAGCAGTCGGCGATCCCCGGGGTTGCCGCTGATCAGACCGTCGATCATCAGCAGATAGGCCGGGGCACCGGCACGAACCGTGTCCGGATCGTCCTGGTTAATGATGGCTTCCGATAGATTGTCACCCAGCTTGGAGATGACCATGGTGGTACAGCCAGCAAGGGCGAGGCCTATAATGAGCAGACCAACGATCCGAGTAATCCGCAGGCGTGACAAACTGACTTCCTTGAGGTTAATAGGGGAGCGGGATAAAGGCTAGCCGTTTTCGCCTGTAACGACAAGTGTGCATCCCTCCGCGCCCGAAGGGTGGCGCACATGGATGTGCGACATCAGCCGACGAGGAGCCGTGGCGGTTCCGGGTACAAGGAGTACAAACTCGAAGCTGGCAGGGATATACACAGGAAAGATGGTGCCGAGGGTCGGACTCGACAAATCGGCAGGAGAGCCGATTTGGACGCACGAAGTGCGCCCGCAGGGCAAGGCACATGGATGTGCCGCAGTCAGCCGAGGCGGGTACCGTGTCGGTTCCGGGTACAAGGAGTATAAACTTGAAGCTGACGGGAATATGCACAGGAAAGATGGTGCCGAGGGTCGGACTCGAACCGACACGGTGTTGCCACCGGGGGATTTTGAATCCCCTGCGTCTACCAATTTCGCCACCCCGGCATTGGGCTGCGCATTATAGAAGGTAAAAGGGTAAAACGAAACAGTTTAAAGTTCCAAGTTCCAAGTTTCAGGTTCCAGGTTCCAGGTCCGAGGTTCGAGCTGGGCGGGGTTGTGTGCGCGGAGTGAGCATCGGTGCGCATGGGGGAGAAATGCGCCTCTTGGAACTTTAAACCTTGAACTTGCAACTCGGTCTTTGAAACTGTTTCGCCTTTCCCCGGCGACCTCTTTATAATGCGCCCCCTATGCAACGACGCGACTTTTTCTACGAGCTCCCCGATGAGTTGATTGCCCAGCGCCCGGCAGTGGAGCGCCGCGGCAGCCGTCTGCTGGTACTGGACGGGGCGAGCGGCGGCGTGGAGGATCGGCAGTTCACCGATCTGCCGGACCCGCTGCGCCCGGGAGATCTGCTGGTTTTCAACGATACCCGGGTGATCCCGGCGCGGTTGTTCGGGCGCAAGGAGAGCGGTGGCGCGGTGGAGGTGCTGGTGGAACGCATTA
>JAPHTQ010000016.1 GCA_026196275.1 Gammaproteobacteria bacterium
CACGCCTCACGCCTCACGCCTCACGCCTCACGCCTCACGCCTCACGTTCGATCACCCCAACGTGTATTTCTTGATCCGGTAGAGCAGGGTATCCCGGGTCAGCCCCAGTAGCCTGGCTGCACGGCTACGGTTGCCGTGGGTGCGATCCAGGGCCTGGCGGATCATTTCCCGTTCCAGCTCATCCAGGCTGATACCCTCTTCGGGGAGGGCGAACGGTGCGGACTCTTCCGGTGTTTCACCCCGGGGATCGAGGATATCCATAGGCAGATCGTTGACGTCTACCTGCTGGTCATGGTGCAGGATCACCATCCGTTCGCAGAAATTGCGCAGCTCACGGATGTTGCCGGGCCAGCGATGGCTCTCCAGACGGGTCTGGGCCTTGCTGGTAAAGCGGGGGGGCTGTAGTCCGTGCTGGGTGGCCAGTTCAGTGGTCAGGATCTTGAGCAGCAGGCTGATGTCGCCACGGCGCTGGCGTAACGGCGGCAGCTCCAGTGGTACCACGTTGAGCCGATAGTAAAGATCTTCACGGAAACGTCCCTCACGCACCAGGGTATAAAGGTCACGATTGGTGGCGGTGATGATCCGGACATCGATCTTGTGCGGCGACTGTTCGCCGACCGCCTGGCACTCTCCTGACTCCAGGAAGCGCAGCAACTTGGCCTGGATGGCCAGTGGCAGCTCACCGATTTCATCCAGAAAGAGGGTGCCGCCCTCTGCCGCGCGGATACGCCCCTGATGGTGGTCATGGGCGCCGGTGAAGGCCCCCTTGCGGTGGCCGAACAGCTCTGACTCGACCAGGTTCTCCGGCAGCGCAGCACAGTTGATGGCGACGAAGGGGCCTTCCCGACGCGCGCTCGCTCGGTGCAGAGCCTTGGCCAGCAGCTCCTTGCCGGTACCGCTCTCGCCAAGTATGAGCACAGTGACATCGGTCGCGGCGACAATCTGCGCTGAGCGGATAACGCTTTTGAATTCCGGGGCATTACCCAGCAAGGTGTCGTCGAAGACGCTGTTACTCATACTTGCTCATAAGGACGTTTCATGGAGGTTTCCCTAGGATACTCTGAACTTTCGCTATGGGCAAAAGCCTTGCGAGAGAGATGGTGTGTTGGCGATTTTTGTCTTCGGGCTGTCGTCCTGGCGTCCGCATAAGGTATAATTGTGCTCTTGATATGGTAATGGCCTGTTTGGCGTGTGGTTATTGCTCTGTCGCGGTAAGCGATAGAGGATACGCTCCTGCCTTGAATGATTACCGAACTTGCCGTCCTGGTGGAATTGGTAGACACGCCAGATTTAGGTTCTGGTGGGGCAACCTGTCCGAGTTCGAGTCTCGGGGACGGCACCAATTTTCCGGCATGATTTCCCCGGGCAGCGTGACCCCATGCAGGAATGTCACGCTGCGGGGAACGGTGCCAATCATTAATTTTGCTGATTGATTTTTGAGGAGTGAACATGCAGGTTTCAGTTGAGACGACCGGTGGTCTGGAGCGTCGTATGACCGTCGAGGTCCCGGAAGATCGTATTGATGGCGAGGTGCAGAGCCGCCTGCAGCGTCTGGCCCGCACGGCCAAGATCAAGGGCTTCCGTCCCGGCAAGGTACCGATGAAGGTCGTTGCCAAGCAGTATGGCAGGCAGGTTCGCGACGAGGTGGTCGGTGAGGTGATTCAGGCGACCTACTTCGAGGCGATCAACCAGGAGAAGCTGCAGCCTGCCGGCATGCCGACTATCGAGCCCAAGGTCAATGAGCCGGGCAAGAGCCTGCAGTACACCGCGATTATCGAGGTGATGCCCGAGGTGGAACTGGCCGATCTCAGTGGCGCCAAGCTGGAGAAGGTGGTTGCCGAGGTCAGCGACGAAGACCTGGAGAAGATGATTGATAACCTGCGCCAGCAGCGCGCGGAGTGGAAGTCGGTCGAGAGCAAGGCGAAGGAAGGCGACCGCTTGAATATCGATTTCAAAGGCACCATTGATGGAGAAGAGTTCTCCGGAGGCAGCAGCGAGAATGTCCCGGTAACCCTCGGTTCGGGCCGCATGATTGAAGGCTTCGAGGATGGCCTGGTAGGGGCCAAGGCGGGTGATGAACTTACCCTGGACCTTAAATTCCCCGAGGATTACGGACACAAGGAGGTGGCTGGCAAACCGGTGCAGTTCGCGGTCAAGGTGAACAGTGTCGAGGAGCCGCTATTGCCAGAGGTCGATGAGGAGTTCGCCAAGGGCTTCGGTATCGGCGATGGCAGCCTTGAGGCGCTGCGCAACGAAGTGCGCCAGAACATGGAGCGCGAATTGCAGCAGGCCGTTACCGCCAAGAACAAACAGGCGGTGATGGATGCCTTGTTGGAGATGAACAAAATCGAGGTGCCCACTGCTCTGGTCGACAACGAGGCCGAGACCCTCAAGCAGCAGATGATGCAGCAGATGCAGGTACCGCAGGGCAAGTCCATGCCGGATCTGGATGCCTCCCTCTTCAAGAGCGAGGCCGAGCGTCGCGTCACCCTGGGTATGCTGGTCGCGGAGATTATTCAGGCCAATGAGCTCAAGGTAGACGAGGAGAAGATCAAGGCCAAAGTGGCTGAGATCGCCTCTACCTACGAACAGCCCCAGGATGTGATTAACTGGTACATGGCCGACAGAAGCCGTCTGGCCCAGGTAGAAAACCTGCTGCTGGAAGATGAGGTCGTTGACTGGGTTCTGGACAAGGCGGATGTTTCCGAGAGCAAGAGCAGCTTCGACGAAGTAATGGGTCGAGGCTGATACCGCAAGGCAACACTAAAGGAATTCGATACGATGACCGACAACAGAATCAGTAGCGGCGCACAGCATGTGCAGAACCTGGGGTTGATCCCTATGGTGGTCGAACAGACCTCACGCGGTGAACGCTCTTACGACATCTACTCACGCCTGCTGAAGGAGCGTGTGATCTTCGTTGTCGGCCCTATTGAAGACCACATGGCCAATCTCATCGTGGCGCAGTTGCTGTTCCTGGAGTCCGAGAACCCGGATAAGGATATTCACCTCTATATCAACTCCCCTGGCGGCTCGGTCAGCGCCGGGCTGGCCATCTACGATACCATGCAGTTCATCAAGCCCGAAGTCAGCACCATGTGTATTGGCATGGCGGCGAGCATGGGGGCGGTGCTGCTGGCCGGTGGTGCCGAGGGCAAGCGATTCAGCCTGCCGCACGGCCGGGTGATGATCCACCAGCCGCTGGGCGGCTATCAGGGGCAGGCCACTGACATCGAGATCCACGCCCGCGAGATCCTCAAGGTACGCGAGCAGCTTAACCGCATCCTCTCCAACCACTCCGGTCAGCCGATTGAGCGGATCCAGGAGGACACCGAGCGGGATAACTTCATGAGTGGTCAACAGGCCGTCGATTACGGCCTGATCGACAAGGTTCTCGAACGCCGCTGAGACCCTGGCGGGTAATTTTCGCCCCAGGCACCACTGTGTGACCGTCGGGGTTGAAAATTTTCGCCGGACTCTGCATGTTGTAACTATGTATAAGCCAGACGGGAAAGGGTCATGAGCGATAACACGACCAACAAGGGCGACGATAACGGTAAATTGCTGTATTGCTCCTTCTGCGGCAAGAGCCAGCACGAAGTGCGCAAACTGATTGCCGGCCCCTCTGTATTCATCTGCGACGAGTGTGTCGAGCTGTGCAACGACATCATCCGCGAGGAGATCCAGGAGGAGACCGTCGGCAGCGGCAAGACCCAGTTGCCCACACCGCACGAGATCAATGCGAGTCTTGATGAGTATGTCATCGGCCAGAAAAACGCCAAGAAGGTGCTCTCTGTAGCGGTGTACAACCACTACAAGCGTCTGGAGTGCGGCCAGAAGAAGGACGATGTTGAACTGACCAAGAGTAACATTCTCCTCGTCGGTCCCACCGGCAGCGGCAAGACCCTGCTGGCCGAGACCCTGGCACGTCTGTTGAACGTCCCGTTCACTATCGCCGATGCCACCACCCTGACCGAAGCCGGTTACGTGGGTGAGGATGTGGAGAATATTATCCAGAAGCTGTTGCAGAAGTGTGACTACGATGTGGATAAGGCGCAGACTGGTATCGTCTACATCGATGAGATCGACAAGATCTCGCGCAAGTCGGACAACCCCTCCATCACCCGCGATGTCTCCGGGGAAGGGGTGCAGCAGGCGCTGCTCAAGCTGATTGAGGGCACCGTGGCCTCGATTCCACCGCAGGGCGGACGCAAACACCCGCAGCAGGAGTTCCTCCAGGTCAACACCGGCGATATCCTGTTTATCTGTGGCGGCGCCTTCGCCGGGCTGGAGCGGGTGATCCGCAACCGCTCGGAGAAGGGCGGGATCGGTTTCTCCGCGGAGGTCAAGAGCAAGCAGGAAGACAAGAGTGTCAGCGAGGTGCTGCTGAGCGTTGAGCCGGAAGACCTGGTGCAGTACGGTCTGATCCCGGAGTTCGTCGGCCGCCTGCCGGTCCATGCCACTTTGGAGGAGCTGGACGAGGATGCGCTGATCAGTATCCTGACTGAGCCGAAAAACGCGCTGGTCAAGCAGTATGGCAAGCTGTTCGAGATGGAAGATGTGGAGCTGGAGTTCCGCGAGGAGGCCCTGCGCGCCATTGCCCGCAAGGCGATGAAACGCAAAACCGGCGCCCGTGGTCTGCGTTCTATCCTCGAGAATACCCTGCTCGATATCATGTATGATCTGCCCTCGATGGAGAGCGTCAGCAAGGTCGTGATCGATGAGGGGGTTATTGACGGTGAGTCAGAGCCCCTGCTGATCTACAAAAGTTCCGAGCAGTCGGCTGCCGCAGCTGATTGAACCATCCGGAAAAAGGGCGCAGGGTTATCGCACTGCGCCTTTGTTTTTCCGCCTAGTAGCTGCTTGATTCCCCCTTCTGTTGCCCGCATATCTAACCTCAACAACCGGCAAAACCTCCGTGAGATTTACAGAGGATTTGGGTTAATAGACCCTTAGTGCTTTAATGAATAGTGAGTCTCCCGTTACGGGATGCCTCCTGGTGCCAGACGGCTCCAGGCAGACCTGAGAGGAATACACCAATGGATTCACAGGACAAGACATCAGAAGTGACCGAACAGATGCGCCAGCTCCCGGTCCTGCCCCTGCGGGACGTGGTGGTCTATCCCCACATGGTGATTCCGCTTTTTGTGGGTCGAGAGAAATCGATCCAGGCCCTTGAGGCGGCCATGGAGAGTGACAAGGAGATCCTGCTGGTGGCGCAGAAGAGCGCCTCCGAGGATGACCCGGGTGAGGCGGATATCTACCGTATCGGCACCCTCTCCACCATTTTGCAGCTGTTGAAACTGCCCGATGGCACGGTAAAGGTATTGGTTGAGGGCGGAACCCGCGCCAAGATCATCAACTTCATTGACGGTGAGGAGTACTTCACCGCGCAGATCAACGTTGTTGAGAGCGAGCAGATGGAGGAGCGTGAGGCGGAGGTCATGTCCCGCTCCGTGCTTAACCAGTTTGATCAGTACGTGAAGCTGAACAAAAAGGTCCCGCCTGAGGTGCTGACATCGCTCTC
This sequence comes from Gammaproteobacteria bacterium, assembly GCA_026196275.1. Taxonomy (GTDB): domain Bacteria; phylum Pseudomonadota; class Gammaproteobacteria; order Thiohalomonadales; family Thiohalomonadaceae; genus JAPHTQ01. The sequence goes on from JAPHTQ010000016.1 coordinate 5,528, forward strand.
CGGTATTGAGGACCCCAATCGCCTGGTGGACACCATTGCCGCGCACATGTCGCTGAAAATAGAGGAGAAGCAGGAAGTTCTCGAGATCACCAATCTTCGAGATCGATTCGAGCACCTGATGGGCATCATGGAGTCGGAGCTGGACCTGCTGCAGGTGGAGAAGCGCATCCGCGGCAGGGTCAAGCGTCAGATGGAGAAGAGCCAGCGCGAGTACTATCTCAACGAACAGATGAAGGCGATCCAGAAGGAGCTGGGTGACCTGGAAGAGGCGCCCAACGAGCTGGAGGAGCTGGAGCAGAAGATCGAAAAGTCCGGCATGTCCAAGGAGGCGCAGAAGAAAGCCACCGCGGAGATGAACAAGCTGAAGATGATGTCGCCCATGTCGGCAGAGGCCACCGTGGTGCGCAACTACATCGACTGGCTGGTGAGTGTGCCGTGGAAGAAAAGGTCTAAGGTACGTCACGACCTGGCGCGCGCCGAGCAGGTGCTGGAGGAGGACCACTACGGTCTGGATAAGGTCAAGGAGCGTATTCTGGAGTACCTGGCGGTGCAGCAGCGGGTGAAGAAGCTCAAGGGGCCGATCCTCTGCCTGGTCGGACCACCCGGGGTGGGTAAGACCTCGCTGGGGCAGTCCATTGCCCGCGCCACCAACCGCAAGTTCATCCGCATGGCTCTGGGCGGGGTGCGCGACGAGGCCGAGATCCGCGGTCATCGCCGTACCTACATCGGCTCATTGCCGGGCAAGATCATCCAGAACCTGGCCAAGGTGGAGACCCGCAACCCGCTGTTCCTGCTCGATGAGATCGATAAGATGGCGGCTGACTTCCGTGGTGATCCCGCCTCGGCCCTGCTCGAGGTGCTCGATCCGGAGCAGAACCACACCTTTAACGACCACTACCTGGAGGTCGAGTTCGACCTCTCCGACGTGATGTTCATCGCCACCTCCAACTCGATGAATATCCCCGGGCCGCTGCTGGACCGGATGGAGGTGATTCGCATTCCCGGTTACACCGAGGATGAGAAGCTGAACATCGCCAGGCGCTATCTGGTACCCAAGGAGCAGAAGGCCAACGGCATTGGTGAGGATGAGCTGGCGATCAGCGACGAGGCGCTCCTCGGTATCATCCGTCACTACACCCGCGAGGCCGGTGTGCGCAGCCTGCAGCGCGAGATCGCCAAGGTTTGCCGCAAGGTGGTCAAGGAGTTGCTGCTCAAGGGCCACAGCAAGAAGGGCAGCGCCGAGAAGGTCGAGGTCAAACTGGCGGATCTGGAGGAGTATCTGGGTGTGCACCGCTTCCGTTACGGCCTGGTCGAGGAGAAGGATCAGGTCGGCCAGGTGACCGGTCTGGCCTGGACCGAGGTCGGTGGTGAACTGCTCAGCATCGAAACCGCCGTGGTTCCCGGTAAGGGTAAGCACGTGATCACCGGACAGCTCGGTGATGTGATGAAGGAGTCGATCCAGGCAGCGATGAGTGTGGTGCGCAGCCGTGCCATCGCTTTGGGGATAAAACCCGATTTCTACGAGAACCGGGATATCCATATCCACGTTCCCGAAGGGGCGATCCCCAAGGACGGCCCCAGTGCCGGTATCGGCATGTGTACCGCCCTGGTCTCGGCGTTGACCGGGATCCCGGTGCGTGCCGATGTGGCGATGACCGGCGAGATCACGCTGCGCGGCGAGGTGTTGCCCATCGGCGGTCTGAAGGAGAAGTTGCTGGCCGCAGCCCGTGGCGGCATCAAGACCGTACTCATTCCGGAGGAGAACAAGCGTCACCTGGATGAGGTGCCGGACAATATCAAGAAGAACCTTGATATTCATCCGGTCAAGTGGATCGATGAGGTTCTTGAGATCGCTCTGACACGAAAACCGGAACCGCTTTCAGCGGAAGAATTGGTCGAACCGGTCAAAGCGAAAGAGGGTGACAAGCCCAACAATATTCATACTCACTAATATTGTTGGCGCAATAAAGGAATGCTGCTGAGGCGAAGTTTCCCCCCGGCAGCATTTTTTTACATTAATTTATGTTGCTAAGTCCTTAATCCTCGGCGCAAAGCCGCATCATTGCTGGGTTTTTGTGATTTTGTTGCTTGACAGTCGAGAGAAGCAATTGGTATAAAATCGAACGAGTTTCATACGCCGCCATAATAAAAGGGATGGCGGTTTTTTGTCAGGAAGCGCCTTTGGTTACTTTCATAATTTGGAAGCAAAGGCAACATAATTACGAGGGGAGATGTCCATGAATAAATCCGAACTGATTGATGCTATTGCCGCAGGTGCAGATATTTCAAAGGCCGCTGCAGGCCGTGCGCTGGATTCCATGATCGATTCCGTTAGTGGTGCGCTGAAGCAGGGCGACACCGTTAACCTGATTGGCTTTGGTACCTTCATGGTACGTGAGCGTGCGGCACGTACCGGTCGCAACCCGCGCACCGGCGAGTCCATCAAAATTGCTGCTTCCAAGAACCCCAGTTTCAAGGCTGGTAAAGCGCTTAAGGATGCAGTAAACTAGCGCGCCTTTACTGACCCGGGTGCTTAGCTCAGCTGGGAGAGCATCGCCCTTACAAGGCGAGGGTCGCAGGTTCGATCCCTGCAGCACCCACCAAATTATAAAAGCAGTTCTGGAGCGGTAGTTCAGTTGGTTAGAATACCGGCCTGTCACGCCGGGGGTCGCGGGTTCGAGTCCCGTCCGCTCCGCCATATTCATAAAGGGCGCATCTTGTATGCGCCCTTTTTTTCTTGCATCCACAAATCCAGTTACTGGTAACAGGAACGTGAGCCGATATGCTTGAATTTATCCGTAAACGCGCACAAGGTTTTTTCGCCTGGCTTATTGTTGGCGGGATTATCGTCACCTTCGCCCTGTTTGGTGTGAATGAGTATTTCAGCGGTGGCGGCGATAGCAGCGTCGCCAAGGTCAATGGTCAGGGGATCTCCCAGGGCAGACTTGACCAGGCCTACTTCCAGCAGCGGCAGCGTCTGGAGGAGATGTTTGGCGGCAATCTGCCGGAAATGTTCACCGAGAAGATGCTCAAGCAGCAGGTTCTGTCGCAGCTGATTGCGCAGGAGGTGATGGTGCAGGCGGCGATGGATAATGGGATACGCGTCAGTGATGCCCAGCTTGCAACCATTATCCGCTCGGTCGAGGCCTTTCAGGTCGATGGCAAGTTCTCCCGCGAGAGGTATGAGCAGCTGCTACGTAACCAGGGGCAGACGCCGGCCAGCTTTGAGGCTATGGTGCGTCGGGATATCCTCACCGCGCAGTTTGAAAGCGGTTATCGCGACACCGGTTTTGTGACCCGCGCCGAAGAGGATCAACTGCTGAGGCTGAGTACACAGCAACGTGATTTCGGTTATCTGCAGGTGGCATTGGCGCCTTTTGAGCAGACGGCGAGCGTTACCGATGAGGAGGTTGAGCAGTTCTACCGCGATAACGCCGATCGTTTTGTGCAGCCTGAGCGGGTCAGGATCGATTACCTGGAGCTCAAGGCGGACGAACTTGGCAGTGCCGTGGAGGTGGATGAGGAGACCCTGCGCAGCCGTTACGAGGCGCAGAAGATCAACTACACCAACCCTGAAGAGCGCAAGGCCAGCCATATCCTGATCCAGGCCGCCGAGGACGCACCCGGCGAACAGGTCGAGGCCGCACAACAGAAGGCCGAAGCGCTGCTTCAGCGTATCCGCCAGGGCGAGGACTTTGCCACGCTGGCGAAAGAGGAGTCGGATGATACCGGTTCCGCCCAGCAGGGTGGAGACCTTGGCTTTTTCGGTCGTGGCGCCATGGTGCCCGAATTTGAAGAGGCGGCTTTTGCTTTGGGGAAGGGAGAGGTCAGTGAGCTGGTCCGCAGTCCCTTCGGATTCCACATTATTCAACTGGTCGACGTTCGCGGCGGCGAGGTTCAGCCCTTCTCTGAGGTACGTGAGGATATCCGAAAAGAGTTTCAGGCCGAGCAGGCGGCGCAGCGTTTCTACGACATGGCCGAGCAGCTGGCTAACCTGACCTATGAACATCCCGATTCACTGCAACTGGCCAGCGAGGAGCTGGGGCTGCCAGTGCAGACCAGTGACTTCTTTACCCGTCAGGGCGGTACCGGCGTTGCCCGTGACTCCAAGGTGATCGCGGCAGCCTTTACTGAAGACGTACTCTCCCGCGGCAACAACAGTGAGCTTATCGAGCTTGGCCGTAATCACTCGCTGGTGCTGCGCATCAATGAGCACCAGCCGGAGCAGCAGCGCCCTCTGGAAGAGGTCCGGGCAGGTATCGTCACCACGCTCAAGCGCAACAAGGCGCGCGCTGAGGCCGAAAAACTGGCCGCCTCTCTGCAGCAGAAGGTTATCGATGGCGAGTCTCCGGAGAAGCTGGCCGAGACTGACTGGGTCAGTTGGCACGAGGTGAAGAGTCATAGCCGTAATGAGCAGGAGGTGGATGAGACAGTCCTTGAGCGTGCCTTCAGTCTGCCGACACCGACCGAGGAAGCGATCAGCAGTGCCAACGTGGCATTGCGCTCCGGTGACCAGGCCGTGATACTGCTCTACGGGGTTACCGATGGTGATCCGGACAGCGCCAGTGAGGATGAGCGTCGCCAGGTCCATGAGCAGTTGTTGCGTGCCGAGTCCGATGCAGTGGCTCAGGCTGTGATGGACGGTATCCGCAGCCGTATGGAAATCACCATCAAAAACTAAGCGAAGGAGCGTGCAATGGGGATCACCCGCTTGAAGTTACACTGGCAGATCCTGATCGCGCTCTTTCTTGCCGTCCTTGCCGGAGTTGCCGCCGGGGAGGAGGGCGCACTCTTCGGTCTTACCTTCTACTCCGTCTTCGACTTTCTCGGCACGCTGTTTCTCAATGCGTTGAAGATGCTCATTGTGCCGCTGATCGTCTCCTCGATCATCGTCGGTATCGCCGGCATCGGCTCCTCCAGCGCGCTGGGACGGCTCGGCGGCAAAACCCTGCTCTACTACCTCACCACCAGCCTGCTTGCGATCCTGGTCGGCCTGGCGGTGGTTAATATCATCACACCCGGCATCGACGAGCAGGGGCCGGTGAAGGAGCGCGTCGGTTTCAGTGGTGATACCGGTGATTTTGCCGACAAGGTGGCGGGCAAGGGGACCGGGGATGTGGTGGATGTCTTTCTGCGCATGGTGCCTACCAACATTGTTGCTGCCGCCGCCGACGGTCAGATGCTGGGGTTGATCTTCTTCAGTCTGCTGTTCGGCTTTTTTATGACAAAGATTCAGGAGGATTACGCCGAGAGCCAGTACAACTTCTGGCAGGGGGTGTACGAGACCATGATGCGCATCACCGACTGGGTGATGTTGTTTGCCCCCATCGGCGTGTTTGCCCTGGTAGCCAAGGTTGTGGCCAGTACCGGCTTCGATGCCTTCGCCCCGCTGGCATGGTTCTTTATCAGCGTGGTGCTGGCGCTGGTGATCCACGTCTTCGTCACCCTGCCACTGTTGCTGCGTTTTATCGGCAGGGTCAACCCACTGAGGCACTATCCGGCGATGGCCCCGGCACTGCTCACCGCATTCTCTACCGCCTCCTCATCGGCTACCCTGCCGATCACCATGGAGTGTGTGGAGAAAAATGCCGGTGTCTCCAACCGCACCAGCAGCTTCGTACTGCCATTGGGAGCGACCGTCAATATGGACGGTACCGCGCTGTACGAATGCGTCGCCGCCATGTTTATCGCCCAGGCCTACGGACTGGAGTTGAACTTCGCCACCCAGTTCACCATTGTGACGGTAGCGCTGCTGACCTCCATTGGTGTGGCCGGTATCCCGGCGGCAAGTCTGGTGGCGATCGCCATTATTCTTGCTGCCATCGGACTGCCGCTGGAGGGGATCGGGCTGATCCTTGCCGTGGATCGGATCCTCGATATGCTGCGCACCTCCACCAACGTCTTCTCCGACTCCTGCGGGGCCGTGATCATCGGCAGGCTGCAGGGGGAGCAGGGGATCCTGCAGGGAAAGGTCGCCAAGGGTTGAATGTCTAGTCGAACATGCCGCTTTTCTTTCTGCGCCGCAGTAGTGGCAGGATGAGTCCGAGAATGATTCCCCCGCCCAATACCGCGGCACCGGTGATAAACCATTCGCGCTGACTGCGATCAGCAAGACGTTGATTGTCGCTCTCAAGTTCCCCTTTTTGCTGTTGCAGTGTGGTGAGTTGTTCCCGGAGTTGACGGTTTTGCTGGGCCAGTTCGACGGGTTTGGCGGCAACCCTTTTCAACTCCTCCAGCTCTTCGCGTAGCTGCTGAGCCTCGTTTGTTGTACCGCTGAGCTCCCTGGAGAGCTCAGCGCGTTCCTTACTGATCGCATTGAGCTGTTGCTGCAGCTGCTCTTTTTCGGCCTGCAGGCGCTCCAATTGCTGGTTGGCGCGGACCAGTCGGTCACGGGCGATCGGGGTGGCGGTCAGGTACTGGTTCAGCGCCCAGCCTTCGATGCCGTTATCGGTGCGCACACGGCTGTAATCACCGGACTCTTCAAGTAATTCCAGGCGGGTGCCACTGGGCAGGGTTTTAACGATTTGGTAGCTGTTGCCCTTGCCGGTGCGCAGGGTGATCACCAGCTTGTCATCCACGTAGCGTGTCTCGGCCGCGGCGGCAGAGGCAAACAGCAGCATTAGCACGATCAGTATTATTCTCATCACGCAGCTCCTCGGCGAGTTCAGCAGGAGATTGTCCCGCTATAGCACGCTGCTGACAGTGCCAGATGTCACATTCCTGGAAATTGTCCGCGGCACCGGTGAAGTACCCCAGCCGCGCGCTGTTATGCCTAGTTTATGCGATCGAAGAAGCGGGCGCGATAGAGTAGCGCTCGGGCCAATCCTCCCGGATTTCAAATCCTGAACGGTTATGCAGGACATTATTGCTGACCAGACCCATGCCCGATTCGAGCTGGCCACGGTAGATAAATTAAATTTCACCCCTCTGCTCATAGGGGCGGGTTGTAGTGGCCCTGATGGAGCATGGCTGGAAAGTGTGTGGAAAGCCTTGCCGCCTGTGCACCAGCTTGAGTAATTAGAGTTCTTCCTCGGGCACGGGCATCGCCTGGATATGGTAACCGGCGTCTACATAGAGTACCTCTCCGGTAATGCCGGAGGCGAGATCGGAGCAGAGGAAGGCTGCGGTGTTGCCGACTTCCTCGATGGTCACATTGCGCCGCAGGGGGGCATTGCGTGCACCGTGGTCAAGTAGCCGGTGAAAATCACCGATCCCCTTTGCCGAGAGGGTCTTGATCGGTCCGGGGGAGATGGCATTGACGCGGATCTGCTCCGGTCCCAGGGCGGCCGCCATGTAGCGCACGTTGGCCTCCAGACTGGCCTTGGCCAGACCCATGACATTGTAGTGGGGGGCCACGCGTACTGCGCCGAGGTAGCTCATCGCCAGCAGTGCGCTGCCGGGTTTAAGCATGCTGCGACCGGCCTTGGCTAGTGCGGCGAAACTGTAGGAGCTCACATCGTGGGCAATATTGAAGGCGTCGCGCTCCACATTATCGAGAAAATCGCCATCGAGCTGACCGTGCGGGGCGAAGGCGACCGAGTGGATGATGATGTCGACGTGGTCCCAGAAGTTGTCCAGGTGCTCGAATACTGTCTCGATCTCCTCATCCCGGCTGACATCGCAGGGGATGATGATCTCGGAGTCGACCTCGGCGGCCAGGTCTTCCACCCGTGGCATAAGCTTCTCGTTCTGGGCGGTGAAGGCCAGTTCTGCCCCCTCCCGGCGAAAGGCCCTGGCGACACCCCAGGCAATGGAGCGGTGGTTGGCGAGACCGACGATCAACGCCTTTTTACCTTGCAGGAAACCCATGGTGTACTCCTGTTGTCCTACCTGTGTAATCTACGTACTATGCCTCAAATAACGGCATTGCGTACGATTGCATCTGTACAATAGTAAAAATAATACCGTTGTTGCGGAAAATAGGCCAACGGTGACAAGGGTTTTGTATTTGTTTGATTTTATAAGAATTTTCTCGTCCGTGGCCGTGCTGTTGCTTACCTTGGGGACAGGGCAGGCAACCGCTGCCGCCGCCCAGGCGATGGGCTATGAGCCCAAATATCCGGATGGTTTTGCCCACTTCGACTATGTCAATCCCGAGGCGCCGCGCAGCGGCAAGCTGGATCTGGGTGTCTTCGGCAGCTTCGACAGTCTTAACCCCTACACCCTCAAGGGGCAAGCCGCCGCCGGCCTCGGCCAGCTGATGTTCGAAACCCTGATGGTCAGCAGTCTGGATGAGCCGTTCAGCCAGTACGGGCTGCTGGCCGACGAGGTCGAACTGGCCGAGGACAAGCTCTCGGTCACCTATCATCTCAATCCTGAGGCGCGTTTCAACGATGGCAGCCCGGTGCTGGCCGAGGATGTGGTTTTCTCCTTCGAGACGCTGCGCGATGAGGGGCATCCGCAGTACCGCATCTACTGGAGCGACATTACCGGTGCCTCCGCAGTGGATGCGCGCACGGTGCGCTTCGACTTTGCCCGGGTCAATCCTGAGCTGCACCTTATCGCGGGGCAGATCCCCGTCTTCTCGCGTAACTGGGTGGGTGACAATGCGTTCGGTAGAATGGCGCTGGAGCAGCCCGTCACCAGCGGCCCCTATCTCATCGAGAAGTATGAACTGGGTAAGTACATCACCTATCGGCGTAATCCCGACTACTGGGGCAAAGAGCTCAACGTGCGCCGTGGCATGTTCAACTTCGAGCGGATCACCTACAAGTTCTACCGCGATTTCACCGTAATGCTGGAGGGGTTCAAGGCGGGGGAGTTCGATTTCATCCATGAGTACAACTCGAAGAAGTGGGCCCGCGACTATATCGGTCCGAAGTTCCGCTCCGGCGAGATTATCAAGCAGGAGTTGCCACACAGCAATAACGCCGGCATGCAGGGCTTCATCTTCAACCTGCGCCGGCCGCTGTTTCAGGATATCCGTGTCCGCCAGGCGCTGACCCTGGCGCTCGATTTCGAATGGTCCAACCGCAACCTCTTTTACAACCAGTACGAGCGCAACGACAGCTACTTCAGCAACAGCGAACTGGCCGCCCGTGGCAAGCCGGACGAGGCGGAGCGTAAGCTGCTGGAGCCGTTCCGTGACAGGTTGCCGCCGGAGCTGTTCGAGGGGCCGTGGCAACCGCCGAGTACGGCACTCCCGGGCAGTCTGCGTGAGAACCTGCGTCAGGCCAGGGCACTGCTGCAGGAGGCCGGCTGGGGGTACCGTGATGGCGCCCTGCGCAACGACAGGGGCGAGCCGTTACAGATCAGCATTATCCTGCGGCAGAAGGGATTCGAGCGTATCGTTGCCCCCTTTGCCCGCAATCTTGCCAAGCTGGGTGTGATCGTCGAATACCGTACCGTCGACAGTGCGCTCTATCAGCGGCGTATGGATACCTTCGACTTTGATATGGTCGTGGCCGGTTTCGGCCAGTCGCAGTCGCCGGGTAATGAGTTGATGAGCATGTTCCACTCCAGTTCCGCTGATAAAGAGGGTTCGTTCAATCTGATGGGGATCAGCGATCCGGTGGTCGATGCGCTGGTGGAAGAGGTGATCTATGCCGAAGATCGCGAGGCGCTGGTCACCGCAGTGCATGCGCTCGACCGGGTGCTGCTCTACGGTAACTACCTCATCCCGCACTGGTACATCGGCAACCACCGTGTCGCCTGGTGGGACCGCTTCGGCCGGCCGCAGACCCTGCCGCTCTACTACGACCCGGTCAACTGGATGCTCGCCACCTGGTGGGTTGAAAAGAATTAAACGCAAAGGGCGCAAAGACGCAAAGGTTTATAAATAATGATCTGTTTATGCTGTCCCAAAACCAAAAAAATTGCTCGTGTCGAGGTGCCAGTAACAATAACCCATAACACCTCTTTGCGTTCTTTGCGTCTCTGCGCCCTTTGCGTTAAAAGGTTTTGATTTAATGGCCGCCTACATACTCAAACGCCTGCTATTGATGATCCCGACGCTGCTCGGGGTGCTGCTGATTACCTTCGTGGTGATTCAGTTTGTGCCGGGCGGCCCGGTGGAGCAGTTGGTGGCACAACTCAAGGGGCAGGCCGCTCAAGGTGAGGTCAGTGCCGGCGTGGAGGGGCTCTATCGCGGCGCACGAGGGCTGGACGAGGAGCGGATCGAGGAGCTGAAGGCCTTCTACGGTTTTGACAAGCCGGCCTGGCAGCGCTTTGTCGAGATGCTCGGCAACTACCTTACCTTCAACCTCGGCGAGAGTTACTTCCACCACCAGTCGGTGCTTGAGCTGGTGGTCTCCAAACTGCCGGTCTCCATCAGCCTCGGCGTGTGGACCTTCTTCATCACCTATCTCACCTGCATCCCCCTCGGCGTAGCCAAGGCGGTACGCGACGGAACCCCGTTCGATGTGGTGACCAGCACGATTATCCTTATCGGTTACGCCATCCCCGGATTCGTGCTTGGTATCACCCTGCTGGTGCTGTTCGGCGGCGGCAGTTTCTGGGATATCTTCCCGTTGCGCGGCCTGGTCTCCGACAACTGGGAAGAGCTCTCCTTGCTAGGTAAGGTCCTCGACTATCTGTGGCACATGGTGCTGCCGATCACCGCCTCGGTAGTGGGCAGTTTCGCGGTGATGACCATGCTGACCAAGAACAGTTTCCTCGACGAGATCCGCAAGCAGTATGTGCTCACTGCCCGCGCCAAGGGATTAAGTGAAAATGCCGTGCTCTACAAGCATGTCTTCCGCAATGCCATCATCCCGCTCATTACCGGTTTCCCCGGCGCCTTCATCGGTGCCTTTTTCACCGGCTCGCTGCTGATCGAGACCATCTTCTCCCTCGATGGGCTGGGCCTGCTCTCCTATAATTCGGTGATGAACCGTGACTATCCGGTGGTGCTGGGTACGCTCTATCTCTTTACCCTGCTGGGGCTAATCGGCAAGTTGCTGACCGATATCTGCTACGTCATCGTCGACCCACGCATCCAGTTCGAGTCGATCAAGTAATGGCAAGATTGCGACCGGAAGTGGAACTCGGGGTGGAAGAACAGGTGCGACCGAAGCGCGACAGCACCATGCTGCGTGCCTGGCGTCGCTTCAAGTCCAACCGACGCGGTTACGTCAGCCTGTGGCTGTTCGCCTTCCTCTTTATCCTCAGCCTGTTTGCCGAGGTGCTCTCCAATGACAAGCCGCTCATCGTTCACTACAACGACAGCTACTACTTTCCGCTTTTTGCCACCTATCCGGAGACCGAGTTCGGTGGTGACTTCGTTACCGAAACCGACTACCTCGATCCGTTTATCCGTGAGCAGCTGAAAAAGAGTGATAACTGGGCTATCTATCCGCTCAACCCCTACAGCTACGACACCATTAACTATTTCGCTGAATATCCCAATCCGGCGGCACCCTCGGCACAGAATCTGCTCGGTACTGATGACCGCGGTCGCGATGTGCTGGCACGGCTGATCTACGGTTTCCGCATCTCGGTGCTGTTCGGTCTGGTGCTGACAGTGATCGCCACCTTCGCCGGCATTATCGCCGGAGCGGTGCAGGGCTATTTCGGCGGGCGCACCGATCTCTTCTTTCAGCGTTTTATCGAGGTGTGGGGTTCGATGCCCGAACTCTATCTACTGATCATCTTCGCCTCCATCTTCCAACCGAGCATTTTGTTGCTGGTGGCGCTGCTCAGTCTGTTCGGCTGGATGGGTCTTGCCGACTACGTGCGTGCCGAGTTCCTGCGCGGCAGGAACATGGACTATGTCACCGCGGCCCGCGCACTGGGCGTCTCCGATCGGGCCATCATGTGGCGCCACCTGCTGCCCAATGCCATGACGCCAGTGGTGACCTTCATGCCGTTTCGCATCAGCGGCGCAGTGCTGGCACTGACCAGCCTCGATTTTCTCGGTCTTGGCGTGCCGCCGACCACCCCAAGCCTCGGTGAGCTGCTCTCACAGGGCAAGGAGAACATCGACGCCTGGTGGCTCTCCATTACCACCTTCGGCGTACTGGTCGGAACCCTGATGCTTTTGATTTTTATCGGCGAGGCTCTGCGGGAAGCCTTCGATACGAGGAAAGGCTAAAAGCGTTTAACCGCAAAGGCGCAAAGGGCGCAAAGGAACGGTATTCTTGGTCTATGAAAGACATGTCAGGGTATAGGGTTGGAATGAGTAAAACGTTTTTTACAGGGGAGCAGAACAGCACATTCATCATAATGACGGTTTTTCCTTTGCGTACTTTGCGCCTTTGCAGTGAATGACTTTTTATGACTGAACTACTGAAAATCGATAATCTGTCCGTGGCCTTCTGCCACCCCGGTGCCCGCGAGACGGTGGTGGACGGGGTGAGCTTTGCCATGGCGCCGGGTGAGAAGCTGGCGCTGGTGGGGGAGTCGGGGTCCGGCAAGTCGGTCACCGCGCTCTCCATTCTGCAGTTGCATGATCGCACCCAGAGTGAGAGCCGCGGTCGCGTCCTTTTCAACGGTGAGGAGCTGCTGCGGAGGTCCGAGGCGCAGATGCGCCAGGTGCGCGGACGGGAGATTGCGATGATCTTCCAGGAGCCGATGACCGCCCTCAATCCGGTCTATCCCATTGGCCGGCAGTTGATCGAACCGTTGATGCTGCACGAAGGGCTCGATCTGATACAGGCACGCAAACGCATGATCGAGCTGTTGGGACGGGTCGGTATCCCCGATCCGGAGAAGCGTTTCGATGCCTTTCCGCACATGCTCTCCGGCGGTCAGCGTCAGCGGGTGATGATCGCCATGGCACTCGCCTGCCGGCCGAAGTTGCTGATCGCCGATGAGCCGACTACGGCGCTGGATGTGACCATCCAGAAGCAGATCCTGGAACTGCTGGATCAGCTGCAAGCGGAGTTCGGTATGGCCGTTTTGCTTATTACCCACGATCTCAACATGGTGCAGCACTTTGCCGACAATGTGGCGGTGATGGAGAAGGGGCTATTGGTGGAACAGGGTGAGGTACAACGGGTCTTCAGCGCGCCGCAGCACGCCTATACCAGGAAGTTGCTCGCTAGCGAACCGGAGCCATTGGTGACGGAGGATGATATTGAAAGATTGTCACGGCAGCCGGCGGTGATGCAGGGTGAGAATATCCGCTGCTATTTCCCGATCCGTTCGGGCTTCTTCCGCCGCAAGGTGGGCGAGGTGCGGGCGGTGGACAAGGTAGACATTATACTCCATCCGGGTGAGACCGTCGGCATCGTCGGCGAATCAGGCTCTGGCAAGACCACCCTGGGTATGTGCCTGCTGCGCCTGCAGCAGAGTGAGGGGGCTATCCACTTTGACGGCGGCCGCATCGATGCGCTGCGGCCGCGCCAGTTGCGTCCGCTTCGGCGTAATTTCCAGGTGGTCTTTCAGGATCCCTTCTCCTCGCTCTCGCCGCGTATGAGCATCGAGCAGATCATCGGCGAGGGGTTGAGTCTGCACTATCCGCAACTTGACGCTGGACAGCGCCGTGAGCGGATCGAGGCGGTGATGGAGGAGGTGGGGCTCACTCCGGAGATGCTATCGCGCTATCCCCACGAGTTTTCCGGCGGGCAGCGCCAGCGTATCGCCATCGCCCGCGCCGTCGTGCTTGAGCCGAAGCTTATCCTGCTGGATGAACCGACCAGTGCGCTGGATATTTCGGTGCAGAAGCAGGTGCTGACTCTGCTGCGCGACCTGCAAAAACGCCATGGCATGAGTTATCTCTTCATCTCCCACGACCTGAAGGTGGTGCGTGCGGTGGCCCACCGCGTGCTGGTGATGAAGGACGGCGAGGTGGTGGAGAGCGGTGAGACCAATGCGCTGTTCGATACACCAAAACATGAATATACCCGCCGCCTGCTGGAGGCGGCGCTGTTCCGGGAGGCAGGATGAGTGACTATCTGATCTATCTACCTTTTGTTCTCATTGGCGCCATTACCCTGATGCAGCTGTTTATCTTCTTCTCCGCCCGGCGCATGCGCGGACGCACACTCACGGAGATGGACGGGCTGCTTGATCGCAAGTGGCTGGAGAGGGATCGGGCGTTGCTCTACTTCTCCAGCGCCTACTGCGGTCCCTGCAAGACGATGGCGCCGCTGATTGAGAAACTGACCAATGAATATGACAACCTGGTGAAGTTCGACGCGATCGAATATGCCGGACTGGCGAGAGCGCTCGGTGTGCGCGCCGCGCCCACCTTTGTGCAACTGGAGAAGGGCAAGGTGGTAAAGGTGCATCTCGGTACCCTGAGTGAGGGCAAACTGCGCCAACTGCTGTAATACCTTCGAGATCAACAAAAGGAATAGTAATGAGCAAACCCCTGGTTATCTACCACGCCAACTGCCTCGACGGTTTCGCTGCGGCGCTGGCAGCACATCTGCACTTTTCTGCCCAAGGCGTTGAGGCAGATTACTTTGCGGCCAAGCATGGCAACGAACCGCCAGTGTGCGTCGGGCGCGAGGTCTATATCGTCGATTTCTCCTACAAGCGTGCCGTGCTCAAGCAGATCTGTGCTGTGGCGGCCTCGGTGACGATTCTGGATCACCATATTAGCGCCCAGGAGGATCTCGATGGCCTGACCAGTGAGCATGACAATCTTGCCGTCACTTTCGATATGGAGAGATCCGGCGCAGTGCTCTCCTGGGAATACTTTCACGACACGCCGCCGCCGGCACTGCTGCTGCATGTGCAGGACCGCGACCTGTGGCGTTTTGAACTCGATGGCAGCGACGCCATCAACACGGCGCTGATGAGTTACCCCTTCAGCTTCGCCTTCTGGAAAGAGCTTGTCGATACGCCTGCACGGCTGGCAGAGCTGCGCAAGGAGGGGGAGACGATCAACCGTTTTCGCCGCCAACTCATCGAACAGTATAAAAGTCGTGCTGTGTTGAGCAGTGTTGCCGGCCACCGGGTGCCGGTAGTCAATGCACCGCACGCCATTATCAGCGAGTTGCTGGGGGAGCTGGCGCAGGACTACCCCTTTGCTGTGGGCTATCAGGATCACGGCAACAAGCGCAGCTGGTCACTGCGCTCGCGCAGAGAGGGCGGTGAGGATGTGGCGAAGATCGCCGAACAGTTCGGCGGTGGCGGTCACTGCAATGCGGCCGGTTTCGGTACCGAATTGCCGCCAGGGCTACTGACCCTTGAGTCGAGCTGATCGATTTCTTTGTGACGAGATGCTGCAACGCGCCGGCCGCTGGTTGCGTGCCGCCGGTTATGACGTGGTGATCGCCGCGGCGGGTGAATCGGATGCGGTGCTGCTGCAACAGGCCCGTTATCAGCAACGCCTGCTCATCACCCGCGACAGGGGTATGGCAGTGCATCCGGGGGCCGCTGACACCGTGGTGCTGTTGCAGGGCAATACACTGCACGGGTTATTGCGGGAGATCACCGAACGACTCGCGATCAACTGGCACTACAGCCCCTTCAGCCGTTGCATGGAGTGCAATACGCCGCTGATAGAGGCCCCTGCCGGGGTTATCCACCGGGTCCCTTCCGAATCGCTCCGTCCGGGAGAGACGCTGCGCTACTGTCCGCGCTGCGATAAAGTTTACTGGGAGGGTAGCCACGTGAAACGCATGCGCCGCCAACTGGCACGTTTTGCCCGTGGAGAGTGGGACGATGAGTAAGCGTATTACTGCTATGCAATCCAGTTTTGATTTCTCTTTCGCCGGCCGCCTTGTCGCCGGAGTGGATGAGGTGGGGCGGGGTCCACTGGCGGGGCCTGTGGTCACCGCGGCGGTGATCCTGGATTCGACCCGGCCCATCGAGGGACTGGCCGACTCCAAGGCGATGAGCGAGAAAAAGCGCGAACGGCTGTTTGATGAGATTCGGGAGAAGGCACTGGCCTGGGCTATCGGCCGCTGTGAGGTGGAGGAGATCGACCGGCTCAATATCCTGCAGGCGACCATGGTGGCGATGCAGCGGGCGGTGGCAGGTCTCTCGCCCGCGCCGGATCACGCACTGATCGATGGTAATCGCTGCCCTGTGCTAGCGTGCACGGCCGAGGCGGTGATCAAGGGCGACAGCCGCGTGGCGGCGATCAGCGCCGCCTCGATTCTTGCCAAGGTAACCCGTGATCGGGAGATGGTCGAGCTGGATCAACACTATCCTGGCTACGGCCTCGCTGGTCACAAGGGCTACCCGACCAGGGCGCATGTCGAGGCGTTGCAAACATTGGGGATTACGCCGATTCACCGTACCTCTTTTGCTCCCGTGCGCCGTATTCTCGAAGCGCGGGATGTTGCCGCCCCCCGCGATATCAGCTAGCTTGATATCACGTAATCGTTAATTCAGTGGAGCCGGCATGGACAATCTTTTCGGTCAACGATTGAAACAACAGCATGGCCTCAGTGATGAGCAACTCAAGCTGGCGCTGGAACGTCAACGCCTGCAGGGTGGTCGTTTGGGAACGAATCTGGCCGCACTGGGATTCATCACTGAAGAAGAGCTCGATAATATCCTCAGCTACGAACCGCCGATCCCGACCACCGTCGAGCAGAGCGGTCTCACTACCAATTTCGTCGTCGATCTTGCGTTAAAGCACGCGCTTTTCATGGAGGAGTTCAGCGCGCAGGAGCTTTCCGATCGAGTCAAGCTTGCCCCCTCCATCATCGAGGAGGCCATTGTGGTTATGCGCCGTGAGCACTACATCGATGCCAAGGGGGCCGGCGGCCTGAGCAAACTGTCGGTGCGCTATGCGATCAGCGATATGGGCAAACGTCGCGCGCAGGCATTGCTGGAGATTTCGCGTTATACCGGCCCGGCCCCGGTAGTACTGGATGACTATCGGCACATGGCGGAGATGCAGACGGTGAAGAACATCATGGTCGGGGTGGATGATATCAAACGCGCCTTCTCCCACCTGGTGGTCAGTGATCAGATGCTCAAGCGCGTGGGGCCGGCGGTCAGCTCCGGCCGGGCGATCTTCCTCTATGGTCCTCCCGGCAACGGCAAGACCACCATCGCCGAGACGATCGCCAAGGTCTTGCCGGATACGATCTTCGTTCCCTATGCGCTAATGGTCGGGGATGATCTGATCACCCTGTATGATCCGGTCAACCACGAGGCGGTACCCTCGGATAATGACACGGGTGTCGATCCGCGCTGGTTACGCATCAAGCGTCCGGTGATCATGACCGGCGGGGAGTTGTCGCTGAAAATGCTGGATCTGGAGTTCAATCCCATCTCCAAGTTTTATGAGGCACCGTTGCAGATGAAGGCCAACAATGGCATGTTCATCGTCGATGACTTCGGCCGCCAGCAGGTGGATCCGCAGCACCTGCTCAATCGCTGGATCGTGCCGCTGGAGCGCCGCACCGACTTTCTCAGCCTGCAGAACGGCATGAAATTCGAGATCCCGTTCGATCAGCTCGTTATCTTCTCCACGAATATCGAACCGAGGAAACTGGTGGATGAGGCGTTCCTGCGGCGTATCCGCTACAAGATCCTCATCGACCACCCGAGCGAGCGCGAATACGAGGAGGTGTTCCGACGGGTGTGTGCCTCCAACGATATCGAGTTTGACCAGGAGGTCCTCGACTATCTGATGGAAAATTTCTACCGCCGCCTGGGGGTCAAGCTCAATGCCTGCCATCCACGCGACCTGATCGACCACATCATCGACGGGGCGCGCTACTTCGGCCACAAGCCCAAGCTGAGCAAGGAGGCCATTACCAACGCCTGGGAGAACTACTTCGTCGATATCTGAACCAACGGCGCTGTCAGCGCGGAGCGTGGATACTTCAGGATCGCAGCGCAAAGAGGCTGAGGAGGCAAAGAGAATAGGAAGGTGCAGACTGTCAAGTCTTGTCCTGCCCGCCATGGCGGGGTAACTTCCCTCCCCATGCCCACACAATTCGTTCACCTCCGTCTGCATACCGAATACTCCCTGGCCGATGGCCTGGTGCGGGTCAAGCCGTTGATGGGAGCGGTGCGCGACGGCGGCATGCCGGCGGTGGCACTGACCGATCAGTCCAACCTGTTCGCCATGGTCAAGTTCTATTTGGCGGCGCAGGGGGCGGGGATCAAGCCCATTGTCGGTGTCGACCTGTGGGTCGAAGACCCTGAAGATACCACCCGGCCCAGTCGTCTGGTGCTACTGTGCAAGGACGAGGCGGGCTACAAAAACCTCACCCGACTGGTCTCGCGCAGCTACATCGAGAACCAGCACCGTGGCATCCCCATCGTCAAGCGCGAATGGTTTACTGGCCAGACCCGGGGGCTGATCGCGCTGTCCGGCGGCCGCGAGGGGGATGTAGGGCAGGCGCTGCTGGCGGGTAAGCGTGATGTGGCGGCAGAGTTGCTCACCGAGTGGCTGCGGCTGTTCGCGGATAACTACTATCTGGAGTTGCAGCGCACCGGAAGGGAGGGGGAGGAGGAGTACCTGCATACAGCGGTGGAGCTGGCTGGGACCATGGGCATCCCGGTGGTGGCGACCAACGATGTGCGTTTTCTCAAACGGGAGGATTTCGACGCGCATGAGGTGCGGGTCTGTATCCACGACAGTCGCACTCTGGACGACCCGCGCCGCAGTCATCGCTACAGCGAGCAGCAGTACCTGCGTACCCCCGAGGAGATGGCGGAGCTGTTTGCCGATATCCCCGAGGCACTGCAGAACACGGTGGAGATCGCCCGGCGCTGCAGCCTCGACCTCAAGCTGGGCACCTACTACCTGCCCAACAGCCCGATCCCCCAGGGGATCACCGAGGAGGAGTACTTCCGCCAGGCATCAAAAGAGGGGCTGGAGTATCGCCTCTCGACCCTGTTCGATGTCAACGCCCCCGACTTTGCCGAGAAGCGCAAACCCTACGATGAGCGGCTGGAGATCGAGCTGGAGGTGATCCTGCAGATGGGCTTCCCCGGCTACTTCCTGATCGTCGCCGATTTCATCAAGTGGGCCAAGAACAACGGCGTGCCGGTGGGGCCGGGGCGCGGTTCCGGTGCCGGTTCGCTGGTGGCCTATGCGCTGCTCATTACCGACCTCGACCCGCTGGAGTATGACCTGCTGTTCGAGCGATTCCTCAACCCGGAACGGGTCTCCATGCCTGATTTCGATGTCGACTTCTGCATGGAGGGGCGCGACCGGGTGATCGACTATGTGGCCGAAACCTACGGCCGCAACCAGGTCTCGCAGATCATCACCTACGGTACCATGGCGGCCAAGGCGGTGGTGCGCGATGTGGGCCGGGTGCTGGGGCATCCTTATGGTTTTGTCGACACCATCGCCAAACTGATCCCGTTCGAGATCGGTATGACCCTGGAGAAGGCGCTGGAGCAGGAGCCGGACCTCAAGGACCGTTACGACAACGACGAGGAGGTGACCGCGCTGCTCGACATGGCGATGAAGCTTGAGGGGATCACCCGCAACGCCGGCAAGCATGCCGGTGGCGTGGTCATCGCACCGAGCGACCTGACCGACTTCTCGCCGCTCTACTGTGAGGAGGGTGGCCAGAGCATCGTTACCCAGTTCGACAAGAACGATGTGGAGTCGGTGGGGCTGGTCAAATTCGACTTTCTCGGTCTGCGGACCCTGACCATTATCGACTGGTCGCTGGACAATATCCGCCACACCATGGCGATGCGCGGTGAGGACCCTGAGAACTGCCCGAAGATCGAATTCATCCCGCTGGAGGATAAGGTCTGCTTCGACAATCTCAAGGCGGCGAAGACTACCGCGGTGTTCCAGCTCGAATCCCGCGGCATGAAGGAACTCATCGGTCGCCTGCAGCCCGACTGCTTCGAGGATATCATCGCCCTGGTGGCACTGTTCCGCCCCGGACCGCTGCAGTCGGGGATGGTGGACAACTTTATTAACCGCAAGCATGGGCGGGAGAGGGTCTCCTACCCGGATGCCCAGTACCAGCACGAGTCGCTCAAACCTATCCTGGAACCCACCTACGGGATCATCCTCTATCAGGAGCAGGTGATGCAGATCGCCCAGGTGCTGGCCGGCTACTCCCTCGGCGGCGCCGACCTGCTGCGCCGTGCCATGGGCAAGAAGAAGCCCGAGGAGATGGCCAAACAGCGCACGGTATTCGCCGAGGGGGCGAAGAACAACGGTATCGACGCCGCGCTGGCGATGAAGATCTTCGACCTGGTGGAGAAATTCGCCGGCTACGGCTTCAACAAGTCCCACTCCGCCGCCTATGCCCTGGTCTCCTATCAGACCCTGTGGCTGAAGACCCACTACCCGGCTGAATTCATGGCCGCAGTGCTCTCTGCCGATATGGACAACACCGACAAGGTGGTGACCCTGATCGAGGAGTGCAAGGAGATGGGGCTCAAGGTGGTCTCGCCCTCGGTCAATACCAGTTGCTACAAGTTCACCGTTGATAAACAAGGCTCCGTGGTCTACGGTCTGGGCGCGATCAAGGGGGTCGGCGAGGGGGCTATCGAGGGGATCGTCACCGAGCAGCAGCAGAACGGGCCCTTTACGGACCTGTTCGATTTCTGTCGTCGCATCGATACCAAAAAGGCCAACCGACGGGTGCAGGAGTCGCTGATCCGGGCCGGTGCGATGGACCAGCTGGGGCCAAACCGCGCCACCCTGATGGCGGCGCTGCCGCAGGCGCTGCAGATGGCCGAGCAGGAGAGTCGTGCCCGTGCCGCCGGCACCGGCGACATGTTTGGTTTTGACAGTGGCGTGCTGGAGGAGAGTCCGGCCAGTTACGAGGAGGTGCCGGAGTGGGAAGAGGATATCCGCCTTGCCGGAGAAAAAGAGACACTGGGGCTCTATCTCACCGGCCACCCGATCAATAAATATGAGGCTGAGCTGGTAAACTTTACCTCCTGTCGCCTGGCAAACGTTAACGCTGACAAGCCACGCAGCATGACCCTGGCAGGGCTGGTCATCGCCATGCGTACCCGACCCACCAAGCGCGGCGACAAGATGGCCTTCCTGACCATTGATGACCGCACCGGGCGTATCGAGGTCACCCTGTTCAGCGATGTCTTTACCCGCTATCAGGATATGTTGGTCAAGGATCAGGTGGTGGTGGTCAGTGGTGAGGTGCGCTATGACGACTATGCGGGTGGACCGGTAATGCGGGTCCAGGAGGTCTACAATATGGAGCATGCCCGCGAGCACTATGCCCGCAACCTGCTGCTGGATGTGCCGCGGGAGCAGGCGCTGAACGGTTTTGTCACCCAGCTGGAGCGGGTACTCTCTCCGTTTCGCGAAGGGGGTTGCCCCATCGCCATCCACTACCAAGGTCCCGAGGGGGTTGCCCGGGTGAGATTGGGTGAAAGCTGGCGGGTGCGGCCCGGTGATGAGTTGCTCAATCGACTGCGCCAGCTGCTGGGCGAGGAGTCGGTGCGGGTCGAATACCGCTGAGGACTATTCACCGCAAAGCGCGCAAAGGGTTGCGGAGGGAACGACTTTAAGCCACAGAGAGCACTGAGGTCACAGGGAGGTGATGAGACAATAGAAAACTCCGCTCCGGCGCTTTTTCTCTGTGTGCTCTGTGCCCTCTGTGGCAATAACTTCCAGCGGCGGGCATGCCCCGCTCTATGGAGCAGCGATAGGGCGCCCTGTGGGCGCCACTATCTCTTGGCGCACTTTGCGCCTTTGCGGGGTGAATCTTTCCGGGAGTTGTGAACCCGGTGGGCAAGTTCCTGTCGCAGGCAGGACAAATGACTACAATCTCACGTATAATCTCGGGAAATCATTCGCCATAACAAGCAAACTGACGCGAACCGAAACGAATACTATGAACCTGAATTTTCTCGAATTTGAGCAACCCATCGCCGAACTGGAGGCGAAGATCGAGGAGCTGCGTTACGTGGGCGACGATGCGGAGATCAATATCAGCGAGGAGATCGCGCGCCTGCAGGCCAAGAGCAAGAGTCTGACCAAGTCGCTCTTCTCCAATCTCAACGCCTGGCAGATCTCCCAGCTGGCACGCCATCCACAGCGCCCCTATACCCAGGACTATATCGATGCCCTGTTCAGCGACTTCGAGGAGCTGCACGGCGATCGCGCCTTTGCCGACGACAGTGCCATTATCGGCGGTGTGGCACGGCTTGAGGGCAAACCGGTGATGGTGATCGGCCACCAGAAGGGACGCGATACCAAGGAGAAGGTAGAGCGCAATTTTGGTATGCCCCGTCCTGAGGGCTACCGCAAGGCGCTGCGACTGATGCAGATGGCCGAGCGCTTCAAACTGCCGATCATGACCTTCATCGACACCCCCGGCGCCTATCCCGGCGTGGGTGCCGAGGAGCGCGGCCAGTCCGAGGCGATCGCCCGCAACCTGCTGGAGATGTCCAAGCTTAGAACGCCGATCATCTGTACCGTGATCGGCGAGGGCGGCTCTGGCGGTGCGCTGGCCATCGGTGTTGGCGATCGGGTGATGATGCTGCAGTACAGCACCTACTCGGTGATCTCCCCCGAGGGCTGCGCCTCCATTCTGTGGAAGAGCGCGGAGAAGGCCTCCGACGCGGCCGAGGCACTGGGGATCACCTCGGAGCGGCTCAAGGAGCTGGGCCTCATCGACCACATCATCCCCGAACCGCTGGGTGGTGCCCACCGCGATGTTGAGGCGATGACCTCCAATGTCAAACAGGCGCTGCTGGACAAGCTTGACGAGCTGAGTCGCCTCGATACCGAACAGCTGCTGGCAAAACGCTACGAACGGCTGATGTCCTTCGGCAATTTCGAGAAAAAATAAAACCCTTAACGCAAAGGACGCAGAGGCGCAGAGATCGCAAAGGCTATTATTGCTGGCGGTTTAGTTGTAGGCCACGTTGCGCAGCTACGTGGCAACATCGCGGTTTGGAGGGATGCCAGGTAGCCAGTGGGGCGTTACGGGTATTGCGGTTTTTTTATCGTCGGTGTGCCATCGGTCTTCCGGGTGTTGGTGTGGCGGCAACCTGGCCTACGCGCTTGCAGCTACCATTTCCTTCACGTCTTTTGTGTCTTTGCGCCCTTTGCGTTTACAGTTTTTTAAGGTTTAACCATGCCGCAGTCGCTTCGGCAGCACCTCCTCGACACCCTGGCGGGGCTGCCTGCTCCCACGCGCTACTGGGTCGCCTTCAGCGGTGGCCTCGATTCCACGGTTTTGCTTCACCTGATGGCGGGATTGCGCCGTGAGCTTGGTGCTGAGCTGTACGCGCTGCATGTCGATCATGGTCTGTCGGGTAACGCCGAACAGTGGTCGGCACAGTGCCGTGTTTTTGCTGAGTCTCTCGGGGTGCCGTTGCGGGTCGAGTCGGTGAAGGTCAGCGACAGGAAGGAGAAGGGGCTGGAGGCGGCGGCCCGCAAGGCGCGCTACAGGGTGTTCAGGCAGGTGCTCGGTGACGGGGAGGTCCTGCTCTGTGCCCATCACCGTGATGACCAGGTGGAGACACTGTTACTGCAGCTGCTGCGCGGAGGCGGGGTGCGCGGCCTGGCGGCGATGCCGCCGCAGCGCCCATTGGGCCGGGGTGTGCTGGTGCGACCGCTGCTGGAGATGAATCGGCAGAGTCTCAGGCACTACGCCCTGGAGCATGAGCTGGGGTGGATCGATGATCCGAGCAATTTCGATACCTCGCTGGAGCGCAACTACCTACGCCACACCCTGTTGCCGCAACTGACGGAGCGCCGGGCCGGAGTGCGCGAGGTGCTGGCCCGCAGCGCCGGCCACTTTGCCGAGAGCGCCCGTTTGCTCGATGAGTTGGCGATGATGGACCGCAAACAGGCCGATGCCGGTGGGAATCGGCTCCGCGCGGCGACACTGAAGGGGCTTTCCCCCGCACGCTGTCGTAACCTGCTGCGTTTTCATGTCCGTCAGCTGGGCTTGTCGGTGCCCGCACACAAACATTTGCAACGTATTCTCGATGAGGTGCTGCCGGCGGCGGCGGATGCGGAGCCGCTGGTAGGCTGGCCCGGGGCGGAGGTCCGGCGTTACCGTGATTGGCTCTATTTCATGTTGCCCCTTGCCCCCCTGACTGACAAATCGCTCAGGCTGCCCTGGGATGGTGTATCGGCACTGGTATTGCCGCAGGGTCTGGGGCGTTTGACGCCGTTGCGGTGCCGGGGAGAGGGGGTGGATAACGCCCTGCTGGTGGGGAGAGAGTGCGAAGTGCGCCTGCGCCAGGGTGGGGAGCGGCTCAGATTGCCCGGAAGGGACGGCCACCACGCCCTGAAGAAGCTCTATCAAGAGGCCGGGGTGCCGCCATGGGAGCGGGAGCGGCGACCGCTGCTCTATGTTGATGGAGCACTGGCTCAGGTCGCGGGACTTTGGACCGCGGCAGAATACAGTGTGGCAGCCGGTAAAGAGGGTCTCCGGCTCCAGTGGCAGCCATTAGCCATTGAAAAAGAAGAGCAAAACGACGACAATCACAATGCCTGATTTGGATGATTTCAGATGCCTCACGGACAGGCGGCAGCAAATGAAATCAACCGACTCTCGCAGCGGGCCCAGCGCCGAGTTTCCCTTTACTTATAAGACTCATACGTTTTCATGACGAAGTATATCTTTATTACTGGTGGTGTCGTCTCCTCCCTGGGCAAGGGCATCGCCTCCGCCTCGCTGGCGGCTATTCTCGAAGCCCGCGGTCTCTCCATTACCATGCTCAAGCTGGACCCCTACATCAATGTCGATCCGGGCACCATGAGCCCGTTCCAACACGGTGAGGTGTTCGTTACCGACGACGGGGCCGAGACCGACCTTGACCTGGGCCACTACGAGCGCTTTGTGCGTACCCGTATGACCCAACGCAACAACTTCACTACCGGGCGCATCTATGAAAACGTGATCCGCAAGGAGCGCCGCGGCGACTACCTCGGTGGCACGGTGCAGGTGATCCCGCACATCACCGACGAGATCAAGAACTCGGTCAAGGCCGGTGCCGAGGGCTACGATGTGGCGATGGTCGAGATCGGCGGCACCGTGGGCGATATCGAATCGCTGCCGTTTCTCGAGGCGATCCGCCAGATGGCAGTGGAGCTGGGCCACGACAACGTGCTGTTCATGCACCTGACCCTGCTGCCCTGGATCCCCACCGCCGGTGAGCTCAAGACCAAACCGACCCAGCACTCGGTCAAGGAGCTGCGCTCCATCGGTATCCAGCCCGACATCCTGGTCTGTCGGGCCGATCGCCCGGTGCCGGAGGATGAGCGGCGCAAGATCGCCCTCTTCACCAACGTCCAGGAGCGGGCGGTGATCTCCGCCATCGACGTCGATTCCATCTACAAGATCCCGCTGGATCTGCATCGCCAGGGTCTGGACGATATCGTGGTGGAGAAGCTGTGTCTGGAAACCAAACCGGCAGATCTCTCCGAATGGGAAGGGGTGATCGAGGCCCTGCAGAATCCCACTGCCGAGGTCACCATCGCCATGGTGGGCAAGTATGTCGATCTCACCGAGGCCTACAAGTCCCTCTCCGAGGCACTGATCCATGCCGGCATCAAGACCCGCACCAAAGTGAAGATCGTCTACATCGATTCCGAAGAGATCGAGAAGACCGGCACCGACTGCCTCAAGGGGATGGATGCCATTCTGGTGCCCGGCGGCTTCGGCGAGCGTGGCGTGGAGGGCAAGATCGCCACCGTGCGCTATGCCCGCGAGAACAGGATCCCCTATCTCGGTATCTGTCTTGGTATGCAGGTGGCGGTGATCGAATGCGCCCGCAACATGGCGGGTCTCGCCGGCGCTCACAGTACCGAATTCCGCAAGGATGCCGCTGATCCGGTCATCGCATTGATTACAGAATGGGTCAATGCCGACGGTCGTGTGGAGACCCGAAACGAAGCCTCGGATCTGGGCGGCACCATGCGCCTCGGCGGTCAGCCCAGCCACCTGCTGGAGGGCACCCGGGTACGTGAGGTCTACGGCAAGGAGACCATCGTCGAACGCCACCGCCACCGTTACGAATTCAACAACAACTATCGTGACATCCTCACCGAGGCCGGGCTGGTGATTGCCGGTGTCTCCGAGGACCGCTCACTGGTGGAAGTGGTAGAGCTGAAGGATCACCCCTGGTTTATTGCCTGTCAGTTCCATCCGGAGTTCACCTCTACCCCGCGCGACGGTCACCCGCTGTTCAGCGGTTTTGTCAGTGCGGCGCGTGTTCACGGGGAGTCCGGCAAGTAATGAAACTCTGTGGTTTTGAGGCCGGTCTCCGCCAGCCGCTGTTTCTGATCGCCGGTCCCTGTGTCATTGAGAGTGAACAGCTGGTGCTCGATACCGCCGGCGAGTTGCAATCGATCTGTAACGAACTGGGGATAAACTTCATCTTCAAGTCCTCCTTCGACAAGGCCAACCGTACCTCCACCAGCAGCTTCCGAGGTCCGGGACTGGAACAGGGGCTGGCCATTCTGGAGAAGGTGAAACAGCAACTCGGCCTGCCGGTGCTGACCGACGTGCATGAGGATACCCCGCTGGGCGAGGTGGCCTCGGTGGTGGATGTGTTGCAGACCCCCGCCTTCCTCTGCCGCCAGACCAATTTCATCCAGCAGGTGGCGCGCCAGGGCAAGCCGGTGAACATTAAAAAGGGGCAGTTTCTCGCTCCGTGGGATATGGCCAATGTGGTGGAGAAGGCGCGTGCGGTGGGTAACGAGCAGATCATGGTCTGCGAGCGCGGCGTCTCCTTCGGCTATAATGCGTTGATCAGCGACATGCGCGGCCTGGCGGTAATGCGTGAGACCGGCTGCCCGGTAGTCTTCGATGCCACCCACTCGGTACAGCAGCCAGGAGGTCTCGGCGGCCGCTCCGGCGGGCAGCGCGAGTTCGTCCCGGTGCTGGCGCGTGCGGCGGTGGCCAGCGGCATCGCCGGTCTGTTCATGGAGACCCACCCGGACCCGGACAAGGGACTCTCGGACGGCCCCAATATGTGGCCGCTGGCTAAGATGAAACCCCTGCTCACCACTCTCAAAGCCGTGGATGAGGTGGTTAAGGCGCAGGGGTTTATCGAGCAGGAGCTGAGTTTATAGGTAGCGAATAGCGCTGGTTAGGTAGCTGACGCAACGTGACCTACAGCCTGAATCAATCATCATCAATGACTTTGGATAGTGAAACACCAATGAGTGACAACAAGACCCAGATCGCAAATGTACGTGCCCGTGAAATCATCGACTCCCGCGGTAACCCCACGGTAGAGGCCGATGTCATCCTCGCCGGTGGTGCCATGGGGCGCGCTGCCGTTCCTTCCGGTGCCTCCACCGGTTCCCGCGAAGCCATTGAGCTCCGTGATGACGATGCCGAGCGTTTTGGCGGCAAGGGCGTGCTGGATGCCGTGGCCAACGTCAACGGCCGCATCGCCAGGACCCTGAACGGGATGGACGCCGGCGACCAGCAGGCCATCGACCGGGCGATGATCGAGCTCGATGGTACCGAGAACAAGAGTGAGCTCGGTGCTAACGCCATTCTCGCCGTCTCCCTGGCGTGCGCCAAGGCGGCTGCCGTCGCTCACGAGATGCCGCTCTACCGCTATCTGGCCGTAGGCAAGAGCAAGGAGTTCAGTCTGCCGGTGCCGATGATGAATATTATCAACGGTGGCGAGCACGCGGATAACAGCGTCGATCTGCAGGAGTTTATGATCGTTCCGGTGGGTGCACCGAGCATCAACGAGGCGATCCGCTATGGTGCCGAGGTGTTCCACGCGCTGAAAAAGGTACTCGCCGCCAAGGGGATGAACACCTCCGTGGGCGACGAGGGCGGCTTTGCCCCCGACCTCTCCTCCAACGAGGAGGCGATTCAGGTGATCCTCGAGGCGATCGACCAGGCCGGGTACAAGGCGGGCGAGGAGATCATGATCGCCATCGACGCTGCCAGTTCCGAGTTCTACAAGGACGGTAAATATATCCTTGCCTCCGAGAACAAGGAGCTGAGCCCGGCCGAGTTTGTTGACCTGCTGGCCGATTGGGTGGAGAAGTACCCGATCATCTCCATCGAAGACGGCATGGACGAGGACGATTGGGAGGGTTGGAAGTTGCTGACCGAAAAACTGGGCAAGAGGGTGCAGCTGGTAGGTGATGATCTGTTCGTTACCAACCCGAAGATCCTCCGGGAGGGGATCGACAAGGGGATCGCCAACTCCATCCTGATCAAGGTCAACCAGATCGGCACCCTGACAGAGACCCTCGAGGCGATCCAGATGGCCAAGGATGCTGGCTACACGGCGGTGATCTCCCACCGCTCCGGTGAGACCGAGGACACCACCATCGCCGATCTGGCCGTGGCGACCAACGCCGGCCAGATCAAGACCGGTTCCATGTCCCGTTCCGACCGGGTGGCCAAGTATAACCGCCTGATCCGCATCGCCGAGGCGCTGGGTGAGAAGGCCAGCTATCCGGGTCGTGAGGCATTTTACAACCTGAAAGGGGAGTAAGCGGTACAACCGCCCGCAACAGGCCCGGTCAGCCGCAGGTTGCCCGGGCCTGTTTGGTTCTGAATGATGAGATGGCTTACCACACTACTGTTTGCCCTGTTACTGGTACTGCAATACCAACTGTGGTTCGGTAACGGTGGGCTGTTGCGCGTCTGGCAGATGGATGCGCGGGTGAAGCAACAAAAGCAAGAGAACAGCCAGCTGGATGAACGGAACAAGGCCCTTGAGGCCGAAGTGCGCGATCTTAAACAGGGTCTGGAGGCGCTCGAAGAGCGCGCTCGCTCCGATCTTGGCATGATCAAAAAGGACGAGACATTCTTCCAGGTCGTGGAAGAATGATCTCACCGCAAAGGCGCAAAGAAGGCAAAGGGTTTAATTGAACAAGGCATACTTACAGTGTCAGTTTCTCGCCCCAACTGGCCCGGTCCAACCCAGGCAGGGAAACATTAAACCGATGACTGGCATCTTTGTATACCTATGAAGATGTTTCCTTGCGGCCTCTGCGTCTTTGCGCCTTTGCGTTGAAGGGGGTTTAGCAAACAAATGACTGGCAATCTGAAATTCTGGGCGGTCATTCCGGCGGCCGGGGTCGGCAAACGGATGCAGGCGGATCGGCCGAAGCAGTACCTCGAACTGCACGGCAGGACGGTGCTGGAGCATACCCTGATGCGCTTTCTCGACCATCCGCAGATTACCGGAGTGGTGGTGGCGCTCACCGACGGTGATCCCTACTGGCAGAGATTGGCGCTGTCCCATCCAAAGCTGATGAGTGCTCCCGGTGGCGAAGAGCGCTGTCACTCGGTACTCAACGCCTTGCAAGTGCTGCAACAGCGTGCCACAGAGAGCGACTGGGTGTTGGTCCACGATGCGGCGCGCCCCTGCCTGCGGAGAGAGGATGTTGATCGGTTGATCGCCGCACTGACCGACCATCCGGTGGGCGGACTGCTCGGCCTGCCGGTGGCCGACACCATGAAACGCACCGACGCGGAGGATACCGTGCTCGAAACCGTACCCAGGGACAACCTGTGGCGCGCCCTGACGCCGCAGATGTTCCGCCTTGGCGAGCTGGCACAGGCGCTGGAGAGTGCGCTGAAAAAGGGCCAGCTGGTGACCGACGAGGCCTCGGCGATGGAACTGGCCGGCAAGGCGCCGAAGATGGTCGAAGGCCACGGCGACAACATCAAGATCACCCGCCCGCAGGACCTGCGCCTGGCGGAGCTCTACCTGGCTGAGCAGGATTGAAAACCTGATTCACCGCAAAGGCGCGAAGAACGCAAAGGAAAACCCACTTTATGGCCACGGAATACACGGAATGCGCGGAAGAAGGATGTTTGCATTATTTCGTGACTTTCCCGTATCAGCCTATACCTGAAGAATTGTGAATATGGATTCCTGTCATTCACTGGAATGACGATGACAACATTACTTACGTCCGTGTGTTCCGTGGCCATTGATTTTTTTCCTTTGCGTACTTTGCGCCTTTGCGGTGAAATGTTTTTTACAGGGGTAATTAGATGAGAATCGGACACGGCTACGACGTACACGCTTTTACTGCGGGTGACCATATCGTCCTCGGCGGGGTGCGCATTGCGCATAGCCACGCCTTTGCCGCGCACTCGGACGGCGACGTGCTGATCCACGCCCTGTGCGATGCGCTGCTCGGTGCGGCGGCGCTGGGCGATATCGGCCGCCACTTTCCCGACAGCAGCGCCGAGTTCGAGAACATCGACAGCCGCATCCTGCTGCGCCGGGTGGTGGAACTGCTGCATCACCACGGCTACCGCCTCGGCAACGCCGACATGACGATCATCGCCCAGGCGCCGAAGCTTGCGCCGCATATCGAGGCGATGCGGGTCAACCTGGCCGCCGACCTGCAGGCCGTACTGGATCAGGTCAACGTCAAGGCAACCACCACCGAGAAGCTGGGTTTTGCCGGGCGCGAGGAGGGGATCGCCGCACACGCCGTGGTCCTGCTGAGACGATGAGCGATCCCGGTTTTCCCCTGCCCGAGGGCCTGCAGCTCGACTGGGCCTACGCCCTCGGCGAGCCGCGTTGCCGCGGCGTGATCCGCACCGTGCCCGAGGATTTCATCGTCGAGGAGGAGATCGGTTTTTCACCCGACGGCGATGGCCATCACGCCTGGCTGCACATCCGCAAACGTAATACCAACACCGAGTGGCTGGCGCGCGAGCTGGCCGCGCTGGCCGATGTACCGCTCGGCGAGGTCGGCTATGCCGGGCTCAAGGACCGCCATGCGGTGACCAGTCAGGTCTTTACCGTCAACCTCTCCGGCAAGGCCGAGCCCGACTGGCAGCAGCTCACATCTGACGAAATCGCCTTTCTCGATATCGAACGCCACGGGCGCAAACTCAAGCGCGGCGCGCTGCGCGAGAACCGCTTCATCCTGACGCTGCGCGAGCTGCAGGGGGAGTGCGGCGATATCGAACAGCGGCTGCAGCGCATCGCTGCCGACGGCGTTCCCAACTATTTCGGCGAACAGCGTTTCGGCCACGACTTCGCCAACCTGGCGATGGCCGCGGCGATGTTCCGCGGCGAATGGCGTGAGAGCGTCCGTCACAAGCGCAGCCTCTACCTCTCGGCCGCACGCTCCTACCTGTTCAACAAGGTGCTCTCGGCCAGGGTGGCTGCCGGGAGCTGGCACCGGGCTCTGCCCGGTGAGTCGCTGATGCAGGAGGGTAGCACCAGTTGCTTCAGCGTGCGCCTCATCGGCAGCGATATCGAAAAACGGATTGAGGCCGGACAGCTTCACCCGACCGGCCCCCTATGGGGCAGGGGCAGGCCCACCAGCCTGGCCGATGCACTGGCGTTCGAGCTTCAGGTACTGGAGGGTGAGACGATGTGGAAGGCCGGCCTGGAGAGGGTGGGGATGGAGCAAGAGCGCCGCAGCCTGCGCCTGCCAGCCAGGAAACTGCAGTGGCAGTGGCTCGATGCCGCGACCCTGCAACTGCAGTTCGCCCTGCCGCCCGGCGCCTACGCTACC
This sequence comes from Gammaproteobacteria bacterium, assembly GCA_026196275.1. Lineage (GTDB taxonomy): Bacteria > Pseudomonadota > Gammaproteobacteria > Thiohalomonadales > Thiohalomonadaceae > JAPHTQ01. Next base: position 36,774 of record JAPHTQ010000016.1, read on the forward strand.
AGCCTCCTGCGCGAGCTCGTCATCACCGCAAACGCCGCGTCCCACGGATAGAATTCACCGCTGCGGTGAGATTTTCTTTGCTTAACGCCGAGCACGCCGCAGCAGGACGTAGACGGCGCCGGTGCCGCCGTCGACGGGGCGGGCGGAGCAAAAGGCCAGCACCTCGATGCGTTGACGCAGCCAGTTGTTGACCTTGCCCTTGAGTACCGGTTGTTTGTTGAGTGAGCCGTTGCCCTTGCCGTGGATGATGCGAACGGTCTTGATCTGTTGTGCCAGGGTCGTCTGCAGGAACGCGGAGAGGGCCTGGCGGGCCTCAGCGACACGCATGCCGTGCAGATCCAGCTCGGCTCCTATGGCGTAGTGGCCGCGGCGCAGCTTGCGCAGCACACTGTGCTGCAGCCCTGCGCGGCAGTAGAAGAGTTCCTCGCCGGTCTCCAGTTCCGCAGGGTCGATATAGTCAGAGAGCATATCCTCCAGCACCCGCGCCTCGTCCTCTTCGGATAGCCTGGGATGGGGCGGCGGTGGAGGAGGCCGGGGCAGGATACGTTTTTGCGGCAATGGCTGGGCATCGGCCACCGCTGACCGGAACAGGGCCTTCTCCTCGTCACTGGGTTCGTGCTGTTTATGCTGTTTGCTCATCGCCTTGTTCGTCGTTATCCCGTATCCTCGGGAGAGTTTAACATATCATTTTGGGCTTCATACCGACGTGTCCCCGCTGGTATAGTTGACCGAGATGTCCACCAGGCAGCTGGCCGGCAGTGCCGGCTGCGAAAGATGATAATGAAAATACTGATAAGTAATGATGATGGTTATTTGGCCCCTGGAATCAATTGCCTGGCCGAACAGCTGAAACAAATTGCCGAGATTACCGTGGTTGCCCCGGAGCGGGATCGCAGCGGGGCCAGCAACTCCCTGACCCTGGATATCCCCCTGCGAGCACACCGGACACCCAATGGTTTCTACCGTGTCGACGGCACCCCGACCGACTGTGTCCATCTGGCCATTACCGGTATGCTCGATTATGAGCCCGATATGGTGGTTTCCGGCATCAATGCCGGGGCCAATCTCGGCGATGATGTGCTCTATTCGGGTACCGTTGCGGCGGCAATGGAGGGGCGTTTCCTTGGTCTGCCGGCAATCGCGGTATCACTCTGTGCCCGCTCCGGCCACCGCTTCAGCCACTATGAGACGGCTGCCGGGGTAGCGATCCAGCTGCTGCAACGGTTACAGGAACACCCGCTGCCGACCGATACCATCCTTAATGTCAACGTGCCTGACCTGCCCCGGGAGCAGCTGCAGGGCTTTGAGGTGACCCGTCTGGGCCACCGCCACAAGGCCGAGGCGGTGATCAAGGATAACGACCCGCGCGGCCGGCCCATCTACTGGATCGGTCCTGCCGGTCTGGAGCAGGATGCAGGGCCGGGCACCGATTTCAATGCCATCCGTGAACAGCGGGTCTCAGTTACCCCGTTGCAGGTGGACCTGACACGGCACAACCTGCTCGATAATCTTACCGAGTGGCTCAACGGGATAGCTTGAAACGATGATGCAGTCAGAGCAGTTTCTCGGTATTGGCATGACCTCTCAACGTACCCGGGAGCGGCTGGTGCAACGTTTGCTGGAGCGGGGAATCAGTGATCGTCGGGTGCTGGAGAGCATGCGCAGTGTGCCACGCCACCTGTTTGTCGACGAGGCGCTCTCCTCACGGGCCTATGAGGATACCGCACTGCCTATCGGCAGCGGGCAGACGATTTCCCAGCCCTATGTGGTGGCACGGATGACCGAAGCGGTCCTGCAGTGCCGCCCGCGCAAGGTGTTGGAGGTGGGGACCGGCTGCGGCTATCAGACGGCAGTGCTGGCCAGTCTGGGGCTTGAGGTGTTCAGCATTGAGCGCATCGGCGCGTTGTATGAGAAGGCGCGCCGCAACCTGAGCCGGGTCAAGCTCAGTCATGTGCGACTGCGCCATGGCGATGGTTATCAGGGGTGGAAGGCCCAGGCACCGTTTGATGCCATCCTTGTTGCAGCGGCGCCGGAAGAACTTCCCGAGGCCCTGCTGCAGCAGCTGGCTGAGGGAGGCTGCCTGATTATCCCGGTGGGAGGGGGAGGGGGGCAACAGCTGCTGAAGGTGACCCGTCAGGGCGAGCAGTTCAATCAGGAGGTGCTGGAGATGGTCAGCTTTGTACCCATGCTCTCCGGCGCACCACGTTAGTGTAGTGTTTCATACTGATTGGCGTTTTCAGAGGCCCGCAAATGCCCCAAGACAAGGCGCAGCCCGCAGGGAATGGCCCGCCCTTTTCAAGGGCTG
>JAPHTQ010000022.1 GCA_026196275.1 Gammaproteobacteria bacterium
CTTCATCGAGGATGAACTCATCCTCGGCCTCGCCAGGCGAGGTGGTGCTGGCAAATGCGCTCAGCTGGCGCAGGCCGATGTCCAGTCTTCTTGCGAGAAACAGATCCTTCTGTCGGGTCATGGTAAGCAGTCCGCCCTCGTGGGTGAGGTAGAGCATGGCGACCCCGCTCTCATCCTCCGGCAGCAGACTGGCGATGTTGCGCATGGCCAGCTCCGGGATATCGATGATCGAGAGGTTGAGCCGCTCCTCTTCCAGCAGGTTGATATGGGACTGCACGGCGGCGCGCCGTGCGGCAACCACATAGAGCAGCTTCTGCCGACCGCGCTCTTCCTGACCCGGCACATCAAAGGCATCGATCACGGCATCGTCAACATCAAAGTCGATGAGCTCCTTGATCCGCCAGCGTATGGCCGATTTCAGCTCGTTGGCCTCGACTTCGGGGGCATCGACCAGCAGCAGCGTAAACATTTCGTTTTCGGCCACGCTGATGCAGAGGGACTGGTCGAGCTGCAGCTCCTCGCGCAGACGCGCCAGCAGTGCGGGACGCTCGGCCAGGTTTTCGCTCGGCAGGTAGCGGCAGAGGGTAAGGCGAGGCAGGGCGTTTGCAGAATCGGGCGTGATCTGCGCAATCCCCACTCCGCGGGGTCCAAGGCGAAGCCCGGTCTGGCCGGGTTGCCGCACCTTACTTTTGAGAAAATCGAACAGAACCCGCTCCCCGCTTTGTTGGTTTTATGTGAAGGCGCTCACAGTTTTTTTCATTTTAAAGATATTGCATAAAGAAGCAACTACAAGATTGTTTTCTAACAGAATGAAAGTAAAAGGGTTATCGGGTTTTTCGTCTGATTATACGGAATAACGCTCTAGCCGCGACAGATAAAGTGAAAGGCAATACCGCAAAAAACGGCAATGGCGGACCAGATCTGGTTGCGATAGCTGCGCATCGGACCATGCTGTGGATGACTGAAAAGCAGCCACTGCTGGTAAGGCAGCAGGAGTAACACCACTACCAGCGCGAGACTGAAAAAGATCTCCAGCTGCAGTTGGCGGCCCGCCAACCAGAGGGCCACGACCGCGGCCAGTTGGGCCAGCAAAATGAACAGCCAGCTGCTGTTGCCGAGCAGTTGCGGCACGGAGCCGATACCCACACGCTGCTCATAGCGGCGTCGCGGAAGCGCATACAGGGTGTTAAAGGCGGTGGCCGACAGCAGTACGGCGGTGAACATCAGCCAGGCGCCCTTGCCGGGCGCCGACCCCTGCGCGCTCCAGGCCATCGGCACGATCCAGGCATAACAGAGGCCGAGGTAGGGCTGGGTGATGAGCAGGCGTGTTTTCAGCAGCGGAAATCCCAACAGCAACAGCAGTGCTACCGCACTGTAGTAGAGCAGTGGCAAACCCAGCGGCAGCAGCAGTAGCAGCGAGATCAGCAGCAGAGTGGCAAACAGCAGCTGGGCCTCCCGCGGGCTGATGATTTTGCGGGCAACGAAAGACTCCGGTGCCTCTGGCAGCAGGCGGGACTCCATCCAGTCGTTGAATGTCCAGGCGGCGCAGCGAAACAGCAGCGCAGCCAGCAGCAGCGAGAGCATCGCTCCTGTCTGCGGTATACCCTCGGCGGCGAGCAGCGAGGCCCACAGTGCCGGCAACAGGAGCAGCGGGATATCGGCCGGGCGGTGCAGACGGCAAAGACAGAGAAAACGTCTGCTGCTCAGATAGCGTTGCTGCAGCCGCGCAAGGGGTTGTTGGCTGTTCATGGATCGTTTTGTTCCATCGGCCGGGCAGGCAGCCCGGGCAAGAAAAACTCGCTGACCAGCAGTGGGTTGTCCTGCAGCAGAAAAACCGAGCGACGGCCCCATACCGGCTGCTCGGTATCCTTGGCGTCGCGGTGCAGGCGATAGAGACGGTGGCGGGGATGGATGCGCGCCACCTCGACCGGCAGACGGCGCATCTTCGGATCGGCGAACAGCACCGCCCCCAGTGGTTTGTTGCCCAGCAGCGCAAGGCGGTGCAGCCCGCCCCTGAGTGAGGTCAGAGGGATCACCGTGCGGGCAAAGACCCAGGGGGTCCCGTCACATAACAGGTGCACCTGGCGCACCAGGGCGATCTCGTTGGGCGGTCTGTCCAGCGCCCGCGATTCACTGAGCATTGGACGCTCCAGCCGCTGGGCGATCACCTCGACGGCAAAGTGACCGTTGCAGCTCCGTTGCAGCCGCCGCGTCAGGGAATCGGGATCCAGCAGCCAGCTGCGCCACTGCTCGGGCAGAGAGGTGCGGCGCAGCTGGCGGCAGCTTTGCCAGACCGGCTCCAGGACATGTTTGCCGTAGTTATCTTTCAAGGTTCAAAGTTCAAGGTTCAAGGTTCAAGGTTCAAGGTATTACCTTTCACACCGTTCCGTAGCGGGTCTTGCCAGCGAGCCAGCGCTGGATGAGCGGCGCCACCCGTTCCGGATAGCGCTGCAGCAGCGGATCAGCGGCAGCGGCCACTGCTGTCAGCAGCATCTGGTCTCGCTGCAGATCGGCGATCTTCAGCTGCAGCATACCGGTCTGACGGGTACCGAGTACCTCGCCAGGACCGCGGATCTCCAGGTCCTTGCGGGCGATGACAAAGCCATCGTTGGTTTCGCGCATTACCGCCAGCCGTTCCCGTGCCAGCTGCGACAGGGGAGGATGATACATTAGAACACAGCTGCTTTTAGTGCTGCCGCGCCCAACTCGGCCACGAAGCTGGTGTAACTGGGCCAGTCCCAACCGTTCGGCGTTTTCGATGATCATCAGGCTCGCGTTGGGCACATCCACTCCCACCTCGATCACCGTGGTAGCCACCAGCAGATGCAGTTCACCGGCCTTGAAGGCGGCCATCACCTGCGCCTTTTCCGTCGCTTTCATGCGGCCGTGGACCAGACCGATGCGCAGTTGCGGCAGGCGTTCGGCCAGTTTGGCGGCGCTCTCTTCGGCGGCCTGGCACTGCAGTGACTCGGACTCCTCGATCAGGGTGCAGACCCAGTAGGCCTGGCGTCCCTCGGCGCAGGCGGAGGCGACACGGGCGATCACCTCCTCACGCCGTTCGTCGCTCAGCGCCACGGTCTCCACCGGGGTGCGCCCCGGCGGCAGCTGGTCGATGATCGAGAGGTCCAGATCGGCATAGGCGGTCATCGCCAGGGTGCGCGGGATCGGCGTGGCGGTCATGATCAACTGATGCGGGTGGATACCCTCCTGCACCCCCTTCTCGCGCAGGGCCAGCCGTTGGTGGACGCCGAAACGGTGCTGCTCATCGACCACCACCAACCCCAGCCGGGAGAAGGTGATCTCCGCCTGGAACAGGGCGTGGGTGCCGACCACCACCGCGGCACTGCCCGACTCCACTGCGGCAGCCATTTCACGCCGTGCCGCGGCCTTGAGTCGACCGGTCAGCCAGGCCACCTCTATCCCCAGCGGCTCGAGCCAGCGGCGCAGATTGGTGTAGTGCTGTTCGGCCAGCAACTCGGTCGGCGCCATCACCGCTGCCTGGTAGCCGCTCTCCACCGCCTGCAGCGCGGCCAGCGCCGCTACCACGGTCTTGCCCGAGCCTACATCGCCCTGCACCAGCCGCTGCATCGGCGTGTCGCGGGCAAGATCATGGCGGATCTCTTCGCCCACCCGCTGCTGCGCTGCGGTCAGGGCGAAGGGCAGCGCGGCACGAAAGCGCTGCTGCAGGCTGCCATCCCCCGCCAGTGGCGGGGCGGGATGCCGGCTCATCTGCTGGCGCAGCTGACGCAGACTCAGTTGGTGCGCCAGCAACTCCTCGAAGGCGAGACGCTGCTGCGCAGGGTGTTTGCCCTCGGCCAGGGCCTGCAGCGAGATATCCGGCGGCGGCTGGTGCAGCAACAGTACCGCTTCGCTCAGGGTCGGCATGGGGCCGGGCAGTAGTTCGACGGGCAGCCACTCGGTGAGGTCTACCTGCCCCTGGTGCAGCAGGGCGATGGCCTGGTCGACCAGCTTGCGCAGCCCGATTTGCTGCAGTCCCTCGGTGGTGGGGTAGATCGGCGTGAGGTGATCGTCCACCCGTTTTGCTTCCAGCTCGCCGATCCGCCGGAACTCGGGGTGGACCATCTCCAGGGTGGTGCTGCCACGGCGCACCTCGCCGTAGCAGCGCAGGCGCACACCACGGGCGAGACTCTCCTGCTGTGCCTTGCTGAAATGGAAAAAGCGCAGGGTCAGGCTGCCGGTGCCGTCGCTGATGCGGGTCAGCAGCATGCGCCGGCGGCCGAATGTGATCTCGGAGAGCTGTACCTCGCCCTCTACCTGTGCCTCGTCACCCGCACGCAGCGTGCCGATGGGGACGATGCGGGTGCGGTCCTGATAGCGCAGCGGCAGGTGGAACAGCAGGTCCTGTACGCTGCGGATGGCGAGGGTCTCCAGGCGCTCGACCATCCGCGGCCCCACCCCCTTGAGGGTGCTGAGCGCCACGTTATGGGCGGCGGGTATGGCGCTGGCCGCCCCGGACTGTTCTCCCCTGCTGCTCATGGAATGGGTTGCGGTGGGTGCCTCAGGAGCGGCTCCTGAGTGAGGCGATCTGTTGTTCGAAACGCTGCTGCAGTTGCGGCTGGCGGGCGTAGGGGTCGAGCCTGTCGTAGAGTCGTTCCAGCAGGCTGAGACGCCTGGCCGGCGCCGGGTGGGTGCTGAACAGGAAGGCGAGCGAGGTATCGTCGGGACTCATGCCCGCGAGGGTCTGCAGCACCGCCGGCAGGCCGTAGGGGTCGTAGCCGGCGCGGGCGGCGATCACCACCCCCATGCGGTCGGCCTCGAACTCATCGTTCTTGTCCAGGCCGCGGGCGTAGAGCTCCTTGAAACCGCGGGAGAGTTTCTCCATGGTCTCCTCGTGTTTTTCGTCCACGCCGGCCCGCCCCAACTGCACCGCCAGATCGAGACGTGCCCCCTGCTGGACAGCGGCCAGGTGGTGCTTGCGCACCACATGCACGGTTTCGTGGGCCAGCACGCCGGCCAGCTCCGCCTCGCTCTGCAACTTCAGCAGCAGCCCCTTGGTGATCAGGATATAGCCGCCGGGTGCGGCAAAGGCGTTGATGTCGGGGCTGTCCAGCACGGCAAACTTCCACGCCAGGTCGCTGCGTTCGGTGTGCAGCGCCACCCAGTGGCCGACCTGGTTGACGTAGCGCTGCAGCGGGTCGTTCTCCAGCAGCGGCACCGCGCCGAGCAGTACCGAGACCGCCTCCTTGCCGATCAGTGTCTCCTGCTGTACGTCGACCTCACCGAAGGCCTGTTGGGCGGTATTGAGCACCTGCCCCAGGTCGATCCTCTCCAGGTCGAGATCCTTGACGCAGGCGCTGAGGCTGAAGAGCCCCAGCAGCAGGCTCAACGGCAGGAGCAGGCGGATTGTCAGGCGAGTATCCTTGCGCATCACTGGGGCTCCTTGAGGTAGTCGAACTGATGGCTGCGCAGGCCTGCACTGCGGGCAAACCTCTGCGCCTCGGCGGCACTCGTCCTGTGGCGGTCGAGCTTGCGCACCGCCTCGTGGTCAGGGATGGCATTGGCCACGTCGGCGGCATCCAGACCGCGGATGCCGGTGGCGACGGTCACGCCGCTGGCGCCGGAGCGGCCGGTGGAGAGAAAGCGCAGGGTCTGGCCGATGCCGCTGTCACCGCCAGCGCTGCTGCCGTCACCGAGCCGGATCGCGCTCATGCGCAGCCAGCCGCTGCGGTTTCGGCTGTCGCGGACCTGATACCAGCCGCCGCTGCGCTCGACCACGGTGACCGGTGCCCTGGCCTTGAGCTTGCCGATGACCTCCGCATCGATATAGGGCTCGGCCCGTAGCAGGCTGTCGAGCAGCACCGTGGCGCCCTGTTCCTGTGCCTGCAGCGGCGACAGGAAGAGGGCGAACAGCAAGGGAAGCAGCAGACGGCGCATCATGGGGACTTTCTCCTTGGTTCGTAGAGTCGCACCTCGGCGCTGCGACCCTTTACCTTATAAAAACCGTGGTCGACAAAGTCAAATGCCGTGTCGCACAGCGCGCGGGTTTCGGCCGACACCAGGATGCGTGCCACCCCTTTGGTCTGCCCCTCGATACGGCTGGCCAGATTGACGGTATCGCCGATGGCGGTGTAGTCGAGGCGGTTCTCCGAGCCGATGAAGCCGACCACGCCGGGGCCGGTGTGGATACCGATACCGACATCGAAGTTTTCGTCCGCCGCGCCCAGGTCGTGTTTGAACTGCCGCAGGGTGTCGGCCATCTCCAGCGCCGCCGCCACGGCGTGATGCGCCTGGTTTACGTCGTCTACCGGCGCGCCCCAGAAGGCCATGATCGCATCGCCGATGAATTTGTCCATGGTGCCGCCGTGGGCGAAGATCACCTGCACCTGGCGGCTGAAGTAGTCGTTGAGCAGCTCGACGATCTCCTCGGCGCTGTGTCGCTCCGAGAGGGTGGTAAAGCCGCGAATATCGGAGAAGAGTACGGTGATCTGCCGACTCTGCGGTTTGATGTTGAGTGCCGAATCGCCGTGGCTGACCAGATCCTGCACCACCCGCGGGTCGAGGAAACGGCTGAAGATCTGTACCGAACGCTGACGCTCCTGCTGTGCCTGGCGGTAGGCGTAGAGGGCCGCCAGGGCGTAGTAACTCCAGGCGAACAGCACCGGGGTGAGCAGTGGCAGCCACCAGCCCCGGCCCAGCGCGAGATAGGCGAGGGCAAACAGCAGCGGTGTGGTGAGCAGCAGTGCCGTACCGATAGGCAGTGCGCCGATGCCGCGACGAAAGGCAAACCACAGCGACGAGATGAGCAGCAGGGTAACGAGCGGGGGCAGCCAGGCGGGGACATCGCGCAGGTAATCGTCGTGACGCAGGTTGTCCAGTGCCGTGGCGATGATCTCCAGTGCCGGCTGCAGAGAGCCAACCGGCGTGGTGCGCAGGTCGTGCTGGGCGGTGGCGGTGGAGCCGATGAGCACGATCCGATCGCGAAACTCATCCGCCGGACGCTGCGGTTCTCGTCGTGAGAGATCCTCGTAGATATCCGCGTAGGAGACGCGTGGGTAGCTCATGGCCGGCCCCTGCCAGTTGAGGCGGATACGCGGCTGCGGCGGCGGGGTATGGCCGAGGCCGCTGGCCACCTGTGCCGGCAGTGAGGGCAGCCGCCAGCCATCGGCCTCCAGGTAGAGCGGGTAATGGCGACCGACCCCGTCGCTCTGCTCCTCGAAGTTGATCACGCCGAGACGACCGTCGAGTGCCAGCGCCATATAGGGCAGCAGCAGCGCGGCACGGGCGTCGGGTTCGGCCGTCCCCGTCGGGATAAAACCCAGTGCCCGGCCAAATTCCGCCAGCGGCAGGCCGATGCCGGGTTGGTCGGTGTGCAGTTTGACCAAAGGGAGGTAGAGGTTGTCGTGGCTGGCGGCGACTTCGGCCAGGTAGTTGTCATCGTCGGGACGCAGCGGGTCGGGGTCGCTGAAGAGGATATCGAAGATGATCGCCTTCGGCCTCTGTCGGGCGATCCACTCCACCACCTCGGCATGCACCGAGCGGGCCCACGGGTAGCGCCCCTGCTCCGGGGCCATGCGGGCCAGACTGGACTCGTCGATGTCGAGCAGCACGATATCGCCGTCCGGCTGGCGCTGTGCGGCCTGGCTGCGCAAAAGCAGGTCGTTGAAACCGTACTCCAGGTGGCGCAGCAGGCCGGGGCCGGCAAACTCCAGCACCGCCAACAGCAGCACCGCGACGGCGATCAGGCCAAAGGGTTCGCGCCAGCCCCGCTCCATGGGTCGTTATCCGCTAGTTGCCAAGTTCGAGAATGCCATCCATCTCCACCCCGGCACCCTTGGGCAGCGAGGCGACGCCGATCGCGGCACGGGCCGGGTAGGGTTGCTGGAAATAGTCGGCCATCACCTCATTGACCAGCGGAAAGTGTGACAGGTCGGTGAGGAAGATGTTGAGCTTGGCGACATCCGCCAGCGAGCCGCCGGCCGCCTCGGCCACCGCGGTGAGGTTGTCGAACACGCGGCGGATCTGCGCCTCCATATCACCCCCGACAAGCTCCATGCTCTCCGGTACCAGCGGGATCTGTCCCGAGAGGTAGACCGTGGTGCCGACCTTGACCGCCTGGGAGTAGGTGCCGATCGCCTGCGGGGCCTTGTCGGTGTGGATGGTTTCGCGTGCCATGGCTGCGCTCCTTGTGAGTGAATTTGATCAGGGTTGGATACAAAACGTCGAATTAGCGAATGTTCGGAATTGAACCACCCGTTGCATTAGCGAGTGGAATCCGTGCGCTTAGGTGTCCTTGTCGCACGTCAGGATTTCAGTAGCCCCCTCCATATTGCAGCCTGCCGCGTTTTCCATTTATATGATGAAACCACTCTCCGGCGTAACTTGTCGAGCTTCGGTTCATCATAGTCATCGAGCAGGTCGCGAAGGTTTCCCGTCGCGAAAGCATCCCTGGCAAACACCGCTTCACCCTCTGCCGAAGTGGTCTCGCCGCCGGTCGTGAATTCTATACCGTAGCCCTGTTTCAGCCACTCAAGGTCTGATTTGTGGAGCCTGTCGATTTGCGACACGATCTCCCGCCTGAACTTCATCCTGGTAAGGCGCATCCATGCCGACTTGGATTTGATAATCCTGACAAGCCTCCTGCTGTCATCGGTGTACACGTCGTCCTCCAGGTTGAGGAGCTCCCTTCTCAATTCCTGCATTAAAATACACGCCTCGGCAGAAAGGCTGGTGTTTTTCTCCGTTCGTGCTGGTTTGTGTTGCGATAAATCAATTGAAAATTCTTTATTAAGGATCTGCAGCAGGTCTGAAACCACATCTTCACGGTGAAGTTGCTCCCTGTCAAAGGCACGCACAACCACATTTTCCTTGCCGATGATACTGATCCATGACTGCAGCATGCCATGAAAATCATATTTTTTATCGAAAGGATTGGGGATGGTCACAGACGCCTTCAGCTTTTGTTGGATAGCCGAAAGATAGAATCGCGACGGCTGCCTGACATAACAAATTGCGTACACATCCGCAGGGCTGAATCCCAGGGCGTCTATCAGCCTGAAAATCTCTTCGCTCGACAGCCTGCAGAGAAACTCACTGCTCAACAGGACGGTGTTCGCATTGCTGCTTTTGATCTCAGTCCGCAGCGCTTCGGCTCTGTGAAAAATTTTATCCGGGTTATTTTTATGTTTTGATTGAGTGTACCTTCTCAATTTGTTGAATGGCCGCACGAGGGCGGCGACGGCGTGGTGTGACTTCCCTTTTCCAGGGTATAAACAATGCTGTTCACGCAAGCTCTTGCGGAGATTGAACAGCCCTTTTTGTATCGAAGTGCTTCCTGTCTTTGGGGTCCCGATATGTATTATCATTTTCATGTGAAGTATCTTAAGACGCTTAAGAGAAAAGTTGTAATTTTAAAAACCAGCGTGATGCGACTGTACTTGCCCGCCCAGGGTGTATTGAGTGTTTTCGCCCCATGCTCCTTGCAGCGCACGCGAGGGGCTAGGCAGTGAAGATGGGTGCATTGAACCAATTAAATGGCCACGACCACTGCTGCCCCATAAACGCTCTCTCCCTCAGGGAGGGGGTTGGGGTGAGTGGATGATATGAGCCAACTCACTGATGGGCAATATCCCCTTACCCTCTCCTTAGTATTGACTCATAGGTAGGATCTTTAGCAAAAACATCACCACAAACGGGAACTTATAGAGCCCCACCCGATCTGATTAAAGGTCGACGAAAACCAAGATCAGAGGTAACCGGGTGGGGCAACAACAGATTACCAATATCACGAAGCAGATGAAACGGGCATTGAGCGAACAAGAGCTGCTAAAGCTGGGAGAAGAGACAGGGCAATGTCGTCGCCAGCGCAAAGTCACGCCCGTGCGTCTTGCCTTGTCACTCATTCAGTCACTGGGTTGCGGTCAGGTGGAGACTATCGCCGATCTGCATCTCCATATCACCCACGACAAGCTCCATGCTCTCCGGTACCAGCGGGATCTGCCCCGAGAGATAGACCGTGGTGCCGACCTTGACCGCCTGGGAGTAGGTGCCGATCGCCTGCGGGGCCTCGTCGGTGTGGATGATTTCGCGTGCCATGGCTGCGCTCCTTGTGAGTGAATTTGATTAGGAATGGAAGACACTTTAGCGAAAAGCGCTACAGAAGGTAAGGCGCACGGCAATCATGCCAGACAGAAGGTTGATTTTTTTGCGGAGCCCTTGAGTTCTCTCTGTGGCGCAGTTGTTTTCTTTTAACCTGAGTGCCAGTATCCGAATTGATGACAGCACGTTTGAACGACTTAAAATCAAGAAGCTTTGACCTTACACCTATATTCGACTTTCCAGGGAGTCTCCCCTTCTACTTTTTTATGAGGTGAAAAATGGCGGGAGGACTTTTCGCGATACTGGACGATGTGGCCATGCTGCTCGACGACACGGCGGCAATGAGCAAGGTGGCCGCCAAGAAGACCGCCGGGCTGCTGGGCGATGACCTGGCAGTAAATGCCGAAAAGGCGACCGGTTTTCATGCAAGTCGTGAACTCCCCATTATCTGGGCAATCACCAGAGGCTCCTTTCTCAACAAGCTGATTATCCTGCCCATCGCCTTTTTGCTCGGCGCCTACCTGCCATGGCTTATCGTGCCGATCCTGCTCATTGGCGGTGCCTACCTCAGTTACGAGGGAACAGAGAAGGTCTACGAGGTGCTCACCGGTCGTCACGACAAGGCCGTTGCCGCCCGCGAGACGGGAGAACCCCGGAAACTGTTGCAGCGCGAAGCGGGCAAGATCAAGGCCGCAATACGCACCGACTTCATCCTCTCCATCGAGATCATCGTCATCACCCTCGGCACCGTGGTGGGGCAGTCGCTGGCAATACAGATCATCGTGGTAAGCCTCATTGCCCTGCTCGCCACTGTTGGCGTCTACGGTCTGGTTGCCCTGCTGGTACGTATGGATGATGCCGGGCTCTACCTCATCGGGCGCGCCGGGATTCGTGCCGGTCTCGGTGCCCGTGGTCAGAAGGCACTGGGGCGAATACTCGTCGCAGCCCTGCCGAAGGTAATTCGGCTGCTCGGCCTGGTCGGCACCATCGCCATGCTCCTGGTCGGCGGTGGCATGTATGTGCACAACATCGAAGCGGTACATCACCTTACCGGTACCTTACCCGTCTTGCTTGCCGACCTCCTGGCCGGCATCGTGGTAGGCGCTGTAATTATGGGCTTCCTCAAGCTGTTGAACAGCACGGTTTTAAAAAGGTCGATCCCGTAATTCCAAATCACATGGTTACGACCTGTGTCAGTGCGCCTGACTTCGGGAACGGGGTCACCCATTCCGCCGCGTTACGCTGATCACGAACTTACCTGTCGTAGCCCCTTTTGGAGAGTTGATGCAACAAACCGCCTTGCCATCGCCCGGATGTGCTTGCCGGAAGAAGATGGTAAAAAGGGGTACCCGCTGATAAATATTAAAGAGGAGAGCGCGCGTGAAGTTCGAAACCCAGGCCATCCATGCCGGCTACACCCCTGATCCCACCACCAAGGCGGTGGCGGTGCCTATCTATCAAACCACCTCCTACGCCTTCGATAACACCCAGCACGGGGCCGATCTGTTCGACCTCAAGGTGGAGGGGAATATCTACACCCGCATCATGAATCCCACCAACGCGGTGTTGGAGCAGCGGGTGGCGGCGCTGGAGGGTGGAGTCGGCGCTTTGGCCGTGGCCTCCGGGATGGCGGCTATCACCTACACGGTGCAGACCCTGGCTGAGGCGGGCGACAACATCGTCTCCACCAGCAAACTCTATGGCGGTACTTACAACCTGTTTGCCCACACCCTGCCGCGAATGGGGATCGAGGTGCGCTTTGCACCCCACGACGATATTCAGGCGATCACCAGCCTGATCGACAACAAGACCAAGCTGGTCTTTTGCGAGTCGATCGGCAACCCGGCGGGCAATGTCGTGGATCTGGAGCATCTGGCCCGGGAGGTGCACGCCCTGGGCGTGCCGCTGGTGGTGGACAACACCGTGGCCACCCCCTATCTCTGCCGGCCCTTCGAATACGGCGCCGATGTCGTCGTCCACTCCCTGACCAAATACATGGGCGGTCACGGCACCACCGTGGGCGGCGTTGTGGTGGACTCGGGGGCATTCGACTGGGTGGCCCATGCTGAGCGCTATCCCATACTTACCCGGCCCGACCCCTCCTACCACGGCGTGACCTATACCGAGTCGTTCGGCGCCGCTGCCTTCATCGCCCGCTGCCGGGTGGTACCGCTACGCAACATGGGGGCGGCGCTCTCGCCGATGAACGCCTTCCAGCTCCTGCAGGGGATCGAGACCATCCACCTGCGCATGGACCGCCACTGCGAGAATGCCCGGAAGGTAGCCGAGCACCTGCGCGGTCACGAGCAGGTGCGCTGGGTCAACTACGCCGGCCTGCCGGACAGTCCTGACCACGCCCTGGCGCAGAAGTACTTTGGCGGGTGCGCCTCGGGCATTCTCAGTTTCGGTATCGAGGGGGGACGCGAGGCGGGAGGCAGATTCATCGACGCGCTGGAGCTGATTGTACGACTGGTCAATATCGGCGACGCCAAATCGCTCGCCTGTCATCCGGCGACCACCACCCATCGCCAGCTCAATGACGAAGAGCTGAAAACGGCAGGTGTTTCGGCCGATATGGTGCGTCTCTCCATCGGCATCGAACACATCGACGACATCATCGCCGATATCGACCAGGCCCTGGCTGCGGCGATGCGCTAAGTGATCTACTGTCCCGCCGCCGACCGGCAGCGGGGCAGAGAAGAAGGCTTGATTTATTTGTTACAAGCTGTCTGTTCGAGGCGCTCAGCTAGCCAAACTTTAATAATCGACTGGCGGGTAACCCCTAGGCGGCTAGCTTCCCGATCGAGGGATTCGATCATCCAGCCTGGAAAGTCGACATTGACTCGCCTTTGCCTTTGAAGGGGACGGCGCGCCTTGGTGATGTCCAAGAGGCCAGTCACGTCCTTGCCGTTATCAAATTCGGAATCAAATTTCTTCGCTTTCATAAAGATCTACCTCTTCGGATCGAGCTCGACGAACAGAGATGATTCGGATGTTCCTGCTCCTGTGTGTGATAACTGCCGACCAATGCTTACCTTTGATGCGGCCAATGACTAAAAATCGTGGCTCATCGACGGCTTTAGCAGGAATTTCCACAAGATAAGGATCGCTCCAGAGCAGTTGGGCGCTTATGAAGTCAATCCCGTGCTTCTTTAGGTTGCCCTGACTCTTTTGCTCGTCGAACTCAAATGAAATCATGGTATAAAAATTATACCATTAAGTCACGATATTCAACCCCCACCGACATCTAATTATGCGCTCACCCTCCCCTTTTCCCTCTGAATTCCCCAATCGCAGTGCGTAGTCCGCTTGATTGACTAACGGCGCGCCGGGAGTGGAAGTCGATGCCGAATCATCTAGGATGTATGGAAATTATGTACGAGTGTAATGCAATGGATACGATCAGCGTCAACCAATTCCGCGATAACCTTAAAGCCTTCGTCGAGAAAGTGGCGGATCTGTACGCCCCGCTGAAGCAGATCGCCGAGTTCACCGCCATCCATGCCGCAGGAAGCGGCTATCAACCCAGCAGGGAGGGGGTGGATGAGATCACTGGTCTTTCGTATTAAAGGGCTCTGACCCTGAGGAATCCCCACGAGGAATCCTCACGAATCACTCAATAAATTCAGTCACTTATTGTGATTTTGAAATTAGAGGAAGACATGCATGGTGGGATCTCATCGTTGGTGTCGTTACCTTGATCTGATCCAAAAACACCATGCATGTTCCCTTTGAGGTGAAAAATACTGGTAACTTATTGAATTATTAGTGAGATTCGTGGGGATCCCTCAGACTCTGATCCCATTGCTATTCTGCCGGGCACCACGTCAAGAGGAACACCCATGCCCCTGTCCACACGCCATCATGGCAAGCGCCTCAGCCTCTGGATCAACGCGACCCTCGGCCTGCTCCTCGTCCTTGTCTCGGTCGCGGTCGTGGCGCTGGTCAACCAGCAGATGCGGGAACAGGCGCTGGCCGAGGCGGGCGCCAAGGCGCGCATCCTGCTCGACCACAACCTCGCCATCCACACCTATTTCACCCATCAGCTCAAGCCGCCACTGTTCGAGAAGCTTGATCCGCTCGTCGGCAAGGGCTATTTCGAGCCGACCTGGATGTCCTCGACCTACGCCGTGCGCGAGATCGACCAGTATTTCCATGCGCTCAACGGCGAGGATTACTACTACAAGGAAGGCGCCATCCATGCGCGCAGCCCGGAGAACGAGGCGGATGCCTTCGAGCGGCAGTTTCTCGATGAGCTGAATCAGGATCCCCAGCTGGTTGACTACAGCGGCGTCCGCATGCTGGACGGCAAGCCCTATTTCTTCACCATGCGTCGCGGCGAGGTGATGGAGGAGGCCTGCCTGCGCTGCCACGATACGCCGGACCGGGCGCCGGCCGACCTGGTCAGACTCTACGGCGCAGAACGCAGTTTCCACCGCACCGAGGGCGAGGTGGTATCCGTGCTTTCCCGCCGCGTGCCGCTGGCCGAGGCCTATGCTGAGGCCGACCGTCTTTCCTGGAATCTGTCGCTGATCCTGCTGGCGACCCTGGTTCTGCTGTTCGCCGCGCATTACTGGATCAGCCGCCGGCTCCTGTTCGCGCCGCTGGATCGCCTCCGCGCCAAGGCGCTGGCAATCGCGGCCAGCGAGACGCATCTGGGCGAACAGATCGAGCTGCCCGCAGGGAGGGAACTTGCCGAGCTGACGGCGGCCTTCAACGCCATGTCCGGGAAGCTGCATGTGGATCGCCAGCATCTCGAGCAGCATGTCGCCGAGCGCACCGCCGAACTCAGCGACCTCAATGCGCAGCTGCAGCAGGAGATCGGCGAACGCGAGCAGGCCGAGACCCAGCTCAAGGCGGCCAATCGCGAGCTGGAGCGGATATCCATGCAGGACGGTCTGCTGGGTATCGCCAACCGGCGCCACTTAGACGAGGTGCTGGCCAAGGAATACAGCCGGGCGCTGCGCCAGCGCGCGCCGCTGTCCCTCATCATCGCCGACATCGACCAGTTCAAGGACTACAACGACCACTACGGCCATCAGGCCGGCGACGACAGCCTGCGCAAGGTGGCCCAGGCAATGGCGGCGCGCCTCAAGCGCCCCACCGATCTCCTTGCCCGCTACGGCGGCGAGGAGATCGCCGTTGTACTGCCCGATACGGCCGCCGATGGCGCGCGCGAGATTGCCGAACGGCTGCGTGCCGCCGTCGAGCAGGTGGCGATCCCGCATGCCGCCTCTGCGGTGGCGCCCCACGTCACCATCAGTCTCGGCGTGCACACCCTGCAGCCGTCCGAGGTCGTACAGGAGGAAGGCCTGGCGGCCTTCATCGGCACGGCGGACGGGGCGCTCTATGCCGCCAAGCGCGCCGGTCGCAACCGGGTGGTGGCGGCCTGAGCGAGGTTGCGGCCACGGCTCGCGCCGCCAATCCCGCGGCCATAATCCCTGTGAACTGCAGGCAATTCGTCTAGACTCGGGGAAAACAACAATATTCCTCGGGCCACTGACGGCCCGAGCCATCGGAGGTATCACCCATGCCGCAACCGGCCCCGGCTGTGCTGGGGGGCGCGACCGCCCGCCCATGACAGGAAGCGTGGTATCGCCGCTATGCCTTGCCGCTGTCGGTGGGGTTGATCGGGGTTTTGCTCAGCCTGCTGGCCTTTCTATGGGTGCGCGGCGTTGATGATCGCCAGGTTGCGGCGGAGTTTGTGCGCGAGGCGCAGGGCATGGCGGAGCGCCTGCAGCGCAAGATCGTGCGCACCGTCGAGATTGTCGACTCCATCGGCGGCCTGTATGCCGCCTCCCGCGAGGTCGAGCGCACCGAGTTCCGCGCCTTCATCAGCCAGGCGCTGGCGACCCATGATGAGATCCTGTCGCTCAAGTGGGCGCCGCGGGTGACGGAGGCGCAGCGGCCGGCCTTCGAGGCGGCTGCGCGCGCCGCGGGTCTGGCCTCCTTCCGTATCACCGAGCGCGACGCACAGGGGCGGCTGGTGCTGGCCGGGCGGCGCGCGGAATACTTCCCCGTGTACTATGCCGAGCCGCTGGCGGGCAACGAACTGACGCTGGGATTCGACATCGCCTCCGGGCCCGTGCGCCGGGCGGCGCTGGAACAGGCGCGCGACAGCGGTACGACGGTGACCACTGAGCATATCACCCTGCTGCAAATGCCGGAGGAGGTGGAGGGTGGCTTCCTGGTCCTGAGTCCCATCTACCGCGGCGGGACCGATCGACCGCCGGATGTCGCGGCACGGCGCACGGGTCTGCTGGGGTTTGCGGGCGCCACGCTGCGGATCAACGTGCTGCTGCGGGACGCCCTGCCCGAGCTGGGCGAGCGACTGGACCTGACACTCTATGACGCCCCGGCGGTCGATGGCTGCGTCCCGCTGACCGCTACAGGGGCGGCAGCGCTGCCGGCGAACAGTCAGCCGCTCTGCATCCCTATCCAGTTGCCCGGCCAGCGGTGGACCGCGGTCTTCTCTCCCACCCCCGCCTTCCATCTGCTGCACCGTCACTGGCAGGCTTGGCAGGCATTGGCCTGGGGACTGTCCCTGACGATCGTGCTGGTGGTGGCGCTGTTCAACCTGGGACGGCGCGCTGCCCGCCTCGAGGCGCTGGCACAAGAGCTGGCCGCCAGCAACACCGCCCTGAGCGCGGAGCAACGCCTGCTCGAGGCGGCGCACCGTGACTGGGTGCAAACCTTCGATGCCATCCGCGACCCGATCTTCCTGCACGATCCCGCAGGCCGCCTCCTGCGCGTCAACCGTGCCTATGCGAGAGAAGCCGGCGGTGAGATCCGCGACCTGCTCGGCCGGCCCTATTGGGAGGTGTTTCCTCAGGGGGAGGGCCCCACTCCCGGCTGCCGGATGAACATGGAGACACCTGGGGTGGATGGGGAGCTGTGCAATCGCGAGGATATTCCGCTGCCCGATGGCCGTATCTTCTCTACCCACTATTCCATCCTCAACGATGCGCAGGGCAACTACCTCTATTCCGTCCACCTCATGGAGGACGCCACCGAGCGGCGCCGGGCAGAGGCCCGGGAAAAACAGCTGATGCACGAGCGCGGCGAACGCCTCAAGGAGCTGGAGTGCCTGTATCAGGCGAGCCGCCTGGCTGCTGCCCCCGAGCTGCAGCTGGCTGCGGCGCTGGAGCGCCTCGTGCGGCTGATCCCGCGTGCCTTCCAGTACCCGGCGATCACCGCTGTACGGCTGACCGTGGGAGAGGATGTCCATGCCACGCCGGACTTCCGCGACACCCCGTGGGGGCTGACCGCGCCGGTGGTGGTGAACGGCGAAAAGGTCGGGCGGCTGGAGGTGCGCTACCGGGAGGAACGGTCGCCGCGGGACGTGGGACCGTTCTACAAGGAGGAAAAGACGTTGCTCGGTGCCCTGGCGCATCAGGTCGGCATCCTCGCCGAGCGCGCCGCCCGCGAGCAGGCGCTGCGCCGCGCCCAGAGTGCCCTCACCAGCCTGAGCCGCAGCAACCGGGCGCTGGTGCGGGCCACAGATGAACAGTTGCTGCTGCAGGAGGTCTGCACCATCCTGGTCGAGGAGGGCGGTTATCAACTCGCCTGGGTGGGCTATGCCGGGACCGATCCGGACAAGACCCTGCGCCCCATGGCCTGGGCGGGGGCGGGTGGAGATTTTCTGACGGACATGGAATTCAGCTGGGGGACGGGTGAGCAGGGCCAATGCCCCTCCGGCCGGGCCGTGCGCGAGGGCCGGCCACAGGTCGTGCGGGATGTCGCCGCCGAGCCGGCCTACGCCGCCTGGCAGGAGTTGCTCAGCCGTCACCAGATTCAGGGCGCCGCCGCCTTTCCGTTGCTGGCTGCGGACCGGTCCTTCGGCGCGCTCGTCGTGTATGCCGGCAGCACGGCGTTTTTCGATGACGCCGAGGTGGCCCTGCTCGATGAGCTGGCGGACGATCTCAGCTACGGCATCCGCATGCTGCGCATCAAGGCGGAGCATGGCGAGCTGCGCGGTGAGCTCGAAACCGCTCTGCTGCAGACCATCAAGGCGATCGGGCGCACGGTGGAGAAGCGCGATCCCTACACGGCCGGCCATCAGGTGCGGGTGGCGGAACTGGCGGTGGCCATCGCCACCGAGCTGGGGCTAACGGCCGACCAGATCGAGGGCATCCGCATCGGCGCCGTCATCCACGATATCGGCAAGATCTACATCCCGTCCGAGATCCTCAATCGCCCCGGGAGGCTGAGCCGGGATGAGTTCGGCCTCATCAAGAGCCATCCCCAGGTGGGTTACGACATCATCCGCGATGTATCCTTTCCCTGGCCGGTGGCTGACATGATCCTGCAGCACCACGAGCGGCTCGACGGCTTCGGCTATCCGCAGGGATTGCAGGGCAGTGCCATCATCCTCGAGGCGCGTATCCTGGCGGTGGCCGACGTGGTGGAGGCGATGACCTCACATCGGCCCTACCGCCCGGGGTTGGGGATCGACCAGGCACTGGCGGAGATCGAGCGCGGCCGCAGCAGCCAGTACGATGCGGAGGTGGTGGATGCCTGTCTGCGGCTGTTCCGCGACCAGGGCTTCCGCTGGCGGGAGACGGCCGATCCGGACGCCGGGCCGTGAGGGAGATGGTGAGCAGGGCTTGTCTATACTGAAAATCTGTCTGTCCACTTCCAGTCGGGCGGTTGGGATTCCTCAGACTCCCTGCTCCCTGGATTAGGCCGCGACCAGCCTCTTCACCCGCAACTCGCTACGGTGTTGCTCTGCATGCCAGAGGTCGTACTGTGACTGCTGGTTGAGCCAGCTTTCCGCAGAGGTGTCGAAGGCGATGGATAGTCGGACGGCCATCTCGGGGCTGATGCCCGCACGGCCGTTGAGGATGGCGCTCAGGGTCTTGCGGCTGACGCCGAGTGCCTCTGCCGCCGCGGTGACGGAGAGACCAAGGGGCTCCAGACAGAGTTCCCGGATAACTTCGCCGGGATGGGGCGGGTTGTGCATGAGCATGGCTGACCTCAGTGATAATCCTCGTAGTTGACCACCTCGGCATCCTCGCCGTCGAAGCGGAACGTAACGCGCCAGTTGCCGCTGACGGTGACAGACCAGATCCCGGCACGGTCGCCGGTAAGCTCGTGCAGCCTGAGGCCGGGAAGGTCCATATCCTGCGGCTTCGTGGCGGCGTGGAGTCGGCCAAGGATAAGACGGAGCCGTTTCGCGTGAGCGGCCTGAATACCTGCAGTGCTACCGGTCAGGAAGAAACGCGCAAGTCCCTTGTGCTTAAAGCTCCGTATCATAGGTTAAGTGTAACCATGTGCGTTACGGGTGTCAAATGGTTCAACTGCCCCTCTGCAGCAATCCGTGTAGTCCACGGGTATTGCCGGGCATGCTGCGCTTTGCCCAGCCTACAGGTGGCGTTTGCTTATTCTCCGTACACCACTCCCGGCAGCCAGGTGGCCAGTTCCGGCCACAGCGACAGCGCGCCGAGGGCGATGAGCTGGATCAGGATGTAGGGGGCGACGCCCTGGTAGATCTGGATCGTCTTGACCTCGGGCGGGGCGACGCCGCGCAGGTAGAACAGCGCGAAGCCGAACGGTGGGGTGAGGAAGGAGGTCTGCAGGTTGATGGCGATCATCACCCCGAGCCAGACCGGGTCCAGCCCCATCGCCAGCAGGATCGGCGCGACGATCGGCACCACCACGAAGGTGATCTCGATAAAGTCGAGGATGAAACCGAGCAGGAACATCACCAGCATGACGATCAGCATCGCGCCGACCACCCCACCGGGCAGGTCGCTGAGCAGCGCCTCGATCATCTCATCGCCGCCGAAGCCGCGGAACACCAGTGAGAAGAGTGAGGCGCCGATAAAGATCAGGAAGACCATGGCGGTGATCTGGGTGGTGGAGCGCATCACCGCGTTGAGGGTGGCAAGGTTGAACTGACGCTGGCCGATGGCCAGCAGGATCGCACCGACCGCGCCGACCGAGGCGGCCTCGGTGGGGGTGGCCAGGCCCGCCAGGATAGAGCCGAGCACGGCGAGGATCAGCCCCAGCGGCGGCAGCAGCACCTTGAGGGCTCGCAGGAAGAGGTGCCGGTCGTAACGGCCGCGCTCCTCGGCCGGTGGTACCGGGCAGGCGGCGGGTTTGAGCCAGGCAACGCCGAGCAGATAGAGGGTGTAGAGCACCACCAGCAGCAGGCCGGGGAGCAGGGCGCCGGCGAAGAGATCCCCTACCGAGATGGTTTCGGGCGACCAGATCCCCATGTCGAGTTGTGCCTGCTGGTAGGCCGAGGCGAGCACGTCGCCGAGCAGGATGAGGATGATCGAGGGGGGGATGATCTGCCCCAGGGTGCCGGAGGCGCAGAGGGTGCCGGTGGCGAGTGCCGGACTGTAGCCGCGCTTGAGCATGGTCGGCAGCGAGAGCAGCCCCATAGTGACCACGGTGGCGCCGACGATGCCAGTGGAGGCGGCCAGCAGCATCCCCACCAGGATCACCGAGATACCGAGCCCGCCGCGCAGCGGGCCGAACAGGGCGGCCATGGTGTCGAGCAGCTGTTCGGCCACCCGTGAGCGCTCCAGCATCACCCCCATGAAGACAAACAGCGGCACGGCGATCAGGGTCTGGTTGGTCATAATGCCGTAGAGGCGGTTGGGCAGCGCCCCGAGAAAGGCGGCGTCGAATAGTCCCAGTTGGCCGCCGAGGGCGGCGAAGGCCAGTGACGTGCCGGCCAGGGTGAAGGCCACCGGATAGCCCAGCATCAGCACACCGCAGAGCGTGAGGAACATGAGGATGGCCATGATCTCGGGGCTCATGGCTAGACCTCGGTGGAGGCGTCGTGGGCCGGGGCGTCCTGCTCGTGCCCCAGGATCACCAGCAGGGAGCGCAGTGCCAGGGAGAGCCCCTGCAGCGTCAGCAGCAGCGCCATCAGTGGAATGGCCGTCTTCAGCAGGTAGACCCCCGGTATGCCGCCGGCCTCGGGCGAGCCCTCCTTCAGCGCCCAGGCACTGCTGACGTAGTCCCAGCTGGCCCAGGCGATGAAGAGGGTCACCGGCAGCAGCAGCAGCAGGGTGCCGAACAGGTCGACCCAGGCCTTGCCCCGCGGGCCGAAGCGCTGGTAGAAGATATCGACCCGCACATGGCCGTCGTGGCGCAGGGTGTAGGCGGCCCCCAGCATGAAGACCAGCGCATGCATGTAGGTAACGGACTCCTGTAGCGCGATCCAGCCGATATCGAACAGGTAGCGCAGTACCACCACGGCGAAGGTGACGGCAACCATACCCAGGGTGAGCCAGGCGATGAGCCTGCCGCTCCACTCGCTGAGGAGATCGAGACGTCGGGCGATGTATACCAGGGAATTCACGGGGTTGTGGTCAGGTCCATTTATGGCATTTGTGACCGCCTATTCTAGGTAGCCGGTGGCTACCCAGCAAGTTGGGAGGGCGCTGGCTGAGCAATCGCTTGACAGTGGTCGATAGTGTCGGCGTTTTATTGTTTTTATGCACAGTGAAGTCCGGCTAAATTACTTGGTCTGCACAGTAAGTGAATACTTACATAACGCAGAGCCCGCAAAAAACGTTAACTTATTGATAATAGTGAATAAATCAAATCTGGTCACAAGATGACCAATTTGTTACGGCGCGCATAGCGGTGCGCCTCTTCGGCATTTCCCGGCAAAGCATCCACAAAGTTATCCACAGCTTTTGTGGATAAGATCGTACGGCTTTTTCGGACAACGAGTTAGGAAAAAGCAAGCGCTTTGATGTCGCAATTTTGTAAAATTTTGTCACACAAAGCAGCGCCCCAGGAGTGGGAAATTACGGTCAGCTAAGGGGTTTCGATCTTGTGTAGGAGCCCAGTCCTCTGGGCGAAATTCGACGAGGGGACCCAGTTCCTGCACAAGAGAAATTCGCCGAAGGGACTCGGCTCCTACCGAAAAGGCTGGAATTTTATCCTTAACTGAACGGCATTACAGACGAGCGGACGGCTCTCTGTGAGCGCCTGGAGCAGTACGGGTGGGAACGGAAAAGTTCAGGCGCGTTGCCAGAGCTCGTGCAGCAGCTCGCCCTGCTGCTTGCGGGCGATGAGGATGGTGCGGAAGACATCCGGGTCCTTGATATGGGTCAGTTCACCCTCGCGCGGGAAGTGCTGATCTTGCAGCCGTGAAAGCCAGAAACGCAGCGCCCCGGCGCGCAGCATCACCGGCCAGGCCTCGGCCTCGTCGGTGGTGAAGGGGCGCGCCTGGCGGTAGGCGCGGAGCATCGCCAGCACCTTTTCCGGGTAGAGTTCGCCGGCATCGTTGCTGCACCAGTCATTGACGGTGACCGCCACATCGTAGAGCAGCACGTCGTTGCAGGCGTAGTAGAAGTCGATAAGGCCGGTCAGGGTATCGCCCTCGAACAGGGCATTGTCACGA
Source organism: Gammaproteobacteria bacterium (assembly GCA_026196275.1). GTDB lineage: Bacteria > Pseudomonadota > Gammaproteobacteria > Thiohalomonadales > Thiohalomonadaceae > JAPHTQ01. Next base: position 22,427 of record JAPHTQ010000022.1, read on the forward strand.
AACAGATCGGCGTGGATCACCCCACGCGGCAGGGTGTCGAAGCGGTGGTCGCGCTGAAAGGCGAGCTCTTCATCGAGCAGGTCGCGGTCTTCGGCGGGGAGCCGGTCGGCGAGCGCCTGGCGGGTGGTGTTCCACCAGTGGGGGCCGCGGTCGTTGTCGCGTTGCCCCGTGAAGGATTGCCCCGCCAGGTGCATCCGCCCCAGCGCCTCACCCAGGGCGCGGCACTGGGCCTCGCTGGGCTGCTCGACGTTGGTGCCGCGCAGGCGCATCACCAGCGCGGCCGGCTTGCCATTGAGTTCGCGCAGGTAGTGGCCGCTGTTGTCGGCGATGGGGTGGGCGCTGGGGATCCCGTGCTCGGCAAGGAAGGCCATCAGGTCGAGAAAATAGCCCAGTTCGTCCGCGGTGTGGTTCTCGAACAGGGTCAGCACCAGCGGTTTTTCACTGGTGGTGACGAAGTAGTTGGTGTTTTCGATACCGGCGCTGATGCCCTGGTAATCGATCAGCTCGCCGAGGGAGTAGTTGCCCAGAAAGGCCTCGAGCTCATCCCTTTCGACCACGGTGTAGACAGACATAGAAGGTGCTGGTTGTTTTCGGTGGCGTGATCTTATCCCGCGGCGCGCCGGATTGACATAGCCGGATGGAAAAATCTTTTTGGCCACGGAGCGCACAGAGGATACTGGGGTGGGGCAGTGTGCGCGACCTGTTCGCGGCAAGATGGCGCTCCTGCAGGCAGAAGAGTTCCCTTATGTGTCAGCCCTGATTCTCTGTCTTCTCTGTGGCGGAAAGTGTTACCAGGTAAAGATGCGCCACTTGATCACCTCGGGGCTATCCAGGTCGTTGCGGCGGGTCTCCAGGCTGCCGTCGCCGTCGGTGTCCACCAGGTAGTAGGGGCGCCCCTTGCCGGGGGTGATCTTGATCATGTAGAGCTGGCCGCTGACCCGATACTCCTCGATCACATCCTTGCCGCGACGGATGATGGTGACCTCCGGCTGCAGCTCCTCATCGCTGGCGCCGGGGACAGTGCCGCTCTCGGGCAGCGGTGGCGGCGGTGGGGCCACCTCCTGGGCAAGTACTGCGGCGTTGAGCAGCAGGGCAGCGAATAGCGTTAACAGGTGGCGCATGGTCATTCCTTTACAGGTCCAGCAGGATCTCGCGCTCTTCAGCGGAGGGCTCGAATCCCTTGTGTTCATAGTGGCTGAAGATGGCTTCGACCACCTTCTCCGGCTCGTCGATGATCTGCAGCAGCTCCAGGTCTTCGGGGTTGATCATCTTCTCATCGATCAAGGTTGTATGGATCCATTCTATCAGGCCGCGCCAGAAAGGTCCGTGCACCAGGATGATCGGGATGCGCCGGGTCTTGCCGGTCTGGATCAGGGTGAGGATCTCCGCCAGTTCGTCCAGGGTTCCGAAGCCGCCGGGCATCACCACGTAGGCGGCGGCGTACTTGACGAACATCACCTTGCGCGAGAAGAAGTGGCGGAAGGTGAGACGGATATCCTGGTATTCGTTGCCGGTCTGCTCGTGGGGCAGCTGGATATTGAGGCCGATAGAGGGGGACTTGCCACGGAAGGCGCCCTTGTTGGCCGCCTCCATGATGCCGGGGCCGCCGCCGCTGACCACCGAGAAGCCGGCCTGGGAGAGGGCGTAGGCGATCTCCTCGGTGAGTGTGTAGTAGGGGTGCTCCGGGTCGGTGCGGGCAGAGCCGAAGATGCTGACCGAGGGGCGGATCTCCGCCAGCCGCTCAAAACCCTCGACGAACTCGGCCATGATCTGGAAGATCTTCCAGGATTCACGGGTGAGCATACTCTCATCGGGTGTGACCCCGGCGTGTGGAGGGGATTTATCGTTCATCAGCGAGTGCGGAAACGGTGATTGCTGTCCCATGCATTGAAAGGCGGGTCTCAACCCGCTGCCGCAGGGGCACAACAGGAGTCATGGAAAAAGATGGAACATGGATCGTCATGATACCGCCTTTATGCGATTACACAAGCCGGTTTACTGAACGGATGGGCAAGCGATCACCAGTAGGCACCCGTTTTCGTTTCCACGCCCGCATAGCTGTTTTGCAGCAGCGCCAGCATGGCCGGTGAGTCCCAGCTATGCTCGCCTATCATGCGGCGTAGCAGGGTTCCGTCGCGGCCGATCAGGAAGGTCTCCGGATAGGCCTTAATTGCCAGCACCTTTTCGGCGATCTTTCGGTCGGGGTCGATGTGCCGGGCGAAGGTTACGCCGTAGTTGCGTTTGAACGCCTGCACCTGATCTGCATCCTCATCGACCGAAACACCGAGCAATGCAAATTTCTCCGGATCCAGCTTTTCGCTCAGCCGCTGCAGCCCCGGCATCTCCTTGCGGCAGGGTGGGCACCAGGTGGCCCATACATGGAGAATGATCAGCTTGTCGCGGTGCTGTTCGAGCGACAGCGTTGTCCCGTCCAGTGCCTGAAGCGTAATCGCCGGGAATGGCTTGCCAATGCCGGGCGGGTTGACGGCCTGTTTATCCCCGCAGGCACCGAGCAGCAGAGCGGCCATGAGGGTGAGAAGCGGGGCGATGCGTTTCATTGTGGTGATTTCACTCCCAGCATCTTCAACTCATACCCCTCTACCTGTGCCGAGGTGAAGGCGGGATAGTTGCGAAAGGCCCAGCCGGCAAAGAGCACGGTCTCGCCCTCTTGCCAGAGCACGAATACAGCCGGGTTTTCCTCTTCGACGCCCTTGCTGGTAATGGTGTCGTTCTCCACCACAAAGGCGGGCAGATAGTGGTCCGCGGTGATTTGGTAGCCGTCGATCTCAAGCTGTTTGCCCAGCGCTACCTCTACCTCCAGCGGCTCCTCCTTGCCGGGGCTGCGCAGCGACAACAACACGGCACGGGCATCAATCCCCTCGGGCACGACGACCCTGCGCGCTTTCCCGGCCGGTTTTTGTGGGCTCAGGCTAAAGGTGTCGTGCTCTTTGGGTTTTTCCAGCGCCCCCAGCTCCACCACCTCGGCCCGTTCGCCGCAGGCGCTGAGTGTGAGAGCGAGGAGGGTGAGCAGCAGTGGCAGATAGGAATTAGTTGAGCGAGCCATAGGAGTGCATTCCGGAAAGAAACATATTAACGCCGAGGAAACAGAACAGGGTGACCCCAAAGCCGAGAATGGCCCACCAGGCCATAGCGTTACCGGCCCAGCCTTTGACGAACCGCAGGTGCAGGTAAGCGGCGTAGGTCAGCCAGACGATCAGCGACCAGGTCTCCTTGGGGTCCCATGACCAGTAGCCGCCCCAGGCGTCGTAGGCCCAGGCGGCACCCAGGATCGTGGCAACGGTAAAGGTGACAAAACCGATGGCGATGGCGCGGTAGTTGAGCATATCGATCTCATCGCTCGGGGGCAGTACGCGCAGGGCGATGCCGCCGCTTCTGCCGAGCTGCTCCGCCCGCCGGCGCAGCAGGTACATCACCCCGCCGGCGGCGGCGACGGCAAAGGCGCCATAACCGATGAAGTTGGCCAGTACATGGGCATGCATCCAGTAACTCTTGAGCGCGGGAACCAGGTTCTGTGGTCCTGCCTGGCCCTTGCTGGCCAGCCACAGCTCGAAACCGATCCCGGCGAGCACGATCGGCATGACGAAGGCACCGACGGAACGGCGACGGTAGAGCGACTCGAGAATCAGATAGAGCAGTGTGGTCAGGGCGGTAAAGAAGATCGTCACCTCATAGAGGTTGCTGATCGGCACATGCCCCTCCTCCAGTATCTGATGGGTCTCGAACCAGCGGGTTAGCAGTGCCACCAGCAGACCGATGGTGCCGACGGTCGCCATGGCAGTGGCCCATTTGCCTACAGCCTCGGTGGTGAATTTCAGGTGTGCCAGGTAGATCGCCGTGGCCACTACGAGCAGGACATTGGCATAACCGGTGAGCTTGTAGGAGAGCAGATTGATCAGTGGTGTTCCCGGGGCAAGACGATCGAGCTGGCTGTAGATCGCCAGACCGGCCAGGCCGAGTGTCAGCGCCAGCATGCCAAGCCAGTAAAGCGTAATACCGTTGTCTCGGTGGAGGGGCCCGCTGCGCGGCAGTATCGTCTCACTCATGGATATATTAACTCCTGGCTTTTTGGCCCAGTTCGGCCAGCTCAGTTTGCAGCCGCTGCAGGTAGTTGCGCAACGGGTGCTTGTCACGGTGGGAGAGAATGGCGCGAATCTGCAGCCGGTGACCGTTATCGCCAAGTCGCAGCCATACGCGTTTTTCGTGCATATAGATCATCATGTAAAGGCCGATCACCAGCAGCAGGCAGGCGCTCCAGACCAGTGGTGCCCCGGGGTCACGTGCCACCTGCAGTCCGGTGTACATTTTGGGCACGAAGTCATCCAGGGTGAACAGCATGGGCAGTTTGTGGCGCCGCAGCAGCTGTTCGGCATGGATGATCCGGGAACCGAGTTCCGCGGCGTGCTCCAGCGGGATCTCCATGCGTCGCAAGGCGCTGGCAAAGGCGCCCCGGCGCTGCTCCGGGCCCACTTCACCTGCAATGTCGTTGACCGCTTCGAGATAGGCGGCAAGCAGGCCCATCATGCGACCATCCGCCGGTGAGAATCCCAGGTTGGCGTAGGTCAGTGTCTCTGCGCCCATCGGCACGAAGGCCAGCATGTGCGGGTAGGCCAGATAGACCCGGTAGGTGATGTTACCACTGGCCGGTGATTGGTAGAGGATATCCAGTGACGGGCCGGCATCCTGACGTTGCTGGCGGTCCTCCTCTTGCGCGGTGTTGATGATGTTGTGCTGTCGAAGCTCCTTGAGTTCCAGCTTCATCCCGCTACCCTCCTCCAGGGTGCGTCCCACGGCACTCTCAACCTGTTGTGCAGGGAAGCCTTTCCGGGTGAGATCCCGCAGGGTGATGCGGGTCTCGGAGCCGGCATCACCAAAGGAGGCCTGGTAGAAGGTCATGTCGAGATAGCGCAGTGGATCGTTAACGGTAATGCGTTTCTGCGCCACCGCCTCGCCATCTTCGAGCAGGGTCAATTGACTGCTGTACTCACGGGGCATCCCGGTGTTGTAGTAGTTGATCGTAAAGTTGTCGTTGCGCACATGAAAAGGCAATTGCAGGCGCCGGTACTCACTGCCGTTCTGAACATAAACGATGTTATCGCTCTCCCCCTCGGCAAGGTTCATCACGCCGCGAAACCCCAGCTGCGAGGTGATCAGGCCACCGATGCAGATCAACACCACGGCGCCATGGACCAGGAAAAAGCCCAGCCGACCGAGACGTCCCTTGCGCGCCAGCAGGAGGATCCCCTTTCCCTCCGGCTGCTGGCGGAACTCCCTGAAGCCGTGGCGGCGCAACAGTTGCTCAAGCTGTTGCGGCGCTACTTGTCCCTCCAGCTCCAGCTCAAACTCGCCATCGGCCTTGACCGGCCAGGGGCGCATTGTTCTGAGCGGACGCGAGAGCTTCCAGAAGCGCGGGCCGTGGCGCACCAGCGCGGCAGTGACGGACAACACCAGTAATCCCATGATGGTAATGAACCACCAGGCAGAGTACATATCGAAAAAGTCGAGAGCATCAAAGACCCGGTACCAGAATGGCCCCAGTCTGGAGAGGTAGAAGTCCTGATCCCGGTTCTGTACCAGCACGGTGCCGATCATGCTCACCAGCGCCACCAGGCTAAGCAGCGCGATCGCCACCGGCATCGAGGAGAGGAAGCGGAGCAGGCGCACGCCGGGCGAGGAAGCTGGCAGCGTGGGTTTCTGCTCGCTGTTCAGAGTATCAGGATTCATTAATTTAATAATCTTAATTGCCTGTTATAGCAATAATTTTTTGCCTTGGGCGCAGGGCGGTGAATTTACCATTGCGGTGATGGCAATGCCAATTCAGACAAGATGGTTTATCCTCCCTACTCCATTCTCATTACAGATCCGACAGCCGCCTGATGCCTGCAAAAAACGATAAAACCCTGGTACTGGTAGATGGCTCCTCCTACCTCTACCGTGCCTTTCACGCCATGCCGGCGCTGACCAACTCCAGGGGCGAGCCTACCGGCGCGGCCTACGGGGTGACCAACATGCTGCGCCGCCTGCTCAAGGACTACGACCCGGCCCACGTGGCGGTGGTGTTCGATGCCAAGGGCAAGACCTTCCGCGACGAGATCTACCCCGAGTACAAGGCCAACCGACCGCCGATGCCCGACGACCTGCGCGGCCAGATCGAGCCGATCCACGCTATCGTGCGTGCCATGGGTTTCCCGCTACTCTGCGTCGACGGCGTCGAGGCGGACGATGTGATCGGCACCCTGGCCAAGCAGGCCGAGGAGCAGGGGATGAAAGTGATCGTCTCCACCGGCGACAAGGATATGGCGCAACTGGTCAACGATCACGTCACCCTGGTCAACACCATGACCGAGACCGAGATGGACCCCGACGGGGTGGTGGAGAAGTTCGGCATTCCCGCCGAGCGCATCGTCGACTACCTGGCGCTTATCGGCGACACCGTGGACAACGTCCCCGGCGTGCCCAAGGTGGGACCGAAGACGGCGGTGAAGTGGCTGCAGCAGTACGGCTCGCTGGAGAATATCATCGAGAACGCCGATGAGTTCAAGGGCAAGGTGGGTGAGTACCTGCGAGAGAGCCTGACGCAGCTGCCGCTCTCCAGGGAGCTGGTGACCATCAAGTGCGATGTGCCGATGCCGCTCAAACCGCTCGAACTGGAGCGGGCCGAGCCCGATACCCAGGCGCTGCGCGAGCTCTATTCAGAGATGGAGTTCAAGAACTGGTTGGCCGAGCTGCTTGGCGGGGAGTCTGCCGCCGAGGAGGAGAGTGAAGAGCAGGAGGCCGAGTACGAGACGATTCTTGACTGGGAGCGGTTCGATGGCTGGCTGGCCAGGCTCAAGGCTGCCGAGCTCTTTGCCTTCGATACCGAGACTACCAGCCTCAACTACATGGACGCGCAGATCGTCGGCCTCTCCTTTGCCGTCGAGCCACATCAGGCTGCCTATGTGCCGCTGGCCCACAACTACCCCGGTGCCCCCGAGCAGCTGCCGCGCGATGCGGTGCTGGCGAAGTTAAGGCCCCTTCTGGAGGACGACAAGGCACTCAAGCTGGGGCAGAACCTCAAGTACGATAAAAGCGTGCTGGCCAATCACGGCATCACATTGCGCGGCATCGCCCACGACACCATGCTCCAGTCCTATGTGCTCGACTCTACCGCCACCCGCCACGACATGGACTCGCTGGCGCTCAAGTATCTCAACGCCAAGACCACTAAATACGAGGAGGTGGCCGGCAAGGGGGCCAAACAGATCGGCTTCAACGAGGTGGCGATCGAGCAGGCTGCCCCCTACGCGGCGGAGGATGCGGATATCACCCTGCGTCTGCACCAGGTGCTGTGGCCCAGACTGCAGGCCATCGAGCCGCTGTCCAGATTATACAAGGAGCTGGAGGTGCCACTGGTGTCGGTGCTGTCGAAGATGGAGCGCAACGGCGTGCTGGTGGATCAGGCGATGCTGGAGAAGCAGAGCCGCGAGCTGAGCGAAAAGATGGAGGCGATCGAAAAGCGGACCTTTGATGAGGCGGGCGAGCCGTTCAACATCGGCTCGCCCAAGCAGATCCAGGCGATCCTGTTCGACAAGCTGCAGTTGCCGGTGCTGAAGAAGACCCCCAAGGGGCAACCCTCTACTGCCGAGGAGGTGCTGGCCGAGCTGGCGCTCGACTATCCGCTGCCGCGGCTGATCCTCGACTACCGTTCGCTCTCCAAGCTCCGGTCGACCTATACCGACAAGCTGCCGCGGATGATCAACCCCCACACTGGTCGGGTCCACACCTCCTACCACCAGGCGGTGGCGGCCACCGGGCGGCTCTCCTCCTCCGAGCCCAATCTGCAAAACATCCCGGTGCGCAGCGAAGAGGGCAGGCGTATCCGCCAGGCCTTTATCGCCGAGCCCGGCTGTCGCATCGTCGCCGCCGACTACTCCCAGATCGAGCTGCGGATCATGGCCCACCTCTCCGGCGACAAGGGGCTGCTGAGCGCCTTCGCCGCCGGCGAGGATATCCACCGCGCAACCGCCTCGGAGGTATTCGGGGTGGCGTTGGAAGAGGTCAGCGCCGAGCAGCGACGCAGCGCCAAGGCGATCAACTTCGGCCTGATCTACGGCATGTCCGCCTTCGGTCTGGCCAAGCAGCTGGGGATCAAGCGCGAGGCGGCGCAGAACTACGTCGAGCTCTATTTCGAGCGCTACCCCGGCGTGCGTGACTATATGGACAAGACCCGCGAATTGGCCCGCGAGCAGGGCTATGTGGAGACTGTCTTCGGTCGCCGCCTCTATATCCCCGACATTAAGTCGAGCAACGGACAGCGCCGCCAGTACGCCGAGCGCACCGCCATCAACGCGCCGATGCAGGGCACCGCCGCCGATATCATCAAGCGGGCAATGCTCAGCGTGGATGGCTGGCTGGGCGACGAGCCGGAGGTGCAGATGGTGATGCAGGTGCATGACGAACTGGTGTTCGAGGTGCCGGAACAGCGAGTCGACGAGGTCTCGACGAAGATTATCGAGCTGATGAGCGGCGCGGCCGAGCTGCGCGTACCGCTGCTGGTGGAGGCGGGCAGCGGCGCCAACTGGGACGAAGCCCACTAAGATGGTTGTTTGCCACAGAGCCCGCAGAGAGCACAGAAGATAGGCGGGTATGAGCTTCGCGCCCTTGGCGTCTTTGTGAAAGAAAAAATGGCCGGGAACTTTCCCTGAGTGGGGTAGTCACACTTAGTGCGCAACCATCGCGCATCCCGTTCTCTCCTTACGGGAAACTAACCCGGTTAACCCCCAAGTGGCCGGGACTTGCTGGCCCCGATCGCTCTCCTCCCCAACTGGCGATCGGGGCTTTTTTTTGTGTTCGGTGACTTCCGGATGCATCCGGAAGGAATTCCCTGCCTGTCCGGGTAAAAGGTTGCATGGCCGTTGGCAAAATCGACAATCCCGCCTTTCAACTTTCAACTTTCAACTTTCAACTTTCAACTCGATCCCCAGCCACTCGGCCAGCCTGGCCCGGGCCTCGTCCACGCCCTGGCGATTAAGGGCAGAGAAGAGCTGTGCTGAGGCCAGTGGGTAGCTCGTCTTGAGCTCTTTTCTCACCGCCTGAAGGGTATTTGACGCCGGCCCCCGCTTGAGTTTGTCGGCCTTGGTAAGCAGGATGTGCACCGGCATCTGCTGATGTTGGCACCAATCGAGCATCTGGCGGTCAAACTCCTTGAGCGGATGACGGATATCGACCAGCAGTACCAGACCGCGCAGGCACTGACGGGTGGCCAGATAGTCCGATAGTACCTGTTGCCAGTGGCGCTTGATCCGCTCCGGGACCTTGGCGTAGCCGTAACCCGGCAAGTCAACCAGGCGGTGGGTCTCATCCAGTTCGAAGAAGTTGATCAGCTGGGTCCGCCCGGGGGTCTTGCTGGTCCGCGCCAGGTTGCGTTGCTCGGTGATCACATTCAACGCACTGGATTTGCCGGCATTGGAGCGTCCGGCAAAGGCCACTTCCGCGCCGCTGTCGGCGGGAAGCTGGTTAAGGGCATTGGCGCTGGTGAGAAAGCAGGCCTGCTTGAAGGGATTGGGGTTTTTTTTGTCCATGGATGCGTAAGTTTTTTGCGAATATAAGGGGCCCCTCATATTGACCGGGGGTGGCTGAGTTGGTATATACAGGGCGTTTTAGCTTTTGCCGCTACTTGCCGGGGATGGTAACATGAGCGTCTTCCGGCCAGTAAGATTATCTGAAATAGGCCTCCTTCCTCGCTTGAGAAAGGCGGGTCGTAACCTCAACGAGGAGTAAACTTGTAATGAAAAAGTCCATTATTGCTGCTGCTGCGGGTGCAGTTTTCATGGTTTCCGCTCCGGCCGCGATGGCCGACGGTAAGGCTACCTATGACGGTATCTGCTTTGCCTGTCACGCCTTCGGTTCTGCCGGTGCACCCAAAACCGGTGACAAGGCAGCCTGGGCGCCGCGTATCGCCAAGGGTATGGATCTACTGGTCAAGCACGCCAATGAAGGCTTCCAGGGTGAGACGGGCTTCATGCCGGCCAAGGGTGGTAATCCGAGCCTGAGCGACGAGGAAGTTGCTGCTGCCGTTGAGTATCTGGTCTCACAGAGCAAGTAAGTCCGAGGCCGCAAACCAACACAATCGAGATTGACGGGGAACCGATGAAGAAATTAGCTTTTGCCGCTCTGGTAATGTTTGGTGCTGTGGGCACCGTCTACGCGGCCGGTGATGCCGCTGCAGGGAAAACCAAGTCCGCCTCCTGTGCCGCCTGTCACAATACAGACGGAAACAGTATGGTACCGACCTTCCCGAAACTGGCCGGCCAACACGCCTCCTATACCGCGAGGCAACTGGCTGACTTCAAGTCCGGTGATCGTCAGGATCCGACCATGAACGGCATGGCTGCCCCCCTGAGCGAGCAGGATATGGCCGATTTGGCCGCCTACTTTGCCAGTCAGACCCCTGCCATCGGCTCTGCGGCCGATGAGGCGAAGGCTGCGCGGGGCAAGACCCTGTATCAGGCCGGCGACAAGGAAAAGGGCATTTCTGCATGTATGGCCTGCCACGGTCCTTCCGGTGCGGGTAATCCGGGTGCCCAGTTCCCCTCAATCAAGGGTCAGCACAGTACTTATACCATTAAGGCGCTGAAGGACTTCCGCTCCGGTGTTCGTACTACCGACCCGCAGAAGATGATGCAGGATATCGCTGCCAAAATGAGTGATGCCGATATCGAGGCAGCTGCCGAGTATATCGCCGGTCTGCATTGATTCTGCCAGGCAGCAAGCTGTAAACGGGGAGCGCCGGCTCGGTGTTCCCTGGATAAAGGGTGGCCCCAGGGCCGCCCTTTATTATCTGGGGCGTGCAAAAACCGTTTACTGATAAGGTTATGCCCGACAGGGCGAATATATACCTCGGGGCGTCGCGGGGGTGCAACTTTTCGCGGCGTTGGGACTCAAAGGCAGCTATTGCCGGCTTAACAGCAGATGGTGGAAGAGTCTTGAGCGAAACAATAAAAAGGGGCAAGCCCCGGCGTGGTTTGACGGTCGTTCTGATGGAGTTTCTCGGCTCCATGAACCTGGCGATCACCCTGCTGGTAGCGCTGGCCATCGCCTCGGTGATCGGTACGGTACTGCAGCAAAACCAGCCCTATAATAACTATGTAATGAAGTTCGGGCCGTTCTGGTTCGAGGTTTTCAAGTCTCTCAGCCTGTTCGATATCTACGGTGCCCCCTGGTTCCTTATCCTGCTTGGCTTCCTGCTGCTTTCCACCAGTGTTTGCGTCTACCGTAATGCCCCTTCAATTATTAAGGATATGCGCCACTTCCGGCTGGATGTGCAGGACAAGTCCCTGCGTGGCTTCCACCACAGCGATGAGTGGCATTCGATATATGACCCGAAAAAGAGCGTCTCGGAGCTGGGCAAGCGCCTGAGCGGGCTGGGTTATCGGGTGCGGGTCAAGCAGCATCCGGGGCATATGACCCTGGCGGCAATGAAGGGCTCGGTCAGTCGTCTGGGCTACCTGCTATCGCACGTGGGGATCGTGGTGATCTGTATCGGTGGCCTGCTCGATGGCAACCTGCCGCTGAAATGGGCCGAGTGGCGCGGGGATATCGCCATTGAAACGCGGGATATCCCGGTCAGCGAGATCGCCGACAAGAGTATTCTGTCGCCGGACAGCAGCTCCTTCCGCGGCAGCGTCAATATCCCGGAGGGTTCCAGCGCCAACTTCATCTTCCTCGGTATGCGTGACGGCTATCTGGTACAGAAACTGCCCTTTACCGTGGAGCTGGAGGATTTTCGCATCGAGCACTATCCCTCGGGGATGCCCAAATCGTTCGAAAGCACCATTGTGATCCATGATGACGAGCTGGATGAGCCGCTGAAAAAGGATATTGCGGTGAACCACCCGCTTATCTACAAGGGGCATGCGATCTATCAGGCCAGTTTCGCCGACGGTGGCTCCAAGGTGGCTCTCGGGGCCTGGTCACTGGATACGCCGCTGCGCGAGCCGTTGCAGATCGACGGCACTATTGGCACCGACGTCAAGCTGAATACCCCGCGGGGCAGCTACACCCTCGAGCTGACCGATTTCAAGCGGTTCAACATCTTCCCGTTGTCACAAAACGACCCCAGCGGCAAGAAGTTCCAGAACTACGGGCCGAGCATCGTGCTGAAACTGCGTGCCGCCAATGGCGAGGCGCGTGAGTATGTGAATTACATGACACCGATTATGGTTGATGGCCGCCCGTTCCTGCTCAGCGGCATGCGCACCAGCCCGGCGGAGGAGTATCGTTTCCTGCATCTTCCGGTGGACAAGGAGGGGGGTATCGAGCGTTTTCTGCGTCTGTTGGCCCTGGCCCAGGATGAAGAGCGGGTGCGGGCCATTGCCCAGCACCAGGCCGAACTGGAGCTGGGAATGCCCAGAGGCGAGGAGGCGCATACCCGCTTCAGCGAAGCGATGGTCGGGCTGCTTCAGACCTTCCTCGATGAGGGCATCGATGCCATCGTCGACCATACCGAAAAGAGCGTGCCCGAGGAGAAGCGCGAGGAGGCCCTCTCCTCCTTCATCCGGATCATTCAGGGCATTCTCGGCGGCCTCTACCTGGAACTCCTTGCCGAGGAGGGGGTCGATACCTCAAGCGGCGTCTCTGCCGAGGATGGTCGCTATTTCGACGATGCGGTGAATGCCATCTCCCTGTTGGGGCCCTACGGCTCGCCCCTCTATCTCAAGCTGGAGGATTTCCAGCATATTGAGGCCTCGGGCTTCCAAATAACCAAGGCGCCGGGTCAGAATATCGTATATCTTGGTTGTGTGATGCTGATGCTCGGGGTGTTCTTTATGTTCTACCTGCACTACCGCCGCCTGTGGCTGCTGGTGTCGGAGGATGAAAAGGGCGCCAAGGTGTTGTTTGCCGCTACCACGCATCGTGAACGGGGCAATTTCGATAATGAATTTGAATTCCTGCGACAGGAGCTGCGTTACCTCAGTGGCGCCGCCCTTAGCCGTATAGAGTGAGGAAGAACGATGTCCGCAACACAGGAATACCTGCAAAACGAGTTTGACAAGCCCTCCCTGTTCAAACGTCTGGGCGCCTATGACTGGCTCTGGGCCCTGTTGGTGCTCATCGGCAGCGGAGTGGCCTACAGCGAATACTCATCGCTAATGGACAGCTACGAGGTGGGGATCCTCTTCGGCAGCGCCATCGGTCTCATCATTTTCGGCTGGTACTGGAAGCCGATGCGCCATTTCAGCCTGGTGGTCGCCGTGCTGAGCCTGGCAGCGATCGGCCTCTATGGCGATGAGCTGACACGCTCAGAGACCAACTTCTTCCTCAAATACCTGATCGCCAGCCAGTCGGCAATTATGTGGATGAACGCGCTGTTCGTCATGGCCACGCTGGCCTACTGGTTTGCCCTGGCGATCGGCTCCGAGTTCAGTGGCAAGGTCGGCACCGCCCTGACCTGGACGGCCTCGGTGATGGGTACCGTGGGCCTGATGGTGCGCTGGCGCGAGTCCTACCTCATCAGCCACGATGTGGGCCACATTCCGGTGAGCAACCTCTATGAGGTGTTCATCATGTTTGCGGTGATCACCGCGCTGCTCTATCTGCATTACGAGCGCCGCTATAACAACCGCGCCATGGGTGCCTTCGTCCTGACGGTGATTAGTGCCGCAGTGGGCTTTCTGCTCTGGTACACCTTCGAGCGCGGCGCCCACGAGATCCAGCCGCTGGTACCGGCGCTGCAGAGCTACTGGATGAAGATCCACGTACCGGCCAATTTCGTCGGTTACGGTGCCTTTGCCCTCGCCGCAATGCTCGGCATCGCCTATCTGCTGCTGGAGAGATTCCCCGGCGGCAAGCTGGCTGCGCGGATGCCCAGCCTGGAGCAACTGGATGACATCATGTACAAGGCGATCGCCCTGGGCTTCGCCTTCTTCACCGTGGCCACGGTGCTCGGTGCGATGTGGGCGGCCGAGGCTTGGGGCGGCTACTGGTCGTGGGATCCGAAGGAGACCTGGGCGCTGATCGTCTGGCTCAACTACGCCGCCTGGCTGCATCTGCGCCTGACCAAGGGGTGGCGGGGCAAGCCGCTGGCCTGGTGGGCGATTGTCGGCCTGTTCGTCACCCTGTTCGCCTTCCTCGGGGTGAATATGTTCCTCTCAGGCCTCCACTCCTACGGCCAGTTGTAGCTTTTTATAACCAAAAGCTCACCGCAAAGACGCTGAGGCGCAAAGGGTGGCCGGCATCTCTGAGTGATCCAGGCAAGGGATAGCGATGGCTAAACTGCGGTATAACGCCGGAATGTAGGTCATTTTTAGCGCATTTTTTTGTGCTCTTGTGCCTTCCGCCTGCGTGCAGAGAGTTGAGGGGCGAGAGCCGGATGCGGTGACCCAGGAGCGGTGAGTTAGCGCGCCCCGCCGTAGACGTAACGGGAGAAAGCGGCCACATCCTGGCTGACGCGGCGGAACAGGGCGTCGAGGCTGACGATGGCATCCTCCAGCAGGTTGACCGCGATGAACGGGTGTTCGATGCGTAGCCGCGAGTACATGGTACGGCTCAGACGGAGCAGGCGAGTGTTGTCGCTCATGGCGATGATGCGCACCGAGCGAGGCTGGCGGTCGAAGAAGGACATCGAGCCGATCATGCCCCCGGCACCGGCACGGCCAATCTCCACGGTTTCATTGCCAGACTGCTGGAGCAGTGCGGCCTCACCCTCCACCACGAAGTAGAGCGCCTCACCCACTTCACCGATATCGGCAATGATCCCATTTTTTTTGAACTGAACCTCTTCGGTGAAATCCAATAGGGTCTGGATCTCGTGTGTGGTCATGGCCTCACACAGATACTGCTGGTTGAGGAACTCGTTCAGATTGATATTTTTATGCTCGCCCATGGCCGACTCCTTGAGATTGGGATAGGGATAGATTAAACCACACCTGTGCCGGGGGAAAGGGCGTGATTTGCCAAGGTGTGCAGTACCCTGCCCATCAGTTATAGTAACGACAAACTGCCGATAATGCGGCACCAAGTAGATGATACTGGAGGAAAATGTGATACGTCGAATGGTTACAGCTTTAATGCTTGTGGTGCCCTTGATGTTTATGGCGAGCGGTGCTGCCAAGGCAGAGGAGTACACGGCCGGCAAGGATTATCAGCTCATCACTCCGGCGCAGCCGGGTGGCAGCGGGGGCAAGGTCGAGGTCGTGGAGATGTTCTGGTACGGCTGCCCGCACTGCTATCAGGCAGAACCGGTCATCGAGGCGTGGCTGGAGGAGAAGCCGGCGCATATCGAATTCATCCGTATCCCGGCGATCTTCAACCAGGCGCGTTGGGCGCTGCATGCCCGGGCCTTCTACACCGCGGAGTTGCTGGAGATCATGGAGGCGTTTCACAAACCGTTTTTCAACGCGATCCACCAGAGTGGGCGACGGATGGGCGATGAGGCGTCGATCCGGGCGTTTTTTGTCGAACTGGGTGTTGATGGCAAGCGCTTCGATGAGACCTTCGACTCCTTTGCGGTGCAATCCAAGGTGCGGCGTGCCGCAGATCTGACCCGCAAGTATGGGCTCACCGGGGTACCGGCCATTGTCGTCAACGGCAAATACCGTACCGGCGGCAGCGATGCCGGAACCTATGAGCGTATGATGGCGATCGCCGAGGCGTTGGCAAGCAAAGAGGCCAAGGTGGCAGGCCGCTAGTGTGCCGGACGGATTTCGGCCAGCAACCCATGAGGGACGCTGAAAGTGCCGCCAGGCTGCTAGACTACCGGTAAGGCTACCAATGCGCCGGAGGGGTAATGAAAGCGGCTGAATTGTTTGTCCGTTGTCTGGAAAACGAGGGGATTAAGTATATCTTCGGTATTCCCGGGGAGGAGAACCTCGATGTAATGGATGCCCTGCTCGACTCCCCCATCGAATTTGTGGTGGTGCGGCATGAGCAGGGCGCTGCCTTTATGGCCGATGTCTATGGTCGGCTCACCGGCAAGGCCGGGGTCTGCCTCGCCACCCTCGGTCCCGGCGCCACCAACCTCATCACAGGGGTGGCCGATGCCAATATGGATCATGCACCGGTAGTGGCCATCGCCGGGCAGGCCTCCACCCATCGCCTGCACAAGGAGTCGCACCAGGTGCTGGATCTGGAACAGATGTTCCAGCCCATCACCAAGTACTCCTCGCGCCTGCTTACCCCCAATATCATCCCCGAAGTGGTGCGCAAGGCGTTCAAGCTGGCGCAGACCGACAAGACCGGCGCCAGCTTCATCGAATTTCCGGAAAACGTCGCCGAGATGGAGGTGGATGACTATCCGCTGCCGGTGAAGAACCCGATGTTGCCCGAGCCGGCCAGCAGTCAGGTGGAGCGGGCCGCCAAGGTGATCTCCGAGGCGAAGGCGCCGCTGATCCTTGCCGGCAACGGGGTGATCCGCGCCAAGGCCTGGCAACAGCTGGTCGATTTTGCCGAGAGGTTGAATATCCCGGTGGCCAACACCTTCATGGCCAAGGGGGTGATGCCGTTCAAACACCCGCTGACGCTGGGTAGTGCCGGGCTGCAGGCCAAGGACTATGTCCACTGCGGTTTCGAAGGGGCGGATGTGATCATCTGTATCGGCTACGATCTGGTGGAGTACCACCCTTACCTGTGGCACCCCAGCCGTGATCGCATCATCGTCCACATCGACACCATGCCGGCGGAGGTGGATGCCTACTACCCGGCCAGGGTCGGCGTGGTGGGGGATATCAAACACTCCTTGATCCGTGTCGGTGAACTGGCCACGCCACACCAGGGCCATGCCATGCGGCCGCTACGCGAGGCACTGATCCGCGAGATGAACGCCTGCAGCAAGGATGCGGGCTTCCCGGTCAAACCGCAGAAGATCATCTGGGATCTGCGCACAGCGATGGAGCTGGAGGATGTCGCGGTGTGTGATGTGGGTGCCCACAAAATGTGGATGGCGCGGATGTTCCGTTGCGAGGTGCCCAATACCTGCATTATCTCCAACGGTTTTGCCAGTATGGGAATTGCCCTGCCCGGCGCCATTGCCGCCAAGCTGGCCATGCCGGACCGCAATGTGGTGGCGGTGACCGGCGATGCCGGCTTTCTGATGAATGTGCAGGAGCTGGAGACCGCGGTGCGGCTGAAGCTGTCACTGGTCGTGCTGATCTGGAATGACAGTGGCTACGGCCTGATAAAGTGGAAACAGATGAACCAATTTGGCCGGATCTCCCATGTCGATTTTGACAACCCCGATTTCGTCAAGCTGGCAGAGGCCTTCGGTGCCGTCGGCGTACGCATCGAAAGCACCGAGCAGCTGCTGCCGACCCTGAGAACGGCACTGCAGGGCGATGGCGTAACCATCATTGATTGTCCTGTGGATTATGGCGAGAACCTCAAGCTCACCGCCACCCTGGGTGAGATGATATGCCCGGTCTGAAACCGTCAACGGAATCATTAATGCAAAGCACACCTGAAACCTCTACCGAGGGGCACCGCCTGCGCCTGCTCAGCTATAACATACAGGTCGGCATCGACAGCATCCATCCCCGCCACTACCTGACCAAAAGCTGGAAACATGTCTTTCCGGCCAGCAAGCGTTTTGAGACCCTGGACAAGATCGCGCGCCTTGTCAGCCAGCACGATGTGGTGGGATTGCAGGAGCTCGACTCGGGCAGTCACCGCACCAACTACGTCGATCTGACCGAGTATCTGGCCAACAAGGCGGACTATCCGTTCTGGTACCACCAGCTCAATCGCAACCTGGGACGTCTGGCACAGCACGGCAACGGCCTGCTGAGTCGGTTTCGACCCAGTGAAATCACCGAACACAAACTGCCTGGGATGATCCCGGGGCGAGGCGCGTTGCTGGTCCGCTACGGCCATGCGGACAACCCCCTGGCGGTGATCATGCTCCACCTGGCACTGAGTACACGTGCCCGGGCACGACAGCTCGGTTACGTGGCCGAGTTGCTGCAGGACTATCCGCACGCGATTGTCATGGGCGATCTGAACTGCGCCCCCGATAGTGTGGAGATGCGAAAGCTGTTCTGCAGCACCGGCCTGTGCGAACCGGTCGGCGCCTTCCACACCTTCCCCAGCTGGAAGCCGGCACGTAATATCGACCACATCCTGGTCAGCTCCAGTATCGAGGTGATTGAGTGCAGTGTGCTTAACCATGCCTACTCGGACCACCTGCCCATCTCCATGGAGGTAAAGCTGCCAGAGGGCATTCTGCTGGGTTAGCGAAGTTGCATGCGCAATGAACGGGCAGGAAGAAACGGAGCCGGAGAGTCTTGAGCGAGTCCCACACCCATCGGCATAACAGTGAGCGGCGCCTGCTCTGGGCGCTATTGCTGATCAGCGGCTTTATGCTGGTGGAGGTGGTCGGCGGGATCCTCTCCGGCTCACTGGCACTGCTGGCTGACGCCGGCCACATGCTTACCGATGCCGCCTCCCTGCTGCTGGCCTGGGGCGCAGCGCGCACCGCCCGGCGTCCCGCCGATGCGCTGCGCACCTACGGCTATCACCGGATACAGATCCTCGCAGCGTTGCTCAACGGGCTGGCCTTTATCCTGCTGGTGGGCTGGATCACCTACGAGGCGGTGCAACGGATGCTGCAACCGGTCGAAGTAATGGGCGGGATGATGCTGGTTGTCGCCGTGCTGGGCCTGCTGGTCAATATTGCGGCCTTCGCCATCCTGCACGGCGGGGCGCGCAGCGATCTCAATCTGCGCGGGGCCGTGGTACATGTGCTGGGTGACCTGCTCGGCTCGGTGGCGGCGATCGTGGCGGCCGGTGTGATCCTGCTGACCGGCTGGATGCCCATCGACCCGCTGCTCTCCCTGCTGGTAGCACTGCTGATCCTGCGCAGCGCCTGGTACGTGGTCAAAAGCTCTGCGCACATCCTGCTGGAGGGCACCCCCGAGGATGTCGATGTCGAACTGCTGCGGCGCATCCTGAGCGAAAGGGTGCCTGCGGTGGTGGATGTGCACCATGTCCACGTCTGGTCACTGACTCCGGAGCGTCCGCTGCTCACCCTGCATGTCACCGTTGCCGAGGAGCAAGAGTGTGCCGCCGTGCTGGCCGCGGTAAAGACGCTGCTCAGGGAGCGTTTCGGTATTACCCACTCCACGGTGCAGGTTGAGGCCGGTGAATGTGCCGATCACTGAATAACAGAGTGACGCGGCCCTTTCTATCTGGTGTTGCGATCAGTTAGAATGCCACCTCAGTATTACGCGCCCGTAGCTCAGCTGGATAGAGTATTGGCTTCCGACGCCAAGGGTCGCAGGTTCGAATCCTGCCGGGCGCGCCATTTTCCGATGCCAGCACGGCAGATATCTCCGTCGATTGTTTATTGGTGGGAAGAGATCTTTTGCCACCAGAAAACGCATGGCGAATCAGAGGTGTGGTCATCATAACCAAGTCAGAAAAAGTGAGCTGGTTATGCCCACGTTCTACACGGGCTGCACGCCTTGGTAAAAATCATAGAGTGCAGCGATGACCTCGTCAGCGGTCTCCACGATTGTGAAAAGGTCGAGATCACGTTGATCAATCATCCCTTCCTCCATCAGGAATTCAAAATCAATCACGCGATGCCAGAACTTCTCACCCACAAGGACGATAGGCATACGCTCCACCTTTCCGGTCTGTATGAGCGTGAGCGTTTCGAACAGTTCATCCAATGTTCCATAACCGCCCGGGAAAGCGACCAACGCCTTGGCGCGAAGCAGGAAATGCATCTTGCGCAGGCCGAAATAGCGAAACTGGAAACACAATTCAGGACTGATATATGAATTCGGCTCCTGCTCGTGCGGCAAGGTTATGTTGAGACCAATGCTGCGGGCACCAGCGTTGAAAGCCCCCCGATTCGCTGCCTCCATTACTCCTGGTCCACCCCCGGTGACGACAACAAAATCACGGCGACCTTCGTACTGAAAGCGACGTGAAACGGTCTCACTGAGACGAAGCGCCTCCGTATAATACCGCGAATACTCGAGTTGCCGACGGGCGTATACGATCGCTTCCTCCAGGCCGGGATCGTCGGGCTGTGTCAGGGCCTGATCCTCGAGCAGCGCCAACTTCGACCGCGCCTGTGCTGGTGATAAAAGTCGTGCGCTACCGAATACAACGATAGTAGAGCGAACATTGTTCTGACGCAGGTAACGCTCTGGTTTCAACAGTTCCAACTGCAACCGCACAGGCCGCAGATCGTCACTGGACAAAAAATCTCTGTCCTCATAGGCAAGACGATAGGATGCACCAGCCTTGATCGCCGCTGTCCGTTTTGCGCGTTCACGCTCTTCGTCCGTATCAGCTTCCATGGGTCAACCTCGATCTTTGGTAACAGTCGCCTGTTTTGCAGTTAAGTCCAATTGCAATGCTGCAAGGCCAAACCAGATCATCGCTGCCACCATTGCGATACCGCCCACTAGAACCAGCGCCGGCGGTACGCCGAACATGATCTCGGCAAGTATCCCGATCGGCATCAGCATGCCAATCAGCGTAAGCCACGAAATACCTTTTGCCGAAAATTCACTGACAGGCAAACGCAACAACAGGTAGCCGACGACGATATTAATGAAAGCGAATAAATTACCATGCACGTGTGCCAGTCGCGATTCGAAATGTTTGCCTATGCCGTATTCGGCGATCCATTGCTCCTTGCCGGGGGCAAAGTCGCGCAGATAGATCAGTATAAATCCATAGACCATGAAACCGGCCAGAAACAGGAACCCCGACGCCAGATTCTTTTTTCCTTGCATAATGTTCTCCTCTTTCATTTGAGAAGGATGACTGGAATTACAGATGCAAACACTGCCCAGGATTAGGCACCGTAACTCTCCATCCATGATCAGTGCGTAGCCGCTCGGCAAAAGTAAGCGCCGCACTTTCTTCGCCATGTGTCACGAAGGTCTGATGAGGCGGGCGCTGAAAACCACTGACCCAGTCCAATAGTGCAGCCTGGTCGGCATGTGCCGAGAAGCCACCCAAAGTATGTATTGCAGCGCGCACCGGAATATCTTGACCGAAAATGCTTACCCGTCGGGCACCGTCCACAAGTCTGCGACCAAGCGTGCCTTGCGCCTGAAATCCTGTGATCAATACGGAGGACTCGCGTCGAGGAAGGTTGTAGCGCAAATGATGCTTAATCCGGCCCGCATCACACATACCGCTTGCAGAAATAATGATGGCGCCTGAGTGAATTTGGTTGAGTGCAATAGACTCTTCGACGCTGCCGGTAAAACGCAGTTTTGGAAGTCCGCGGCCAGCCGCGTGCCAGTTTGCGAGATGTTGCGCCTCCTCATCAAATAGCGCCATATGTGTTTGAGTGATTCGGGTTGCTGCAGTAGCCATGGGAGAGTCGACAAAAATGTTAATATCATGCAGCCGTCCTTGACGGGTCAGTTGGTGCAGATAATAGATAATCTCTTGAGTTCGACCAACCGCAAACGCCGGTATGATTACATTGCCATGACTTTCATATAGCGTGTGATTTACCACCTGCTCCAGTTCATTTAACGTCGCCGGAAGATCTTTGTGGCTGCGGTTGCCGTAGGTGGATTCGATGAACAATACGTCCGCCTCATCGATCAATGTCGGATCGCGCAATATCGGCCTGCCGGGCTGGCCGAGATCGCCAGACATGACAAACTTGGTTTTCTTGCTACCCTCCGTGATCCAGATTTCAATAATGGCTGAGCCAAGTATATGGCCGGCGTCACGGAAGCGACATGTGATATCAGGGTGTGGTTCCAGATATTCGTCATAGGCCACCGGGTTTAATAGCGTGAGACAGTGTTGCGCATCCTGCACCGTATAAAGGGGATCCTGCGGCCTGGATGACTTTCTCCGACGTGCAAGGCGCCGCGCATCTGTCTCCTGGATATGGCCGCTGTCGGGCAACATTACCGCCAATAGATCAGCGGTTGCTCGGGTGGTATAGATCGGTCCGTTAAAACCGGCACGCATAAGTTTCGGCAACAGTCCGCTGTGATCAATGTGCGCATGTGTCACCAGTACAAAGTCCAGCGTGCTCGGGTCAAAGAGAAACGGAGCCTGGTTGCGCGCCGGTGCTTCACGTCCTCCCTGAAACATACCGCAGTCCACCAGGAAACGGGTCGTAGAAGTTTCGATAAGGTAACTTGACCCGGTCACCTCACGTGCTGCACCAAGAAAGGTGATCTTCATAATACAACCTCAGTGATGTTGTTGCGTGAATTACCGGCTCATCCTGCGACCAGAACCATCTCCTCCACCAGAACCCTGGCGAAACTGGGCACGTTCCTCGTCGCTCATCGAACTCATTCGTTTCTGCATCTCTTGCATGAAAGCTGTGCGATCTGCATCGCTCATAGTGCGCACCTCGTTGCGCTTTTGCTGTAACTCTTCAATGCTGTAGACGGAGAAATCCTCTGCCGCCATTGCGCCCGAGCCGAGGGCAAGCCCGGCGATCATAGACATCAACCAACGATTCATCTTCATATTTTGCACTCTTACTGTTCTGATGCTGCTATATATGTCATGTCCTATCCAGGGACAGAACCACATTTTCCAGGCGGAGGTGTTTTCTGGACGTTATCACCGACCACGACCACCACCTCCGCTGCCGCCCCTCCCCATGCCGCCACCTGAACTGCCCTGGCTCTGCCGTTGCTCGTAGCCGTAGCCATAGCTGGATGAGTCCGACTCAGAACGGGAGCGTTGGCGAGTCAATTCACCCTGCCCTCGGGTGTTGTCTTCATTGGTTCGTGTACGCATCTCTTCGCGCTCCTGATCACTCAATTGCTGGTTGTCGGCACGCATCTGGATAAGTTCGTCATTGGTATACTGGTTATAATCGATCGCACCAGCCTCGAAAGAGACGAGAAGTGCTGCCGCCGCAAGGGGGCTCGCCAGAGAACGAATAATATTGCGTCCCCGCTTGCGCCTGGAAAATTGGTAGGCCATGTTATTTCTCCTGTTCAGTTAACGTTGGATGTTTTTTTACTTTGCATAATGGCTTGTCAAGGCGATAGCCATGATCAGTTGAATTTGTTTCTCTGATATTTCCTTAGAGCCCTGAAGTGTTACAAGATGTTTCAGAAGTACGGAGGTTAACTATGGGGTGTCATACTGACTGTCCGTTCATGCAACTTATTCACTCCCTGTCTCGTCTTCTCTGAGGCCATCTTTTTCAGGGCCATTTTTGCGCTGCGAACATACCGGTGTCCGGGTCCAAAGTCTTCCTCCAACAGTCCGAGTATTAACTCGAATTGTGACCTTGCCCCCTCATGTCTCTGTTGGGCAAGGTACTCATTGCCCAGTTTATAAAGGTTGGCCGCGATTCTGAGGCGCTGTTGTTCAGGCGCTGATCTCCAGTCCGCCAGTACCATTGCATATAATTTGTTTGCCTCGTCAGTCCGCTGTCGGAAAACATAAAAATCGGCCAAAATGTGCTGGGCAATAGTGATTTCCTGATGATCCGACTGTTCGTTTGATTCCAGGATATGGATCGTCCGCTTGAGCAATTTCTCGGTTTCATCGAATCGTTGGTTGAGCATGGAAAGTTCTGCCAGGTCCTTCAGACGAGGGGCCAGCGAGGGGTGCATCTCCCCAAGAATCCGTTCGCGCAGAGATAGACTTGCTCTCCATATCTGTTCAGCTTTCTCATAGCGCTGTTGGGCCTGGTAGATTGTACCGAGATTATCCATCAGTATGACAACGCGAATATCCTCCTCGCCGAGCTCCTCAATGGCCAGTTTAAGGTACCGGGTGTTATACATCTCCGCCTCGGCAAAGTTCCCGCTGTTAAAGGCGATATCAGTAGCGGCACGAAGGTAGCCCGGATGTGATGGCCGCAACTGTACGGCCTCCCGGATCAGATACCGTGCGGCGTTGGCATCCCTTCTTTCGATAGCCAGCATGGCGAGTGTGAACGACGCCTCCGCCGCTTGCTGTTTGCCGGTTTTACGTATCCTTTCCAGCATCTCGACCATGGGTTCCGCCACCTTGGTGGTGCGCGGGTTCTCCTGTGGCATGACGGTCGATTGGGGGATGTTTGTCATCATAAGACCTGCCCTTGAACGGTGATCATGATCATTGATGACAGCTGACTCATCGGCGTAGGCCGGCAAGGCCAGACACAAAATTCCGACCATAAAGAACCTTTTTATTACCATAATTGCACCTCATTCCTGGTTTCCGGTAACTGCTTCGCATGCGGTAGAAACAGCGAGGCCGTTGCGTTCTGGAATAGTCGGCGCAGAATGTTTCCGGGAGATTTCCGCCAGTGTTGAAAGTGTAACAGTGTGTTTCACGCCGACCGATAGAGTAGGCAATGGCCATGCAAAGCCGATACACTTGAGGGATGGAAAACACATCGGAACATCTGTTGGTCGTGGACGATGATCGCGCATTGCGCGAGCGGCTATCGCGTTATCTGACGGAACAGGGATTTCGCGTCACGGTAGCGGAGGACGGACCGGCGATGGATGCCTTTTTGGCAAAACAGACACCCGATGTGGTGATTCTGGACATAATGCTGCCGGGCGAGGATGGGCTGAGCCTGGCACACAGGCTGAGAGCAAACAGCGACATACCGATTATTATGCTCTCTGCTCTCGGTGACGACGTTGATCGGATTATCGGGCTGGAGATAGGTGCCGATGACTATCTCTCCAAGCCGTTCAATCCGCGCGAGCTTCTTGCCAGGATCCGGGTTTTGTTACGCCGTCGTAGCGCTGCCTCTGTTGCCGCGCAAGAGAAGGCCTATATTTTCCCGCCCTATCGTCTGGATACAGGCAACCATTCGCTCAGTAAAAACGGGGTGGCTGTTTCTCTCACAGCGGCGGAGTTTACGCTGTTGCGTATCTTTGTCGAGCATCCCAACAGAGTATTGAGCCGCGATCTGCTGATCGATCTGATTAAGGGCTATGACCGTTCACCCTATGATCGTTCGATTGATGTACGGGTTACCCGTTTGCGGCGAAAGATTGAGGAAAACCCGGCTATGCCACGCTATATCCGCACCATATGGGGAGAGGGATACCTGTTTTCTCCTTCAGGCGAGTCACCGGAGTGAAAGGTTAGTTGCAACTCTTGTGGCCAAAAACACTTTATGCAAGAACCACGGCAACGCTGGCGGCTGCCACGGTGATGTTCCTGTTGCTCACCCTGATCACGGTTGCTTATTTGGTTGTTGTGCCGGTTGCCAAGCGTTCCGCTGAGGATCTTTCAGCACTGATGGTGGTTTCGGCGCAGACCTGGGCAGAGCTGCCGCCACAGACACGCCCCGACTTTGAACGGGAGCTGGCGCTTAACCATGGACTGATATTGACTAAGGCTGAACCTCCGCTGACAGGAGATGTAACGAGACTGCTCATTTATCTCCGTTTCCTGCAGGAGAGTCTCACACGGCGTAGCGGTCAAACTGTCTCTGTACACCCGACCACTTCGGCCGATGGGGCTGACTGGTTCTGGGTAGATATCCCGGTTAATGAACGTATGGTTCGTTTCGGGTTTGAACTTGCGCGGTTCGGGCCACAACCACCATTGGCAGCTTTGATCGTGTTTACGCTGAGCATGATGCTTGTCTTGCTAACAGCGCTTTTACTGGTGCGACGGTTGACTCATCCACTGGCGCGTTTTTCCAGAGCGGTAGACGAGGTCGGTCGTGGTGGTACGCCATCACCATTGCCGGAAACGGGCCCGGTTGAATTGTCACGGCTTGCCCGTACCTTTAATCATATGGTCTTGCAGGTACGCGAGTTGCTCGCCGATCGCACTACCATGCTTTCCGGTATTGCACATGATTTGCGTACGCCGCTGGCGCGTCTGAATCTGACCCTCGAGATGTTGAAAGATCAGGCCAACGAACAGCTACTCGCTGAAGCTGAGCAGGATCTCGAAGCGATGGATCATCTGATTGATCAGTACCTGCAGCTCGGGCAGGTGCTGACGGGTGACAGACCGGAAACCATTGATGTCAGAGAGATCATTGACCGCTGCGTTATCGATGCGCGTCGCATGGGTACTGATATCGACTGGACGCCCGGCGCCCCCTGTCTGCTCACGCTGCAACCCATGGCACTTACGAGGATCCTCTCCAATCTGCTACAAAATGCCGTGTACTATGGTCGGGGGAATGAGGTCAGGGTGGAGTGTGAGCACACAGAGGATGTGTGCGTCATCAAGGTGCTCGACAGGGGCGTCGGCATCCCGCCGGCAGAGCGAGAAGCGGTATTCCGTCCATTCTACCGTCTGGAGCCTTCCCGTAGCAGCGCCACCGGCGGCAGTGGCCTTGGGCTCGCCATCGCCCAGCAACTGGCGCGGTTCCACGGCTGGCATCTGGGTCTGAAGGCGCGACCGGGCGGTGGTACCGAAGCCTCTGTCGAAATACCCGTTAAAGAATAGTGTCCGCCTCGATGGCTGGTTGTGCTTTAGCCCGGCCTGTGAAATTCTGGTCAAGGGGGGCGCATTTGTGTGGGCGCCAAGTTGTAGGCTACGTGGCAACATCGCGGTTTGGAGAGCTGCCAGGTAGCCAGAGGGATGTTGTTGTCTTGTCATCAACATGCCATCGCTCTTCCGGGCGTTACTGTGGCGGCAACCTGGCCTACACGCTTATTATTCAACCCTTTGCGCCTCTGCGCCTTTGCGGTGAGGTTTTAAGGGGGGAGTAAGTTACTAATACAGAACAAATTGACTCCTAAACGTTACGGGAAATGTGGATGAAAAGACCGCTGAAATGGTTTGTTGTTACTGTGGTAGTTTCGGCGTTCGCTGCCGTGGCTGTCTACCGCCTCGGGTTCTATACCTCGCCGGTAGCAGTGGTGGCGGCGCATGAGGGGCGCATGGCGCACAACATCCATGCCCCCGGCACCATACAGGCGCGCTATCCGATCACCGTCGGTGCCCGCGTGCCCTCGGTGATCACCGGGCTGTATGCCGACGAAGGCGATAGGGTCGAGCAGGGAACGCGGCTTGCCCGTCTCGACGCCCGGGAGCTGGCGGCCCGTCTCACTGCTATCAGAGCGGATCTGGCGCTGGCGCTGGCGAATCACCGCCGTGACCGGGAGTTGTTCGAAAAGGAGCAGAGTCTCATCTCGCGCAGCGAGCTCGATGCTTCAGCGGCTGCCGTCGAGGCGGCCAGGGCACGTGAAAGCGAGGCGCTCGCCATCCTCTCGCATACGGATATCACGGCGCCGGCGGGTGGGGTGATCACGGCGCGCCTGGTCGAGCAGGGTCACACCGTCGGTGTGGGTACCCCGCTTTTTCGCCTGGCCGATCCCGGCACGCTCTGGGTGGTGGCCCGGGTCGATGAGTCGGTGAGCGGGGTGTTGGCGGTAGGACAGCCGGCAACCATCGAGCTGCGCACCGGCGAACGGGCGACAGGCACGGTGGCCCGTATTAGCAAGGAGTCGGACGCGGTCACCCGTGAGCTGGAGGTCAATGTCGCCTTTGACACACCACCCGAGCGTTTCGCCATTAATCTCGAGGCGGAGGTCACCATCCGTGCCGGTGAGGTAGAGGGGGTGGTGGTCCCCATCCGCGCGCTCTCCTATGGAGAGGGCGGTCAGGCGGTGCTGGTGATACGGGAGGGCCGTGTCCAGCGGCAGCCGATCGAGACCGGGATCGGCGACGGCGAGTACGTACTGGTGCATAACGGCATTGAGGTCGGCGCCCCGGTCGTGGCGGCACCGCAGCGGGTCCGCGTGGGTCAGCGGGCCGAACCGGTAGCGGAAGGACGCTAATGGATCTCGCGGTCAAGGATGTTCGGCGCCACCTCGGCAAGTTTCTCGCCACGATCGCCGGTGTCGGCATGCTGGTGGCGATTGTGCTGATCATGAACGGCATCTTCCAGGGCAACATCGCCGATGGGATCTGGCTCATCGACAACACCCGGGCCGACCTGTGGGTGGTGGAGCGGGACCGCGGCGGTCCCTTCAATGAATCCTCGCGTATCCCCACCGACAGTTACCGCAGCGTGGCGGCCACCCCGGGCGTCGCCCAGGCCAGCCCCTTCATCAGCTACGCCGTGCAGCGGGAGATCGGTGGCCGTGAGCAACAGTTCACCATCATTGGCTACGACGTCTTCGGTGGTCTGGGCGGCCCGGGGCGGATCGTCGCCGGGCGGCCGATCCGGCGCGCCCACTACGAACTGGTGGCCGACCAAAAACTGGGTCTCTCCCTGGGGCAGCGTGTGCGGCTTGGGATCCATGACTATACGGTAGTGGGAGTGACCCGCGGGGCGGTCGACTCCGGCGGCAATCCACTCGCCTACCTTTCGCTGCCGGACGCCCAGGAGGTGCTCTACCAGCAGGACAACCGGGCGCTGGACGTACAGCGGGCACGCGACCGCCAGCGCCTGGAGGAGGCGGGTTATTTGCCGGCCGAGGTAAACCGATTGTTACCGCTGCTCGGTGGGGGCAGCACGACCATCAGCGCCGTGCTGGTGGTGCTTGAGCCCGGCGCCGACCGCGCCGCGGTCACCCGTCATATCGAGCGCTGGCTCTATCTGAGCGCCTACACCACGGAGCAGGAGCGCGACCTGATGCTGGAGGGCAAGCTCAAGAAGATGACCGCGATCCTCGGCGTGTTCCGCACCCTTCTGCTGATAGTGGCCATCGTGATCATCGCCCTGCTGATCTACGTACTGACCATGGAGAAGGTGCGCGCCATCGCCACGCTCAAGATCATCGGTGCGGGCAACAGCGTGATCGTGCGCCTGATCCTGGAGCAGGCGCTGGTGCTCACCCTCGGCAGCTTCGCCTTCGGCTGCGCCCTTACCATCGCCACCCAGGATAAATTTCCGCGCAACCTGGTGCTGCTGCCCGAGGAGACCCTGCTTACCTTTATCATCATGCTGGTCGGTGGTGTGGTGGCGAGTATGACCGGGATCTGGCACGCCCTGCGCACGCCCCCCTCGCTGGCGTTGGGAGGATAGGTCGATGCCGGTCCTGAGTGTCAACCATCTCAAGCATGTCTTCGGCAGCGGCGAGCTGGCGGTGACTGCCCTGGAGGGGATCGATTTTGCCGTGGAGGAGGGTGAGTTGATGGCCCTGCTCGGCCCCAGCGGTTCGGGCAAGAGCACCCTGTTGCTCTGCATCAGTCTGATCCTGACACCGACCGCCGGCAGTATCGAGCTCGGCGGCGAGACGGTCTACGCCGATGGCTGGGCGCACAAAGAGGCGCGCCGTCTGCGCCGGGAGAAGATCGGTTTCATCTTCCAGGGCCACAACCTGATCCCCTTCCTCACCGCCCGCGACAACATCATGCTCTCCCTGGAGCTGAACGGGGTGGGGCGGCGCCAGGCACGGCAACGGGCCGATGAGCTGCTGGCCTACCTGGAGGTCAGTCACCGCGCCGATGCCCTGCCGGGCAGACTCTCCGGTGGTGAGCAGCAGCGGGTTGCCATCGGCCGTGCCCTGGCCAACGAGCCGCCACTCATCCTCGCTGACGAACCCACCGCCTCCCTCGATACCGAACGCGGTGGCCGGGTGATGGATCTGCTCAAACGCATCGCACGTGAGCGCAATTCGGCGGTCATCGTCGTGACCCACGACGAACGGATGATCACCGGCTTCGACACCGTGCGCCGGCTGCGCGACGGACAGTTTTTGCAGACCCTCGACCGCGAACAGCGATAAACAGCCGGCAGGTGTGGCGACAAATCCTGCCCGATCGCCATGCCGCTGGTGTGTCTATTTTTCCCTGTCCGTGAGGCGATTATGTTTCTCCACGCACCGATTTGCGCGAGGCGTCGGCGTTATCTACACTTCGAGGGATAGCCGACTGGAATTGTAGGAATATCCAATTACATGGTGCAGTAAACTAGAAGACGACAGCGGAAGTTCACTCCAACCGGGAGCTTGATTTGGATCAAACTCAGTTACTGAAAGCCTACCGCGAAGCGGTAGCTGCCATGCGCAAGGGAAACTTCAAGGTTACTCTGCCAATAGATAACAGCAAGGCCCCCCTGGGTCTGCTGGGACAGGAGCTGGTGCAACTGGGGATCTGGCTCGACCAGCGTTTTGAGCAAATCCGGAAAATCCAGCAAATATCTCAAGGGATCAGTAGCGGCCTGTTTGCCCACGAGGTCCTGGAGCGGGTATACGATACCTTTCATCAGCTGATCCCTTATGACCGTATCGGTTGCGCGTTAATCAGTGAAGACCGGCGCAGCGTGCGGGCTTGCTGGGCCAAATCAAACTACCCCGATAGCATGCGCATCACCCAGGGTTACCAGGCCGAGCTGGCGGGTAGTAGCCTGGAAACCATTCTCGACACCGGCGCGCCGCGTATCCTCAACGACCTGGAAGCCTACCTGGAGGCACATCCCGATTCCGTCTCCACCCAACTCATCGTGGCCGAGGGGATCCGCTCCAGTCTGACTTGCCCATTGATTGCTGAGGGCAAGCCGGTCGGTTTTCTGTTCTTCTCCAGTCGGGAAAAAGATACCTACCGTCCAGAACATCAACGGGTCTTTCTGGAGATCGCCGCCTACCTTTCCGTACTCATGGAGCGCAGCCACTATTACCAGCAGATCCATGATCTGAACCAGAAACTGCTTCAGGTTCAGGATACGTTGAGAGAACAGGCGTTGCGCGATGCACTGACCGGCGCACTCAACCATGGAGCCATCCTCGAATCGCTGGATGAGCATCTGGGTTTTGCGCAGCGACAGTTCGAGCCGCTCAGTATCCTGATGGCCGATCTGGATCAATTCAAGCGCATTAACGACCGCCATGGTCACCCCACTGGTGATGCCGTGCTGAAGGCGGTGGCAGCCACCCTGCAGGCGTGCCTGCGTGGCCATGATCGGCTGGGGCGCTATGGCGGCGAAGAGTTTCTGATGGTGTTGGGCAGTACTCCGCTGGAGGTCGCCCAGCAGGTGGCCGAGCGCATT
This sequence comes from Gammaproteobacteria bacterium, assembly GCA_026196275.1. GTDB lineage: Bacteria > Pseudomonadota > Gammaproteobacteria > Thiohalomonadales > Thiohalomonadaceae > JAPHTQ01. Next base: position 53,289 of record JAPHTQ010000022.1, read on the forward strand.
CGTGCCGAGGTGGCCGCGCTGCAGGTGCTCGACGGGAGCGAGACGCTACGGGCCACCATTAGCATCGGCGTTGCCACCTATGAGCCGGACGCCATGGACCAACCGGACTCCCTGTTGGCCCGCGCTGATGCCGCCCTCTATGAGGCCAAGCGTATGGGTCGTAACCGGGTCTGCCTGGCGCCTGCGGTATAGCCACCTGTTCACCACATGGCAACATACTGCGGACAGCCTGCCGCGGCGCGTTCCGTCGGCCGCCATTGTGACAACTACTGCCAAGGTCGCCCTGTTGGTGTTCGCGGTGGTTTATCTCCGTGAGGATCTGCGAAACTACCACGAACCGAACAGAATTCAGGGATTTTCTCCCGCAGCGGCCGTCAACAACAGTTCAAACTCTTCAGCGGGAACCGGTTTGGAGTAGAGGTAGCCTTGCGCAAAGTCACAGCCAGCAGTGAAGAGTAATTCCTGCTGAGTCTCCGTTTCGACTCCTTCGGCGATTACCTTGAGGCCAAGTTTATGGGCCATGACGATAATCGCCTCAGATAGCGCCATATCGTCGGTATCGGCCGCCAGATCGCGCACAAAGGACTGGTCAATTTTCAGATAATCGATGTCAAATTTTTTCAGGTAGGAGAGTGAGGAATATCCGGTGCCAAAATCATCAATCGCAACCTGGATGCCCATTTCATGGAATGCAAGCAGTTTGTCAGTGACTGAGGCATCAATATCGAGCAATAACCCCTCTGTGATTTCGATGGCAAAACTGTGCGGTGGCAGCCCCAACTCCTGTAAATAGGTGTGCCATGCCTGGCACACAAAGTCAGTGCTGTGGAACTGAATCGGGGATATGTTCACCGAGATCTGAAATTCTCTGGCGCATAGTGGCTTCCACTGCTTTAGTTGGCGTGCCGATTCTCTGAATACCCAGTTGCCAATATCAACAATTAGACCGGTCTCTTCAGCCAGCGGAATAAATTCGGCTGGGTTGACCAGACCACGCTCCGGGTGTTGCCAGCGAACCAGCGTTTCCGCCTTGATAATGTGCCCTGTTCTTAGGTCAATAATCGGTTGATAAAAAACCCTGAACTGGTTGGCTGTCAGGGCCCTACGCAACTCCTGGATAAGCCGCATGCGGTTTTGTGCCGCTTGTTGCATCGCCTGGGTGAAGTACTCAAAACGGTTTCGCCCCTTGTTTTTTGCCATATACATGGCCTGATCGGCATTTCGGAACAGGGCTTCTATCTCGGTGGCATCGTCGGGATAGAGGGTGATGCCGATACTTGCCGAGACATGCACCACCTCATCTCCCAGCCGGAAGGGCTCAGCCAGTCTCTGCAGAATGTTCCCGGCAACCCGCTCCGCACTGCCAATATCATCGAGCTCTGCCAGAATAACGGTAAACTCATCACCCCCCAGCCTTGCCACGGTGTCTGTTTCGCGTACACAATGGCTGATGCGCTGTGCCGCTTCCTGCAGCAGGATATCGCCCATGCTGTGTCCCAGTGTGTCATTGATCTCCTTGAAGTTGTCCAGATCGATAAACAGCAGTGCGATTTTCGAACCGAAACGGTGCGTTTTCTTTATGTCCTGGTCCAATCTGTCGTAGAACATCTGCCGATTCGGCAGTTCGGTCAGCGAGTCGAAGTTGGCTTGCCTCCAGATCAATTCATCCGATTTCTTCCTCCCGGTGATATCGCGGATGAAGGCACTGAATTCGTACTTGCCCAACATGTGAATCGGGACGATGGCCAGTTCGACGGGGAATTCATGTCCATCACGATGCAGCCCGGTGATCTCGAACCGGCTATTCAGGATAGGAGCATCACCCGTTTTCAGAAAATGTTTCAGACCCTGACAGTGTGCTTCACGATACTGCGGGGGGATGATGGTTTCACTGACGGTTTTTCCGATCACCTCCTCTTGGGTCCAGCCGAAGATCGCCTCGGCTTGATGGTTCCAGCCGATGATAATTTCAGAGGCATCCATCTGTACGACGGCATCCAGGGCACTTTCAATAACGGCGTGTAGTCTCTCCCGACCTTCCATCACGGCGCGTTTGGCCTGCTCCTGTTCAGCCTCGGCCGCGATACGTGCTTCAAGCATGGCGTTGAAGCCATCGGCCATTTCGTTGAAGCTGTCGCACAGCCAGCGCAGCTCATCACGGGTGGTGAGTCTGATACGCGCATTCAGGTCGCCATTGGCAAAGGCGCGAGCGGATCTCACCAGTGACTGAATATTGCCAATGATGGCGTAGTAGATACTGACCGAGAGGTAGACCACCAGAAGGAGTAACAGCAAGGCTGTGCCGACACTCGTGAACATCGTCTTTTGCGCCTGGTCAATACGCCTCTGAATGAGATCCCTGGCCGTCGGCAGCAGCGCCTGGTAGAGCTGGGTATAGCTGTTATCGATCTCTATGGTGGCTATCTCAAGGAATTTATCGGGGGGGGTAGAGAAATGGCCAGTCAATATGTCAGATACGGTCAATTCAATGATCTGCTGCGTTGAGTTGATAATATTTTCTGCTGCCTTATTGAATGAGTCTTGCAGCATGGGGTTGTGCTTTATGGTTTTCTCGAGATAGGCATGAAAATCCTTTAGTGCCGTATCGATTTTGGCGATTAGAATCTGTAACTGGATCTTCTGCTTTTCGGTGATCTTCCGGGCAACGAGAATGCCGCTGCCATAGGCGCGAATCTGGCCGAGATATTCAATCATGCGCGGGAGTTTGTTAATAGCGGTGTCAATCAGGTAGAACGTTCCGATTTGCGGATCCAGGGTCAGCGCGTAGTCATCGGCGATAGTTACCTTGAGTGCCTGTAGATGCTCGATAAGATCGGTGTGTGCAGTGAAACTATCGTCCACGGTTAAGCGCTGTTTTTCTTCGGTATGCAGACGTTGCCAGCGTGTTTTGATGCTTGCAAAGGCCTCGCTTGAAGTCAGCCTGGCAGGCAGCTCCCCTTCCATTGCCTTAAATGCCCTGAACATCTCCCTTTGCTTGGCGGCACGCTGTTCGGTCATGATCTTGTTTTCGACAAACGCTCTAATTGACAGACCGCGATGTATCTGCACCAGCTGAATAGTCTGGATAATCGGCTCTACTAGCGCGATACCTTCGAGTTCCAACTTGGATGGCTCGATAACACGGTCCAGGCTGGCAACCAGACTGTATACAACGACCGCGATGGCGACCGCTGACAATAGCCACAGAATGGTAAACTTCCTGGTGTAGTTCAAACGATCCAGCAGCGTTCGAATAGGAGAAACGGCCAGGCCTATTATTTTTCCGGCACTATCATTATCGTTTGTCATCATCATCTTCTAATACTGTGCGAATGCTCCACGCTGACATAATAGCTGTTAAACACCGAACCGGTCGTGACAGGGGGCTGCCCTATCCGTTACTTCCCAACACACACCTCCTGCCCGGGGAATGAACACTCCCTGAGGATCCAGTATTTTCATTATGATTATTGATACTGCTGTCCCATAAACGCCCCCTCCCTGAGGGAGAGGGTTGGGGGTGAGGGGATAATATGAGCTAACTCACCGATGGTTAATATCCCCTCATCCTCTCCCTCTCCCGAGGGGAGAAGGAATGCACGAACTGTTTTTCTATGTCGTATTGCCTGACTGATGACTAATTTTTCACGTGTAATCAGTCGGTTACAGGAATCTAAGGCGGTTCTTAATGGGACAGCAGTGGATTATTGGTTATAGTTATTGTGCAAAGGTGCGAACTTGGTCACAATAAATCAAAAAAAGACTTGTGTCATTTTTGATGAGCAGGCATGCCCATGCCGGGTTTGTCTGACGCTGCCTGCATCCGGGCACGTGGCTCTTGTTACAACGGTATTCTATCTATTATGGGGAAGCATAAATTTTGGACCATTCGGCAGCGCGACAACACGATCATGAAGAGATCGGTCCCGCGCGCAAACTTCTCACCCTAACGTTCCTGGCTATCGCCATCTGGTATCTGAGCTGGCGTGCCGGCACCCTCAATCCGGATGCCATGGCCTTTTCCCTGTTGATCTATGGGGCCGAGCTGTTCGGTTTCATGACGGCCTTGCTGCATATTTTCATGACCTGGCGCCTGAAGTGTCGGGTCAGTCCTCCGGTACCCGAGGGGCTCAGGGTAGCGGTATTTATCCCGACCTTCGATGAATCCGAGGATTTGGTGCGCAACACCCTGATCGCTGCTCTGCACATGGACTACCCCCACGAAACCTGGTTACTGGACGATGGCAATCGCCCATCGATGAGGGCCCAGGCTGAGGAGTTGGGTGTCCGCTACCTGGCGCGCAGTGACAATACCCACGCCAAGGCGGGTAACCTCAACCACGCCCTGGCTCATACCGATGCGGATTTCATCGCCGTATTCGATGCCGACCACGCCCCCCAGCGCCATTTTCTTGAACGCACCCTCGGCTATCTCGCTGCTGATGATAAGGTTGCCTTCGTGCAGACCCCGCAGGACTTTTTCAATCTGGATTCCTACCAGCACCGCCAGCAGCCAGGACGCCGGGCCGTCTGGACGGAGCAGTCGCTGTTCTTTCGGGTGATCCAGCGGGGTAAGGACACCTGGAATGCGGCCTTTTTCTGTGGCAGCTGCGCGGTGGTACGCCGCTCGGCTCTGGACCGTATCGGCGGTTTCGCCACAGAGACGGTCACCGAGGACCTGCACACCTCCATCCGCCTGCACAAGCTGGGTTATCGCTCCGTTTACCACCCCGAATCCCTGGCCTTCGGCGTGGCCCCCTCCAGCGTGGTGCCGTTTCTCAAGCAGCGCATCCGCTGGGGGCAGGGCGCGATGCAGGTGTGGCGCCGTGAAGGGGTGCTGACCGCCCGTGGCTTGACGCTGGCCCAGCGGCTCAACTATTTCGCCTCGATGGTGACTTACTTCGATGGCTGGCAAAAGGCGATCTTCTATCTGGCCCCGGTCGTCGTGTTGGTTACCGGTGTCATGCCTATCAGCACGTTGAGTATGGAGTTCTTCATCCGCTTCGTCCCTTACTATGTACTCTCCTTCTGGTTGTTCGAGGAGCTGGGGCGTGGCTACGGGCGTACCGTGATCACGGAGCAGTACAACATGGGTCGCTTCGCCGCCTTCGCCTGGGCGACCCTGGCCCTGTTCAGACGCCGACTGCCTTTCTCGGTCACTCACAAGGGCCACTCACGGGTTCGGGATGCCTACCGTTACTTCACCCCCCAGTTCCTGGTGCTGATGCTTAACGCCGTGGCCCTGCCGTTGGGGCTGGCGCTCTACATAACTCTGGACGATCATCTGCCGCTGGAAGGTGCTGTTGCCAACCTCTTCTGGGCCAGCCTCAACATGGCACTTGCCTTGTCGATGGTTTGGTTTACCCTCAACCGGGCGGACCAGCGCCGGAGTGAATACCGTTTTCCCATCCCGTTGCCGGCGCGCATCCATATCGATGGGGGGGCGGAACTGCTGGTCACCGTGGATGACATCTCCTCTGCCGGCTGCCGTTTTTACGGCCCTCTGCCCGAGTCGCTGGAGATCGGTACCCCTGTCAGCGGCGAGATCGCCCTGCCCAGCGGTAACTGGCGCTTTCGCGCCCGTACAGCCTCGCAGATCGCCAGCAAGCGGGCAGAGGAGCACTACACCAAGGCCATCGGCTGCGAATTTCAGTGGCAGAACAGTGCGGAACGCGATGCGCTCAAACTCTTTCTCTATGGTTCGGATCTGCAATGGCATCTGCACCATCTGAGTGAACGGGCGCGTACGCCTTTGGAGCGTCTGACCGGGCGGCGAGGTGTTGGTCTCAGAGCTCCTGCCCTGGAGCACTGGTGTGTCATGACCTATCAGATAACGGGTAGCAGCGACAGCCTGCTGGGTCTGGTCTCGCTGCCGCCGGATGAGCAGATAACACACCAGCTACTCACTTTCCAGCCGCTACCGCAAGGTGCCCTATTCCAGGGTCGGCTCTCTACCCGGACCCGCCATGCCCGCTTCAGCGCAAGAACAGGGGTCAGTCAAACGCTGGAGAGTCCGATTGCGCCCCTTTACCTTACGCCGGTTAGCGCCTTTGAGTTAGAGCAGGAGACATGATAACCATGCATTCGGGGATATGGGCGTTTACCGCACCAGCTCGGGGTCTGGTGCCGGCCTTGATGCTGGGCCTGCTGATAAGTCCGGCGGCATGGTCCGCCGAGAGGCTCTGGTTTGCAGGCGTGGAGACCAGCCCGGACAACAGCTATGCCTACACCGGACTGCTCATGCCCGCCTTTGGCGGCAACCTGGGCGAGGGTTTCGTCCAGCGCTACTGGCTGGACCGGGTAAGCTACCGCTATGACAGTGACAACCGCACCATCGAAGCCGAGGCGCCTGGCGTCGAGGCGGCCCTGGGCTATGCCTCGCCGACATCCCGGGGCAGCGTCACTGGTCTGCTGGGTATCCTCTACCGGGACACTCGTCTGCGTCCCGACGACCCCGACAGTGCCGCTCGTGGCGGTCAGTGGCGCATCAAGGCGCAGGTGGAGAGCACCCAGCAGCTGACGGGGGCTCTGGAGCTGGGTCTGACCGGCAGCTACATATTCGGCCAGCAGGGCTATTGGGCCCGTGTCCGTCTGGGTCGTGCCTTCGGCAACGGTCGTCGCGCCGGCCCCGAGCTGGTTTTCCAGGGAGACCCCGACTACCAGGTCACCCAGGCCGGCGTTTTTCTCACTGGCCTGGAGATCACGCCCACCGTGCAGGCAGGCCTGAAAGCCGGCATCCGCAATCAACGGAACAAAGCCAGCCGTGGCTACTTTGGTGTGGAGATCTCGGCACTTTTTTGATGCCTCAGGCGGAAGGGATGCGTCCGAATCACAGAGAAACCCATTCATCCAAAGCACTCCGCGGATGGCAGAGTCGGCCCCTTGATTGGGTGAATGATAATGATTATCATGCACATGATAATCATTCATAAGAGGGATGATCCCATGAATAGACGAAATAGGTAGAGAGCATGTTCAATAAACTGGGAGTGACTATCCTCGTTTTTGGGGGGGTGTCAGGCACTGTTTTGGCGGATGAAGCCGATATGCGTGCACGCGTGCAATATCTGGAGGAGCGGGTGCAGCTTCTCGATAAGAAAAGCGATGAGGCTCAAGGGGGAGGCGGTAGCGGGAGTTCGATGACTTTCAGCGGTTTGGTCGAGGTGGAGGCCGCATCGGGAAAAAACCGGGAAGGTGTCTCGTCGAGTGATGTGGTGCTCTCCACCGTCGAGTTGGCGGCAGAGGCGCATCTCAATGCGTGGACCCATGCCCAGGTGGTCTACCTTTTTGAGGAGGACGCGACCGAGCCGGGTGAAATCGATCAGGCGATCCTGACGCTAGGCAACGCCGAGCGGTCGCCGATCTACCTGTCGGCGGGGCGCATGTATCTGCCCTTCGGCAATTTCGAGAGTGGTATGGTCTCCGACCCGTTGACCCTGGAACTGGCAGAGATCCGTGAGTCGGCGCTGCAGCTTGGCTTCGACTCCGCCGGCTTCTATGGTTCACTCTATGCCTTCAACGGCGATACCGCTGAGGCGGGGGAGGATGACGGGATCAATCATTTCGGTGCCAACCTGGGCTTCGCCGGTGAGCACTTCGATATTGGTGCAGGTTATCTCAGCACGCTGGCCGATAGCGATGCCAATCAGGAGCTCATCGAACCCTTCGGGGCCATGCAGGAGAACGTCCCCGGTGTTGCCGCCCATGTCATTATCGAGCGCGGCCCCTTTACCGTGATCGGCGAGTATGTGGGGGCGAACAGGGACTTTGCGTCGACGGATCCTGCTTTCCCTGGTGAAGGAGCCAGGCCATCGGCCTGGAATCTGGAGCTGGATTACAGTTTCCAGATGATGGGCAAGGAGGCCAGTCTGGGCGTAGCGCGGCAGCGGACGAGCGAGGCGGTGGCGCTGGAGCTGCCAAAGAGCAAGACCCTGGCGACCTTCTCCGTCGCACTGTTCGAGGCAACCGCTCTTAGCCTGGAGTACGCAATGGCGGAAGACTATAGTCTCTCCGATGGCGGCAGCGGCGAGAGTGGCGGAGTCTTCACCGTTCAGCTGGCGACCGAGTTCTGAGTTGCTCCGGCCGGCAGCACGTTCAACAGAGCGTAATATCGCGAATGGCCCATCAGGATGCGCAGATACTCCTGAATGCGGCGGTCATGAGCCCTATATGCCGCGATCCGGGAAAACTCTATGGGACTCTCGCCGAGACGCCAAGCCGCAAAGAAAAAAAGGCCTTTCTTGGCGAGCTTTGCGGCTTGGCGAGAGTATTGGGTAGGGCATAGGGCGTGCCGTATGCGCGCCATGAGAAATGCAAACAGGGGCGAGTAAATGGAATGGTTCGCCTGACGGCCCTCAACGCCCCTGCGGCGGGCGGATTTCCTGAACGCCTTAATTAAATATATACTGGAGCAATTTCGCTCCTTCGGCATGGGCCGGATGGGGTGCGAGTATTCGTGCGTACGCATGCCCAGTTTGATGGGCCCGTCACGTGCGGGGCCAGGTTTGGCTCGAGCTGTTCATTATCAACCATTTGGGAGTTCACTGTGAGCAAAGTAAATACCTACTTCGGTACCAGTATTGGTGTGGCCATTGTTGTTGCTGTAATTGTCGTGATCATCAACAACTCCGTCGGCTCTGCACTTAAGGGTGACTCCACTGCCGATATGAGTGAGGAGGCAATCGCCGAGCGTATTGCACCAGTGGGCAAGCTGAACACCGGTGAGGCCATCGTGCCCAAGGCCGCCGCTACCGCGGAACCGGCCGCTGCAGAGCCGGCTGCGGATGCCACTGCCAGTGCCGGTCGTCCTGCCAAGGAGATCTACAACGCCTCCTGCTTTGCCTGCCACGGTACCGGTGCTGCCGGCGCACCGATGCTCGGTGATGCGGCGGCCTGGGCGCCGCGTAGAGAGAAGGGGATGGATACGTTGATGAACCATGCCATCAACGGCTTTAATGCCATGCCGCCGCGGGGCACCTGCTCGAGCTGCTCCGATGAGGAGCTCAGGACGGTCGTCGAATATATGCTGGAGAGCAGCCAGTAAACCGTCATGTTGTTGTAAAGGTGAAGAAGGCCGGGGAGACCCGGCCTTTTTTGTTGCTGAGGCGAAAGTACGTTGAATATTCTTTACTTGAAAGGTCGGATAATGGTGCTAGATTTATGGGTAAGGTCGCCGTAACACGATAACCCCTTTCGTTCGGGACAAATTCAGGAGGTGATTTATGGCATACCATGCCGATACTCACCACGTCTCCCCCACCTCACTCCCTGCCATCTGCCGGGTAGACAGTGACCGCCCCTGGCTCTGGCTGGCTGCCGGATGGGACGATTTTACCCGCACTGCGGGTGTGAGCATGATCTATGGTTTTGTGGTCAGTGCGATCATGGTGCTGGCCTTCGCTCTGCTGCAATCGATCAACTCCTACCATCTTGCGCTTGCCCTGATGGCCGGCTTTGTCTTCCTCGGGCCGGTGTTGGCGGTCGGTCTGTATGAGCTGAGCCGGCGTATCGAACACCGAAAAATCGCCTCCCTGCCCGACACCTGGCGGGGCTGGGGCAGAAACAGTGGTGCGGTGTTGACGGTGGGTGTGGTGCTGATGTTGCTGATGCTTGCCTGGCTCATGCTATCGATGCAGCTGGCCGCCGTACTCTATGGGGTTTCCGGGGAGCTGGGTCAGGTATTCGGCACTGCCGAGACCTGGCAGAGCTTTGCGTTCTCCATCCAGTGGCCGCTGCTGGCCGCCTTCGCCCTGGTAGGCGCAGTGGCCGTGGTTGTGGCCTTCCTGTTGACCGTGGTTGCCGTGCCGATGCTGACCGACAAGGAGGATATGGATGCGATCACGGCGATGGTCTGCAGTGTGCGGGCCGTGAGGAGAAATCCCGGCACCATGGCGCTTTGGGCGGGATTGATCGCGCTGTTTAGTGCGGTAGCGGTAGCACCGCTGTTTCTCGGTCTGATCGTGGTGTTTCCCTTGCTGGCCTATGCCAGCTGGCACGCCTATCAGGATCTAATCGAGCACTGAGCGGGAATATTGTCTCCCTTCCGCTGCAGGCTCTTTAGGCGTCCTCCCCCGACGCCTTTTTTTTCTGCCCGAAATGCGGTTTAGTGCAGGAGATGAGTATGCACGGTTCGGATAGTCATATGGGAGATGAAAAGCATGCAACGACGTACCCGCCAAACGGGGCGTCGCAACAGGGGCATACGCACCATCAGGGGCACCATGCGGCGATGATCGCCGATTTTCGTCGCCGTTTCTGGTTCTCCCTGCTGTTGACACTACCCATCCTCGCCCTCTCGCCGATGCTGCAATCCTTTGTCGGGCTGGAAGAGGCGTTTGCCTTCCCCGGGGATCGCTATTTGCAGTTCCTGCTGGCGACGCTGGTGTTTCTCTACGGCGGCTGGCCGTTTCTCAAGGGATTAGCGAAGGAGCTGGGTCAACATGAGCCGGGGATGATGACCCTGATCGCCCTGGCGATCAGCGTCGCCTGGGCCTACTCCAGCGCGGTGGTGTTCGGTCTGCAGGGCAAGGTCTTCTTCTGGGAACTGGCGACGTTGATCGATGTGATGCTGGTCGGCCACTGGATCGAGATGCGCTCGGTGATGGGGGCCTCCGGTGCGCTGGAGGCGCTGGTCAAGCTGCTGCCGACCGAGGCGCACCGGCTGAAGGAGGATGGCGGCACCGAGGAGGTGGCGCTCAGTGAACTGGGCGCCGGGGACCGGGTGCTGGTCAAGCCGGGAGAAAAGGTTCCCACCGACGGGGTGATCATCGAGGGGGAGAGTTCGCTTAATGAGTCGATGCTGACCGGGGAGTCGACCCCGGTGCACCGCCGTGAAGGCGATGAGGTGATCGGTGGTGCGGTCAACGGCGAGAACGCACTTAAGCTGGAGATCAAGAAGACCGGTGAGGAGACCTATCTCTCGCAGGTGATCGAGATGGTGCGCAAGGCGCAGGGCTCTCGCTCGAAGACCCAGGACCTGGCCAATCGCGCCGCCGCCTGGCTGACCTACCTCGCCCTCACTGCCGGCCTGCTGACCCTGCTCCTCTGGCTCACCTTCGGTGCCGAGTTTTCCTTTTCGCTGGAGCGGATGGTGACGGTGATGGTGATCACCTGCCCCCATGCGCTGGGACTGGCGGTACCGCTGGTGGTGGCAATGAGTACCAGTCTGGCGGCAGAGAATGGCCTGTTGATCCGTAACCGTGGGGCGTTTGAGCGGGCGCGCGAGCTCACTGCGGTGGTGTTCGACAAGACCGGTACTCTGACCGAGGGGCGTTTCGGGGTAAAGCGGGTGCGTCCCTTTGGCGGGGTCGATGAGGCGCGGCTGTTGCAGTTGGCCGCCTCGTTGGAGAGTCACTCCGAGCACCCCATCGCGCAGGGCATTGTCATCGAGGCACAGACGCGTGGGCTTGAGTTGGGGCGGGTGAAGGGGTTTCACAACCTCACCGGCCGCGGTGCCGAGGCGAGGGTGGGCGACAGCGAGGTGAAGGTGGTGAGCCCCGGCTACGCCGGCGACGAGGGGATCGATTTTGACCATGGCGCGGTGGAGGAGCTGGCTGAGGGGGGCAACACTGTGGTGCTGGTGGTGGCGGATGAGCAGGTGATCGGCGCCATCGCCCTGGCCGATGTGATCCGTGATGCCTCGCGTGAGGCCATCAGGGAGCTGCAGGGGATGGGGATCCGCTGTCTGATGCTCACCGGTGACAGCGAGGCGGTGGCGAAAAGCGTGGCCGCCGAGCTGGGATTGGATGACTATTTCGCCGGGGTATTGCCGGAGCAGAAGGCGGAGAAGATCAAGCAGGTGAAGCGGCAGGGAGTGCGGGTGGCGATGGTCGGCGACGGTGTTAACGATGCCCCGGCGCTGGTGGAGGCGGACCTGGGGATCGCCATCGGCGCCGGCACCGATGTGGCGATCGAGTCGGCCGATGTGGTGCTGGTGAGGAGCGATCCGTCCAAGGTGGTGGCGATCATGGTGCTCTCCCGCGCCACCTATCGCAAGCTGGTGCAGAATCTGTTGTGGGCCACCGGATACAACATTATCGCGATCCCGCTGGCGGCGGGTGTTGCCATCGGCATCGGCATTGTGCTCTCACCGGCGGTGGGGGCGGCGCTGATGTCGCTCTCCACGGTGATCGTGGCGATCAACGCACGATTGTTGAAAAAGGCGCCGCTGGGGCAACACGGCTGAGTCGTAAACCTCAGCTACCGAGCATTCCCTTGAGCGCATCCAGGTGCGCCTTGCCACGTTCCTGGCGCTCCTCCGGCGACACTTCGATGCCCTTGCCCTCCCAGCTGAGGTCATCCTGGGGCAGCTCAGCGAGAAAGCGGCTGGGCTCACAGCGCACCAGTTCACCGGCGCGGCGGCGGCGGCTGGCGAGGGTCATGGTCAGGGTGCGCTGGGCGCGGGTGATACCGACATAGGCCAGGCGCCGCTCCTCCTCGATGTTGTCCTCCTCGATGGAGACCCGGTGCGGCAGCAGCTCCTCCTCCATACCGACCAGGAAGACATGCGGAAACTCCAGCCCCTTGGCGGCGTGCAGGGTCATCAGCCTGACCGTATCACTCTCCTCCTCCTCGTTCTGCCGCTCAAGGATATCCATCAGGGCCATCTTCGCCACCATCTCGGTGAGATCGGCGGTGGCGTTCTCCGGGTCATCGGCCATGCGTTTGAGCCAGTCGATCAGGCTCTCGACATTCTCCATGCGTCGCTCTGCCTGCTTGAGGTCCTTGCTGTTGTCGTTGAGCCAGCTCTGGTAGTCGATGTCGCGCACCAGTTCGCGTACCGCCTGTATCGGGTCGCCGCGGCGGGCCCGGTCACCGATATCCACCAGCCAGTGGACGAAGCGGCTCAGCCGCGCATGGGCCCGCTCATTGATCTGTGCCTTCAGTCCCAGCTCGAAGCTGGCGGCGAACAGGCTGATACCACGCCCGGTGGCGTAGCCGCCAAGCTTCTCCACGGTGGAGGCGCCGATCTCCCGCCGCGGGGTATTGACCACGCGCAGGAAGGCGCTGTCGTCATCCGGATTCACCAGCAGGCGCAGGTAGGCCATGATGTCCTTCACCTCGGTGTAGGAGAAGAAGGAGTTGCCGCCGGAGAGGGTGTAGGGGATTTTGTGCTCGCGCAGCGCCTGCTCGAACAGCCGCGACTGGTGGTTGCCGCGGTAGAGGATGGCAAAGTCGTTGTAGTCGGTCCTGTGCTGGAAGCGCTGGTGCAGGATCGCCGAGGCCACCTTGAGTGCCTCGTCCTTTTCATCGGCGCAGTTGATCACCTTGAGCGGGTCGCCATAGCCCAGCTCACTCCAGAGCCGCTTGTCGAACACATGCGGGTTGTTGGCGATGAGTTGGTTGGCGGATTTGAGGATGCGGCCCATCGAGCGGTAGTTCTGCTCCAGTTTGATCACCCTGAGGCCGGGGAAATCCTGGCTCAGCAGTGCCAGATTCTCCGGCTGGGCGCCGCGCCAGGCGTAGATCGACTGATCGTCATCACCGACCACGGTGAGCGCACCGCGCAGCCCCACCAGCAGCATGACCAGCCGGTACTGGGTGGCGTTGGTGTCCTGGTATTCGTCCACCAGCAGATAGCGCAGCCGGTTCTGCCACTTCTCCAGGATCGCCGGGTGCTGCTCGAACAGGGTGACCGGCAGCATGATGAGGTCGTCGAAGTCGACCGCGTTGAACGCCTTCAAGTGGCGGTTGTAGCCGGCGTAGAGCAGGGCGGCGTTGTGGTCCAGTGGGTCGTCGGCGCCGGCCAGGGCCTGCTCGGGGGTGACAAAGGCGTTCTTCCAGCTGGAGATGCGCTGCTGTACCAGTCTTTCCAGCTCGTTGTCGCCCCCCTCCTTGCGCATCAACTCGCGTAGCAGTCCGGCGCTGTCGGCGGCATCGAAGATGGAGAAGCCGCTCTTGTAACCGAGGGTCGTGAGCTCGCGGCGGATGATATCGAGCCCCAGGGTGTGGAAGGTGGAGACCCGCAGTCCCCGTGTCTCCTTGCCCTTGAGCAGCTGGCCGACCCGCTCCTTCATCTCCCGCGCCGCCTTGTTGGTGAAGGTGACCGCGGCGATATGGGCCGGGGAGATGCCGCACTGCTGGATGAGGTAGGCGATCTTCTGTGTGATCACGCGGGTCTTGCCCGAGCCTGCGCCGGCGAGCACCAGCAGGGGGCCGTCGATGTAGCGGACCGCTTCTTTCTGTCTGGGGTTGAGATCGGACACGTTTGGCAAGCCTGGAAGTCGAAGGCGCCTATTGTAGCAGCAGCCGGCAGCAACCTTGTACTTCGCGGGCAAATGTTGCAGGGTGGTTAACAGTGTGACCCTGAAGCCATATAGTGCAGAGCATGATGGACGATCTGGAGAAAGCAGAGAAAAAATGGGCCAGCCGCAGCCTGTTTCGGTCCCGGCGTCGCCGCCGGCGCTGGCCCTGGTTCGTCCTCATACCGGCACTGACCTGGTTGGTGCTGCACTATGGCGATCTCCCCCTCGCCCCGTCCTGATTGCCCGAAGTCTTGATTTGCGGTTGCCGGCTGCGGCTTTTGATTACGGATGCCGGGTTGGTGCTACACTCAAGGTTGTCTGCTCTTGCGATACCGGTGACAGGTGGCGCGGGCGAAATGTGAAAACAACATGAAAGATAGCGATTCTTCATCCATACAGGGGCGCCCGGTCATCTTCGGTGAGGTGTTGTTCGACATCTTTCCCGATGGTCGCGAGGTACCCGGTGGCGCGCCGTTCAATGTGGCACGCCACCTTCACGGCTTCGGCTGTGACCCCCTGTTTATCAGCCGCATCGGTGAGGATGCGCGCGGCGAGCGGGTAAGGGTTGCGATGCAGGAGTGGGGCATGGATATGTCCGGCCTGCAGCGTGATCCGGAGCACCCCACCGGCAGCGTGCAGATCGCGATGCAGGGTACCTCGCACACCTTCGATATCCTGCCCGAGCAGGCCTACGACTTTATCGATGCGGGAGAGAGTCTCGCGCTGCTGCACGATAAAACACCGGCACTGCTCTATTTCGGCTCACTTATCGCCCGTTCGCCGGTTTCGCGGGCAACCCTGCAGCTGCTGCGCAGCCTCTCCCTGCCCCAGTTCGTCGACATCAACCTGCGCGCCCCGTGGTGGAGCCCGGAGGGGGTGGACGGGCTGGTGCGTGGGGTGAAGTGGCTCAAGCTCAATGACGAGGAGCTTGAGCAGCTGGACGGAAGCGGGGATCTGGGTGAGGCGGCGCTGGCAATGTGGGAGCGCTACGCTTTGGAGCTGCTCATCGTCACCTGCGGGGCGAAGGGGGCGATGTTTGTCGATCGCCACGGGATCACTGAAGGTGCGCCGGTGGCGCTACAACACCTGATCGATACCGTGGGTGCCGGCGATGCCTTCAGCGCGGTGTCGATCCTGGGTCTGTTGCGTGGCTGGGGGCACAGCGAGACCCTGGAGCGTGCGCTGGGTTTTGCCGCCCGCCTCTGTGAGGTGCGCGGTGCGGTGTTGCCCGACCAGGGCACCTACCGGCGCTGCCTGGCCGGGTGGCAGTAGAAAGCTGGAAACAGCAAGCACGGGACCGCTTCAGGAGCCCGTGTGTGGGCTCGTCGTCATCAGGGAGATGGAATGGAAAAACGCGGTTTATACGTTGTTATGGTCAGTGTCCACGGCCTGATCCGGGGGCACAATATGGAGCTGGGCCGCGACGCCGATACCGGTGGCCAGATCAAGTATGTGGTGGAGCTGGCACGGGCGCTGGCCGAGCATCCTGATGTAGAGCGGGTCGACCTGCTGACCCGCCAGGTGTTCGATCCCAAGGTCGACAACGACTACGCCGAACCCGAGGAGAAGATCGGCGACAAGGCTCGAATCATCCGCCTGCCGGCCGGACCGCGGCGCTATTTCCGCAAGGAGGTGCTGTGGCCCTATCTGGAGGCCTTCGCCGATGAGGCACTGCAGCATCTGCGCCGGGTCGGCCAGGTACCCGACTATATCCACAGCCACTACGCCGATGCCGGTTATGTCGGCGCCAGACTCTCCCAACTGCTGGGGGTGCCGCTGGTGCACACCGGCCACTCGCTGGGGGTGGACAAGCGTCGGCGGCTGGAGGACAAGGGGGTACTGCCGCAGAACATCGAGCGCAACTACAACATGAGTACTCGCATCGAGGCCGAGGAGATCACCCTGGGCAATGCCGCGCTGGTGATCGCCAGCACCTCGCAGGAGATCGAGCAGCAGTACAAGGCCTACGACAACTACCACCCCAAGCGCATGCGGGTGATCCCGCCGGGGGTCGATATCTCCCGCTTTCAGCCCCCCACAGTGCGACAGAAAAAGCCGGCCATCGCCGCGACCCTGGAGCGCTTCCTCAGCGAGCCGAAGAGACCGATGGTACTGGCCATCTCCCGTGCCGATGAGCGCAAGAATATCGCCACCCTGGTGCGTGCCTATGCCGAGAACCCGGACCTGCGCGAGGCGGCCAATCTGGTGGTGGTGGCCGGCAACCGGGACGATATCCGCAAGCTCGAAAAGGGGGCGAGGGAGGTGTTGAGCGAGTTGCTGCTGCTGATTGACCGCTACGACCTCTACGGCAAGGTAGCCTACCCCAAACACCACGAGCCGAACGACATCCCGGACCTCTACCGCCTGGCGGCACAGAGCCGCGGCGTGTTTGTCAATCCGGCCCTCACCGAGCCGTTCGGTCTGACCCTGATCGAGGCGGCGGCCAGCGGCGTGCCGCTGGTGGCGACCGAGGACGGCGGACCCTGCGACATCATGAGGCATTGCAAGAGCGGCTATCTGGTCGATCCGCTCGATGCCGATACCATGGGTGAGAAGATCTACGAGGTGATCAGCAGCAAAAGCCGCTGGCAGCGCCTGTCCAGGGCGGGGATCAAGGGGGCCCGCAGCACCTATACCTGGGGCGGTCATGTGGAGACCTATCTGAGCGAGGTCAGGAGCGTGCTGGGCAAGATGAATAAGGCGAAAAAACGCTTCTCGCTGTCTCGCAGCCGCCTGCCGACGGTGGACCGGGTAATGATCTGCGATATCGACAATACCCTGCTCGGCGATCGCGACGGGCTGAAGCAGCTGCTGCGACGCCTGAAGGAGGCCGGAGACCGGGTCGCTTTCGGTGTGGCCACCGGGCGCCGGCTCGACAGTGCCCTCAAGGTCCTCGACGAGTGGGGGGTACCGATGCCGGATCTACTGATCACCTCGGTGGGTAGCGAGATCCACTACGGCAACGGGCTGGTGGAGGATCAGGGTTGGGCGCGCCATATCAACTACCAGTGGAAACCGGAGACGCTGAAGAAGGCGCTGGTCGGTGCGCCGGGATTGCGGTTGCAGCCGAAGGTCGATCAACGCCGCTTCAAGCTCAGTTACTTCGTCGACCCGGAGAAGATGCCCAACGTCAATGCGATCCGCACCTGCCTGCGCAAGCGCGATCTGCACTGCAAGCTCATCTACTCCCACCAGTCCTTCCTCGACCTGCTGCCGATCCGCGCCTCCAAGGGGCTGGCGATCCGCTACCTGATGATGAAGTGGGGCCTGGCGCCGGACCGCCTGCTGGTGGCCGGCGACTCGGGCAATGACATCGAGATGTTGCGCGGCGAAACCCTTGGCGTGGTGGTGGGCAACTACAGCCCGGAGGTGGAGTCGCTGGTCGGCGAGCCGCGGATCTACTTTGCCGAGGGTGAGTATGCCACCGGTATTCTGGAGGGGACCGATCACTACGATTTCTTCGGTGAGGTGAGCACCTGTGATGGCGAAGAGGGCGAGGAATGACCGAGACACTCCAGGAGTTGCTGCATGAAGAGAGGCAGGGGCTCTACCTGCTGTTGCGCTATCTGTTCGGCATGGAGAAGAGGCTGCTGCTGCGCTCCGAATTGTGGGACGGGTATGAAAGCTTCTGTCGGAGTGATGAGGGGGCGGACTACTGCACGCCGAAGCTGCAGAAGCTGATCGCCACGGCCCAGGAAGCGGTGATCGAGTCGCCCTGGATCTACTTTGCTCTGCGCACCCGTATCGGTCGCTGGGAGTATCTGCGGGTGCATGCCGAGCAGATGCACCATGAGGCCATCCCGGTGGAGCAGTTTCTGGCGTTCAAGGAGCGTCAGAACGCCGGCCACCCGGTCGATGAGTGGGTGCTGGAGCTTGACCTGACCCCCTTTAACCGCGAGTTTCCGCGCCTGCATGAGGCACGCTCCATCGGTCGCGGCATGGAGTTTCTCAACCGTCGCCTCTCCAGCCAGCTGTTTCAGTTGCGTGGCCGCGGCGCCGAACACCTGCTCGATTTTCTGCGCGTGCATCAGTGTCAGGGGCAGCAACTGATGCTTAACCAGCGCATTAGTGATGTGTCTGACCTGCAGCATGCGTTGCGCCGCGCCGAGGATTATCTGGCCGAATCGGACCCGCAGGCGGACTGGATGGTGGTGGGTGAGACCCTGCAACAGTTGGGTTTCGAGGCCGGGTGGGGGCGTAACGCAGAGCGCATGCGTGAGACCCTGTTGCTGCTCTCCGATGTACTTGAAGCGCCGGCCCCGGATACCCTGGAGACCTTCCTCGGTCGTATCCCGATGATCTACCGTATCGTTATCCTCTCGCCCCACGGCTACTTTGGTCAGGACAAAGTACTGGGGCTGCCCGATACCGGCGGTCAGGTGGTCTATATCCTCGACCAGGTGCGTGCCCTGGAGCGGGAGATGCAGAAGCGTATCGAGGAGCAGGGGCTGGAGCTGGAGCCGGAGATCGTGGTGGTCACCCGCCTTATCCCCGAGGCGGGTAACACCACCTGCAATCAACCGTTGGAGCCGATCGTCGGCACTCGCAATGCACGCATCCTGCGGGTGCCGTTTCGCAATGAAAACGGCGAGGTGATCCCGCACTGGATCTCCCGCTTCAAGGTGTGGCCCTACCTGGAGCGTTTCGCCCGGGAGGTGGCGCAGGCGGTGCAGGCACAGATGGGGGGCCGGCCAGACCTGGTGATCGGCAACTACTCGGACGGCAATCTGGTGGCGACCCTGTTGTCGCAACAGCTCGGCGTTACCCAGTGCAACATCGCCCACGCGCTGGAGAAGACCAAATACCTCTACTCCGATCTCTACTGGCAGGACAACGAGGAGAACTACCACTTCGCCAGCCAGTTTACCGCCGATCTCATCGCCATGAACTCGGCGGACTTCATCATCACCAGTACCTACCAGGAGATCGCCGGCACCCGTGACAGCGTCGGCCAGTACGAAAGCTACGGCAGCTTCACCATGCCGGGGCTCTATCGGGTGGTCAACGGTATCAATGTCTTCGATCCCAAGTTCAACATCGTCTCGCCCGGGGCCGATGCCGCGATCTATTTTCCCTACAGCGACCGGGAAAACCGTCTTGGCGGTCTGCATGAGGAACTTCATGAATTGATCTTCGGCGAAATCCGCGACGATGCCAGAGGGCGGCTGGTCGAAGCGGACAAACCGCTGATCTTCACTATGGCGCGGCTGGATCGAATCAAGAACATTACCGGTTTGCTGGAGTGGTATGCGCAGGATGATGCGCTGCGGGAGATGGCCAACCTGGTGGTGGTCGCCGGTTATGTGGATGCCGGCCGGTCACAGGATCGGGAGGAGCAGCTGCAGATCGCCCGCATGCATGAACTGTTCGACCATTATGGACTGGATGGCCAGGTTCGCTGGCTCGGGTTGCAACTGGACAAGCCGCTGGCCGGTGAGCTCTATCGTTTCATCGCCGACCACCGCGGCGTCTTTGTCCAGCCGGCGCTGTTCGAGGCCTTTGGTCTGACCGTGGTGGAGGCGATGACCTGCGGCCTGCCCACCTTCGCCACCCGTTACGGTGGTCCGCTGGAGATCATCGAGCATGAAAACTCCGGTTTCCATATCGACCCCAATCATGGCGAGACGGTCACCGCCTGCCTGCGCGATTTTTTCACCCGCTGTGAACGGGAGCCCGACTACTGGGAGCGGATCTCCGCCGCCGCCATGGCCCGCATCCAGGCGCGCTACACCTGGGAGCGCTACGCCAGTCGCATGATGACGCTGTCGCGGATCTACGGTTTCTGGAAATACGTCACCAACCTTGAGCGCGACGAGACACGCCGCTATCTGCAGATGTTCTATGGCCTGCAGTTCCGACCGTGGGCGAAAAGTATTCTGAAAGAATAAAAAAATTTAACGCAGAGGTTGCAAAGGATTTCATGTAACGACTCGCCCCACCCGAAAAAAACGATCTCACCGCAGAGACGCAAAGACGCGAAGAACTATGGGTAAGAGCGGCAAGGGGAATGCCTGTCCTCGCAGGGATGAAGATGCAAGCCTATGGAAATACCCTTCCTCTGCGTCTTTGCGTTGAAAGCTTTTACTGTCTATCCAGTTTTCGGTAGGTGATCGCCTCGCTCAGATGGGGTAGTTCGATCTGTTCGCTGCCGGCCATGTCGGCGATGGTACGCGCCAGTTTGAGGATGCGCTGGTGGGCGCGGGCCGAGAGTCCCAGCTGCACGGTGGCCCGCTCCAGCAGCTGCGCCTCGGCGCCGCCCAGTCTGCAGTGCCGTTTGACTTCGCGGTTGTCCATCTGTGCATTGGCCTTGCCGCACCGCTCCTGCTGTCGGCGACGGTACTGTTCTACCCGTGCCCTCACTTCAGCACTGCACTCTTCGCTCTGCTCGTCCGCCTGCATGATCCCCTGGGGCAGGGGCGGCACCTCGACATGCATGTCGATACGATCCAGCAGCGGTCCGGAGAGACGGCTGCGGTAGCGGGCGATCTGTTCTTCGGTGCAGCGGCAGCGACCGGAGGGGTGGCCCAGGTAGCCACAGGGGCAGGGGTTCATCGCGGCCACCAGCTGAAAGCGGGCCGGAAACTGTGCCTGGCGTGCGGCGCGGGAGATGGTGATCTGTCCCGACTCCAACGGTTCGCGCAGTACTTCCAGCACCTTGCGATCAAACTCCGGCAGCTCATCCAGAAACAGCACCCCGTTGTGGGCCAGCGAGATCTCACCGGGGCGTGGATGGCTGCCGCCGCCGACCAGTGCCACTGCCGAGGCGGTGTGGTGCGGGGCGCGAAACGGCCGCCGGGCCCACTGCTCGAAATGGAAGCCCTGTTCACTGATCGAGGCGAGTGCGGCGGTTTCGATCGCCGAGGCCTCGTCCAGCGGCGGCAGGATCCCGGGCAGACGGCTGGCGAGCATGGTCTTGCCGGTGCCGGGTGGGCCGAACATCAGCAGGCTGTGGCCCCCGCTGGCGGCGATCTCCAGTGCCCGGCGGGCGTGGGGCTGACCGTAGACCTCGGTCAGATCCGGGGGCGGATCGGCGACTTCTGTCAGGGGCGGACATTGCTGCTGCGGCAGCAGGGACTGGCCGTGCAGGTGGGCGATCACCTCCAGCAGATGGCCGGCGGGGAGGATGGTGGCGTCGCTGACCAGCGCCGCCTCGGCGGCATTCTCGACCGGTACCACCAGACTGCGCCCCGCATCCCGCGCCTGCAATGCTACCGGCAACACGCCACGTACCGGACGTAATTGACCTCCCAGCCCCAGTTCACCGACAAACTCGTAGCGATTGAGCAGGTCGGCCGGTACCTGGCCCGACGCGGCGAGGATCCCCAGTGCAATGGGCAGATCGAAGCGTCCCCCCTCCTTGGGCAGGTCGGCCGGGGCCAGGCTGATGGTGATGCGCCGGGCGGGAAATTCGAAACGGGCATTGAGCAGCGCGGCGCGAACCCGATCCTTGCTCTCCTTCAGCGCCGCCTCGGGCAGGCCGACGATAGAGAGGGCGGGAAGGCCGTTGGCCAGGTGCACCTCAACGGTGATCTCGGGGGCAGCGATGCCGATAGCGGCACGACTGTATGTGGTTGCGAGTGACATCGAATCCCTTCACCTCACGAGGCGTGAATACCTCCTGCATTTCCATTCGTAGCCTAGCGGTAATCGAGATAAACAGCAATTCCACAGGGTTGAATGCGATGGAGAAGAGAAGCCTTCAGCGGGGACCTCTGGTCGAATTCATTCTTCCGGACGTGGCGGAAGCAGCTGGCTTTCCAGTTCGGTGACCTGCTTTTCCAGAGCCTCAAGCCTTTCCCGTGTACGCTGCAGCACCTGCGCCTGCACCTCGAACTCTTCCCGGGTCACCAGATCCATCTTGCTGAAGGCGGCGTGCAACACGCTGCGTATATTCTTCTCCAGGTCTTCCTTCATGACGCTCGCACCGGGCGGTAGTGCACCACTGATCCGTTTGCTCAATTCATCGATAACGCTGCTATTCATGGTTCTGCCCTGGTTACTGTGAATGTGCTCTCCAGTTTACGACATCTAACGCCCCGTTTCAGTGCACCGTTGTGGTGCGTCGACCGAAATAGTTGGCCAAGCTGGTGCGCAGGTTTGCGCCGTGTTTCAGTCTGTGATTCGTATCTATATGAAAAATAATAATAAATCAGAGTTGGCACAGCTGATGCAGTAAAGAGGGTGCGAGGGCATTCAAGCCAACAAACAAAGTTTGCACACAACACACTAGGAGCAATTGATATGGGAAAAATGACTAAATCTCTGGTAGCCGCTTCCGTGCTGGCTGCCACCACTCTGGCCAGCGGCACCGCAATGGCAGAACTGAGCGGTAACGTTGGTGTTACCTCCAACTACCTCTGGCGTGGCGAAACCCAGGCCTCTGATGAGGCCGCTGTATTCGGCGGCATCGATTACGCACACGACTCCGGTTTCTATGTTGGCACCTGGACCTCCAGCCTGGGCGGCGGCAGCAGCTACGAGCTCGATATTTACGCCGGTTATGCCTTCGAGGTGGCAGGTATCGGCCTGGATGTCGGTGCGATCACCTATCAGTATCCGCAGGAAGATAACGACGGCGATACAACCGAGGGTTACCTCGGTGCCAGCTACAGCATGTTCAGCGCCAAGTACTCCATCACCGATGACTATTTCAACTCCGGTGAGAGCGCTTACTACATAGAGGTTGGCGCAGACATTCCTGTTAAAAATGACCTGGCCCTGGGACTGCACTATGGCATGAAGGACGGTGACGCCTTTGCCGATGGTTACGGCGACTACAGCGTAAGCCTGAGCAAGGGTGACTTCAGCTTCGCTTACAGCAACACTGACAACAAGGAGGTAGCTCAGACCGACAATGCGCGGATCTCTGCCACTTGGACTCACTCCATCGATTTCTAGGAAGCAGGAGAATCCAGATCCGCCCGGTATCGGGCGGACTAATCCAAACGGAGGATAAATCACGATGAAAATGGTCACAGCAATCATCAAGCCCTTCAAGCTCGATGACGTACGCGAGGCGCTTTCCGATATGGGCGTGCAGGGCATTACCGTCACCGAGGTCAAGGGTTTCGGGCGGCAGAAGGGACACACCGAGCTCTATCGCGGGGCCGAGTATGTGGTGGATTTTCTGCCCAAGGTAAAGGTGGAAGCGGCGGTAGCTGCCGACCTGGTAGATCAGGTAATCGAAGTGATCTCCAAGGCGGCCAATACCGGCAAGATCGGCGACGGCAAGATCTTCGTCTCCAACCTGGAACAAGTGGTACGCATCCGCACCGGTGAGACCGGCCCGGAAGCGCTGTAACCCATCGGGAGGGTAATGAGATGGAAGCAATAACAGAAGTGAAATACGCCCTGGATACCTTCTATTTTCTGGTATCCGGTGCGCTGGTAATGTGGATGGCCGCGGGCTTTTCGATGCTCGAGGCCGGCCTGGTGCGTGCCAAAAACACCGCCGAAATTCTCACCAAAAACGTCGCCCTGTA